>JBEKMZ010000098.1:0-13191 GCA_049523315.1 Acidimicrobiales bacterium | reverse complement strand
GCGGGGGCTTGGATGCGCGCGCCCGCGAATCAAGTGCACTGGGCTCCACCACAGGAAAGAACCGTCTTCGGCTTCGCCGAAGGCTCTTGACACGAGGCGCTCCTTCAGGAACGTCGTTCTGGAGCGGCTCGAGATATGCCCGGACTCGTTATGAGGAGTGTCGTTATGCGCCCGTACCGCAACGCTACCGGGTATTGTCTGATACCCTATGGGGTATGTGTAGAGCAGTGAGTTGCCGCAAGTGTGGTCGCCCGACCTGGCGCGGCTGTGGCGCCCACGTCGAGCAGGTGCTCGGACACGTGCCGTCCGCCGAGCGGTGCCAATGCGGCCAGAACCCCTCGCCCACGACCCGTCCGACGGCCTGGGGACACCTCTTCGGCCGCCGGAACGCGCCCGCCCGAAACTGACGGTGCGTTCGAGAAAGGAGGCAGCGATGGAGAGAGCCATTCGAGTCGATCACAAGGGAGGCGACCTCTTCGAGATCGCCGTCCGCCAGCACGTGCTGCACGTTGATCAGCCCATAGAAGACGGCGGCTCCGACGCCGCCCCGACGCCCACCGAGATGTTCGTGGCCAGCCTCGCCTCCTGCGTGGCGTTCTACGTTCGGCGATTCCTCCTCCGCCACGATCTTCCAACCGATGGTCTGGCTGTGACTGCGCTGTTCAGCATGAGCGAGCATCCTGCCCGGGTCGGCGAGATCCAACTGTCGATCCAGATTCCCGGTGTCCCAGAGGACCGTCGAGCGCCGCTGTTGGCAGTCGCGTCGCACTGCACCGTCCACAACAGCCTTGAGCACCCCCCAGTGGTGACGATCGGGCTAGCAGCCTGACGGGGAGGGCCGACCCTGTAGCGTCGGTCGTCGCACTTGTGGGAGACCAAAGTGACTTCTCGTCCGGCAACCTGATTCTGGTCATGACCCGAAGATGCGCTGTTCCGTGACCCCGGACCCGTCACATGAATCCCTGCTCAGGAGGGGGTACGCCCTCGAAGCGGTCACCCTCGGCTGGAACATCGTCGGGGTCGTCGTCTTGGCGCTCGCTGCTGTCGCGGCCCGATCCGTCGCGCTGGCTGGATTCGGCCTCGACTCGCTCATCGAGATCGGGGCCAGCACGGTCGTGATCTGGGAACTCTCCGGAACTGGCGAGGCTCGCCAGCGCATCGGCCTGCGGATGATCGGCGTCGCCTTCCTTGTCCTCGCGGCCTATCTCGCCGTTCAGAGCACCATCGTCATTGTCGCTCGGTACCACCCGCACCACAGCAGCCTTGGCATGGGGTGGACTGCCGGGACGGCTGTGGTGATGTTCGCTCTCGCCGCGGGCAAGGACCGCACAGGACGACTACTTGGGAATCCCGTCCTCCGAACCGAAGGCCGGGTCACCCTCGTCGACGGCCTTCTCGCAACCGCAGTGGTCATCGGCCTTTTGCTGAACGCGATGCTCGGTTGGTGGTGGGCAGACCCGCTTGCCGGCTATGTCCTCCTCGTTTACGGAGCACGGGAAGGGTGGGCAGTCCTGCATCGCTAAATCAGGGCCACTCTCGCTCGTGAGCCCTTTAGCTTCCTTACTGCGGGGCCTTCACCATCACGGAACGCCGCAGTCCCGGACCAGATGATCTCGACGACCGCCGTAGGCGTGACCGCTACATTCTCCCCAAGACGAGGCCTACCCATCTCTAACGGCTCAGCTCGTCGGCCGCCTCGGAGGCTGCATTGGAGGCCGCGAGCAGGAAGCTGCAAAGTGCCGCTCGATGCTCGGGCCTCGTCTCGGCGGCGAGAGCTCTCATCCGCGCGTGGTACGTGGCGAGCCCGGCAGGAGCACGCTTCACGGCTTCCGGCGACAGCTCGAGCAAGATGTAGCGGCGATCGGTGGGGTGAGGGCCGCGCCGGACCAGGCCTAGGCGCTCAAGGCGGTCGACGAGCATGGTGATCGCACCTGAGGTGAGCGACAGCCTCTCTCCCAGCTGGCGCTGAGTCAGGGGCCCGTCTGCTTCGAGGTGCTCCAAGGCATCAAGGTCCGTGGCGCTGATGTCCGCGGCGTGGGCCAGCGACGCGCGCATGCGGTCTCGTTCGAGGCCGAACCGTTGCAAACAGGCCGCTACCTCGTCGGGATCGGGAACTGACATTGACAGCAGTATAACGAATGGCTAAGCTCCTTTATAACTCAGCTACTTAGTTGCTAAACTATAGGACGGACCGATTGCCGCTGGAGGAACTTCGGTGAAACGCGATTCGCTCTTCTACAAACTCTCCTACCGTTTCGGCAGTCCTCACTGGGACACCGGTGAACCTCGAGCTGAGCTCGAGGAGCTCATCGCCGGACGCCCGCCTGGACGTGCGCTGGATCTTGGCTGTGGGACCGGGAGCAATGTCGTCTACCTTGCCGAGCAGGGCTGGGAGGTTGTCGGAATCGACTTCGTGCCTAGCGCCATCGCCAGGGCCAAAAAACGTGCCCTCGCTACACGAGCGCGGGCCAGCTTTGTGACCGGTGACGTCACCGATCTTCGCCAAGCAGGAGTGGTGGGCACTTTCGATCTCGTCATCGACATCGGCTGCTACCACACCATCCCTGCGCGCTTGCGCGCAGCCTACGAGGCCCAGGTCGCGGGTGTCGCTCGGTCGGGCGCGGAGTTCTACCTGGCGGGGATCTCCCACCCGCCGGCAAGCTGGCACCTCTTGGGGGCCAGGGGCGTCGACACCACGGAGCTGAGTGAGCGCTTCAGCGCCGATTTCGACCTGGCGGACGAGCGCCCGCTCGGCACCATTGGGCGGGCTTCGAACTTTGTCCTCTATCACATGGTCCGAAAGCCGACCAGGATGCTGGACCCGACGAACGGCTCTCAGGGCAGCTGCGCGTAGCCGTTGCGGGCCCTTTCATATGTAGCACTTCTCGAAGTCAAGCTGTCATCGCATGAGCCTTTGGGTCCGGGACGAGAACGCCGTGTACACCGCGAGTGTCCCATGGATGACGAGCAAGTCGCCCCTGCCAGGCGCGAAGGGCTTGACTCAGTCGACGATGCGTTTGAAGTGAGCGTCCCGCTACCAGTCGTAGTGTCCGGGAGGGCAGTCGGGCGCCGCGGTTCGGGGCAACGAGCCGTCGATCTGGGTGGCTTCCCGTTGAGAATCGCGCGTTACTCAGCCACACATAAGAGGGCGTTCGGGAGTTTGAGGGTCGTAGCGTCTTCTCGGTGCCCGCTCATAAGTACGCGCTGCACTTGGCGGTGGCCAAGCCCGTGCACAGGGTCTCGACGAGCAGCACGCTCATGCCACCAAGGATGGGCGTGTGGGGTAACAGGACGGCAGACAGTGCCTGTAACGGCGCTGTACAATTTGCACATGGAGAAAGGGCACGTCGGCGGGCCTTGGTGGCACCAGCGGGTCCGCGACCGGCCCGGCCATGGGACAGGGCGCGACGCCTGCTGAGAGCCATCCAGGCGGCCTTGGCCGCCGGCGTCCTCGCTCTGGTGGCCGCTGCCTGCGGCGGCGGGGGCGGCAGCCCCGGTGTGGCCGCTCTCGGGAACAAGAGCGCTGAGACCACCACGGCAGCGGCCCCGGCAGGCTCGCCGGGCCAAGGATCCAGCAAGGTGCAAGCGCAGCTGCTGTCGTACTCGGCGTGCATGAGGAAGAACGGCGTGCCCAATTTCCCGGACATGAAGCCCGGCACGAATATAAAAGTCGGCCCTGGGACCGGGCTCGACCCGAGCTCGCCGCTGTACCAGTCCGCAAACAAGGCCTGCCAGCACCTGATGCCCCAGCTCTCGCCGGCCCAGCAGCAGCAGTCGAACGCAGACGCGCTCAAGTTCTCTCGCTGCATGCGGGCGCACGGCCTGCCGAACTTCCCGGACCCGACGTTCTCCCCGGGGGCCGATTGGACGCTCCCCTCAGGCATGCACTTCGGCTCGCCGCAGTTCCAGGCGGCACAGCGCGAGTGCAGCGCGGCCTGGGCGGCGTTTAACTCGGCTTCGCCGTGAAGGGGTGCTCGTGACAACACCTTCTCATGCAACGGCGGAGCTCGAGTTGCATCGTGAGACGCCCGTAATTGGGAATATCGCTCGCCAAGGCGTCAGCCTTCCACTGCTAGCCATACAGCAAATATTCGGCGTTACGCGCAGGGCAAGGTAAGGCACATCGCCTTCTGCGGCCGCCGGACCGAACCTCGCATTGCGTGACTAGGTTGACTGATCCAAAGATGATTCCGGCGGTGGCGGCGCAGTCGACGGATGAGCCGGCTAGCCAAATTGAGTCCTGCCTTCCGAGTCCACGACATGCAGCCCCCATCCGTTGCCAAACTCAGGGTGCGGGACAATCCTTCCCTTCGGGAACCTGCTCGCTCTCGGGGTGCTTCGGGGGCTTGTCGAGTTCGGCGTAGCGGTACCTGACGAAATCGCCGTTGTCGGCTATGACGCATGACCGTCGCGTCGATACTCTCGCCGGCCCTCACCTGGGTGCGCTAGCCAAAGTACGAGCTCTGGGCGACAGTGCCTAGTTACTCCTCGAGGGGTCGCGGGCTCGAGCCTCCAGCGCTAGCCTTCGCAGCCGGAATCCAGCCCGCCGGTCTTCGAAGCTGTAGGAGGTCCTAGCCAGCGGTGAGAGCGTCGAGCAGTGCGGGCAACGAGAGCGTGGCGACCCCGATCGCCGAGTCACCGATGCCGTAGGGAAGGACCAGGGTGTCGCCGTGCACGAGCGAGCCGCAGGAGTAGACGACGTTCGGGACGTAACCGTCTTGCTCATCGGGTGCCGGACTGAGCAGAGGCTCACGGAGCTTGCCGATGATCCTGGTCGGATCGTCGAGATCCAAGAGCACGGCACCGATCCTGTAGGTGCGCATCGGGCCGACGCCGTGGGTGAGCGCGAGCCAACCGGCGTCGGTCTCGATCGGAGAGCCGCAGTTGCCGAGCTGGAGCACCTCCCAGGTCCAGGTGGGCACCTGGTAGGGCTGTGGGGCTTGCCAACGATGCAGGTCGTCGGAGAACACGACGGTGTTCGTCTCGTGGCCCGAGCGGGAAAGGGCTGCGAAACTGTCGCCGATCCGCCGAGGGAATAGGGCGAGGCCCTTGTTGGCCTCGAGGCCTACGACCGGCGAGGAGGTAAACGAGCGAAAGTCCGTCGTCTCCAGAAGTTGCTGAGCGACGTCTACTCCGTCATATGCCGTGTAGGTGGCGTAGTAAGAGACGCTCGCGTCACGGTGCTCGAACTGCACGAAGCGGGCGTCCTCCATGCCGTTGCGTTCTGCGCCCATGGACGGCATCAGGACCCGTTCCGCCAACGACGTGTCGGCCGGGAAGCGCACGCAGTAGCTCCTCTCGGCGATCTGGCGGATGAGCGAAATGATCGCGTTGTCCTGTCTGTGGGTGATTAGCTGGCCCCGAAGCCGGACCAGGCGCTTTTCGAGAGCGGCCTCGGTGAACTGTTCGCCCAGGGAGTCGAGGACGTAGTCAGCGATCTCCCCGTCGGCGCGGAGTCGACGAAGCTCGCTTCGGAAGACTGCGGCCTCGAGCGGGACCGCTTCGAGGACTCCTGTTGTAGCGAACCGAGGTGCGGGATCGATGGTGACTCTCGCGTGCTCGTCGACCGTTCCTGTCCGGAACTCGATGGAGGACCGATGCCCCTCCCCGATTGCACGGACGCTCATCACAAAGCGCAAGCTGCCCGCAGGTACTCCGCTCTGGTCGGGATGGGCCACCATGCAGGGGTTGCACAGCGCTGCGCCTTCGAGCGCGTACTCGTTGGTGAACGTGGCACCGAGCAGCAGCCGGCGCGTCTCGGAGAGCTCGTAGTTGGGATCGAGGCGTTCGGAAAGCTCGTCCGCGTGCCGTCGGAACGTTGCTACGAGATCGCGGTGGCGGTTTGCGAACCGAGCGGTGACGTCGTCCAATGACCGCCCCACCTCCTCGTCGTTCAGCGCCAGGATGCGGCTCACCACAGCTGAGGTCCGCGGCTGTTCCCGGTTCAGTCCCTCCTGCCCGGGAACGAACAGCATCGTGACGACCCGCGACGGGTCCGCGGCGAGGCGCTGCCGGCTGCGCCGGACACCGCCCGAGACCTCCGTGCTCACCGCGGCGCCACCGCGAGTCGGCTCGCATGCTGCAGCGTCGCTAGCAGAGCGAGTGTCGACTCGGCGCCCTGGTTGAGATTCGGCCCTCGTGCCGTGAGGCCGTCGAAGCCACCCCCGGTTTCCGGGTCCCACATCACGTGCCCCCCGTCGTTGTCTCCGAGGAACCAGGCTTGTGCGGCAACGAGGCCGTCGGTCCAACGCCGGTCCTGGTCGACGCTCGCGGCCCGGGCACAAGCGTCCGCGAGTGCGGCCACCTCGATGGGCTGCTGGTCGAAAGCCGGCCGGTTGTCACCCGGACCTGAGCCTCCCACTGGCGTGACGGACAGATGACCGTCCACAGTTTCGTAGTCGAGCAGCCACGCCAGCAGCTCGAGGCCGTTCCGCAGCAGCTTCGAGCGACCCAGTGCCACGCCGGCGGCGATCATCGCCTCCGGCACGACCGCGTTGGCATAGCGCAGCCGTGCCCCCGGCCAGGGCCAGGCGACATTGGGCCGCGGACGTGCCATGGCGTCGGCAGCATCGGTCAACAGTGCGAGTGCCCCACGGTGGCGGGGCTCGGCAGAGAGCAACTCGGCTGCTCCGATCGCCGCGAACGCCATCGCCCGCGGGTAGGGGGAGCGTCGCGAGACCGCGCGGTCGAACTGTACGGTGGCCGTAACTCGTAGCCGTACGTCGTCGCTGTGCGAAGCGGCGGTGCCGAGTCCCCAGATGCTCCTGCCCCAGCAGTCCTCGAGCGCCGGCCCGTCCTCCCAGCGCCCGTGCTGGTCCAGTCGGTTCCGGTAACGGCCGTCGTGGCTCTGCGCGGCGGTGAGAAAGCGAAGGCTGGTCCTGGCGAGGTCGAGCACTCTCGGGGTGGAGCGGGGCTCTCGTGCGGCGACGACGAGGACGCGGGCCATGTCGTCGGTGCAGTAGCCGTGCTCTGGCATGTGCTCGGCGTAGCGGGCGTGCTCGAAGGTGCCGCGGCCATCTGTCATGGCGCACAGGTGGTCGAAGTTGGGTCCCGCCGCCCAGTTCATACCAACGCCGGGTGCTTGCGAAGTAGCCGACTCCCGAGTCCCAGGTAAGCGCCAGCGACAACCGACCAGGCCATGGTCGGGGCCAGTCTTGACGCCTCTGCGCCCATAGCATCAGCGAGCCCGGGCTCAAGGAGCAACCGGCGCAGCGCTGACACGAGCGCGTCGGGGTCGTCGTGGTCGACGACGATGCCCGCACCGCTCGCCAACAACTCGACGGCGTGCGGGAACGCCGTGGCAACGACCGGCCTGCCAGCCGCGATGGCGTCAACGAGCACACCGGAGGTGACCTGGTCCGCCGTGTCGTAGGGCAGCACGACGACCGCGCACGATTGGATCAGTGCCGTGAGGGAACCCACATTCCGGTAAGTGGCGTCGAATATCACCGACTCGGCGACCCCGTTGCGCGAGGCCTGTTCGATACGGGCGTTGCGGTAAGCCTCCCCGTCGGAGGCGAGCACTCTCGGATGCGTGCGGCCGGCCACCAGGTAGCAAGGCCGCGACGGGAGGTCGTGCAATGAGACCATGGCGTCGATGACGCGCTCGATGCCCTTGCCGGGTCCGATCAGGCCCCAGGTCAGGATCGTCGGCCGGCCAATTGGCTGATGCGAAGGGCGGCTCGTAGGGATAGCCGCTCCGTGCGGGATGGTCGTGACGATTGCGGGGTCGATGTCGAACAAGCTGCACAGCCGCTCTTGGGCCGCGGCCGACATGACGACCACCTGGTCCGCTACCGCCGCCACCGCTTCGAGAACCGACTGCTGGTGGGGGGTTGGACGACTGAGAATGGTGTGGGCGATGACGATGGACGGGACGTCGAGGCTTTCAAGCACGTCGAGCACCTCGTCTCCGTCGGCGCCACCGTACAGGCCGTACTCGTGTTGGACTATCGCCACGTCGAAGCGGTTGAGCACCTCGGAGGCCGCGGCCACCGACCGGGCAGACCCGTTGTCGAGTTCTCCCACCACAGCCTTGTCGGAGGCCGGCGATCCGTCGGCCACCCGTACGATGCCCACCTCGGCCCCGTTTGCGACCAGCCCCTTGGACAAAGCGGCGCTAAAGGTCGCTATTCCGCACGCGGTCGGGGGGTAGGTGCTGAGAAAGCCGAAGGACGGTGCGGGAAAGCGACTGTCGGCGAAGCGGGGGATTGCCGGACTTGGGACGCGCACAGTACTCCTCGAGTTTTTCTAGGTCGAGGCGACGAACCTGCACGGGGCGATAGAAGTGGTCCTAAACGACCGTCCGGCCCAAGCGAGGCGACTCTTCCAAAGGGAATTACCTGCACCAACTTTACCGCGTAATCCCTGGGTTCGAGCGCGACCCTGTGCCTGCGCGGCCCCGTAGCACGTCAGGGCATGGCCGGGGTCGGCGCAAAGCACCGCCCGGCGGGTCAGGACGACCCGGGGGCACCCTTCGGACCGGTACCAGTCTTGGCCAGCGGGTACGGGTTCTCGTCGTCGGGCGGGTAGGGGTGCTCTTCGAGATGGCTCAACAGCCTTGCCAGGCTTGCCTCGGCCACGCAGACGACGCTGTCGGCGGCGCCGTAATAAACGTGCAGGGTGTCGCCGTCGTCGCGCAGCACCCAGCCGCAGGGGAACACGACGTCGGGCACGTCGCCCGCGCGTTCGTAGGGCTCCTGGGGACCGAATATCCACTCGTTGCCGCGCGCGAGGACTTCGCTCGGGTCGTCCCTGTCCAAAAGTGCCAGCCCGAGCCGGTAGATCGACCCTGACGCCGTGACACGGACGGCGTGGTAGCAGACCAGCCAACCGTCCCTGGTGAGCAGTGGCGGGGGACCGAGCCCGACCTTGTTGGAGTCCCACCAGCCACCGTGACGTGCCGCAAGCAGCACGCGCGAGTCGCCCCAGTGGCGCAGATCGGGGCTGAAGGAGATCCAGACGTGGGCTCCCAGACCGGACATCGCCGGCGCCGGTCGATGGATCAGGGCCCAGCGGCCATCGAAGGTCGTCGGGAACAGGGCCGCGTCCTTATCCTCGGGCGGCTGGAGCACACCCAAGCGCTCCCAGTGCACGAAGTCTCGGGTCTTGGCCAGGCAGACGAGCGGTCCCGCGGTGGAGTACCCGACGTAGACGACAAAGTACTCATCACCGACACGGGTGATCCTCGGGTCCTCGATCCCCCAATGCTCCTCGAAGCCACCCGATTGGGGCTCGAGGCCCCGGACCGGGTCGATCTCCCAACCGGTCAGCCCGTCTTCGCTCGTCGCGACGACCAGCGACGAGAGGCCGGTGCGGTGCTCGACGCGAAGCAACAGAAGCGTCCGGCCGTCGATGACAGTGGCGCCCGGGTTGAGGACGGCGTTGACCATCTTCGGGAAGTCGTGCGGGCGGAGGATCGGGTTACCCGAGTACCTCTGCAGAAGCTCGCGGGGATCCGCGCGGTCACTCATCGGTACCCACCACCTGACTGGGTTGGCTTGCACGTCGCGTGTCGACGACACCCGTGTTACTACGCAATTGGCACAGGAGGCGTTCCGGACCGGCCGTCACCAACAACGGCGCAGGAAGGCCGCGACGCGCTAACTCCCTTTGGCGCCCCGTTTTCGGTCAATTGTGGTTCCGGCACGGCTGGCTCGCTCGGGATGGGAATCGGGAGTGGGGCGAGGAGCGAGTGATCAGAGCACCTTGGAAAGGAATGCCCTTGTGCGCTCGTGCTGCGGGTTGGAGATGACGTCTTTCGGGACTCCTGCTTCGACGACGACCCCCTCGTCCATGAACACGAGTGTGTCACCCACCTCGCGGGCAAAGCCGATCTCGTGGGTGACGACGATCATCGTCATTCCCTCCTCGGCAAGCGAGCGCATCACATCGAGGACCTCGCCGACGAGCTCGGGGTCAAGCGCGCTCGTAGGCTCGTCGAACAACATGAGCTTCGGTTGCATCGCGAGCGCCCGTGCGATCGCGACCCGCTGCTGCTGCCCGCCCGAGAGCTGGTTGGGGTAGGCGTCGACCTTGGTCGACAGGCCGACTCGCTGCAGCAGTGCCCGGGCGCGGCGCTCGACCTCTGCCTTCGACTCTTTTTTCACCAGCACCGGCGCGGCGGCGACGTTCTCGAACGCGGTCATGTGCGGGAACAGGTTGAATCGCTGGAAAACCATGCCGATCTCGGTGCGCCTGCGGCAGACCTCGCGTTCGCGCAGCTCATGCAGACGACCGCCCCGTTCCTCGTAACCGACGAGGTCACCGTCGACGTAGAGGCGTCCCGAATTGATCTTCTCGATGTGGTTGACGCAGCGGAGGAAAGTCGACTTGCCCGATCCAGACGGGCCCAAGAGGCACATCACCTCACGGGGCGCGACCTCGAGGGTTATGCCCTTCAGCACCTCGAGGATGCCGTAGCGCTTGTGCACCGCTTCCGCGCGGACCATCGGGCCGGGCATCTACGGGTTCCCCTGCCCGCTCGAGGAGAACGGTTCCGCCAACGCGCTCGCCGAGAACGGGGTACGGCGCAGCGTCGTGAGGTTACGGCGCAGCTTCTGCATCGGCGTCAGCGGCAAGGCGTACGAGCTGCCCCGGGCGTAGTAGCGCTCGACGTAGAACTGACCCATCGTGAAGAGCGTCGTCAAGAGCAGGTACCAGAAGCTCGCCATGATGTAGAGGGGGATTATCTCGAAGGTGCGGTTTTGGATGTTCTGAGTTTGGAAAAGCAGCTCGGGGTAGGTGACGACGACCGCGAGCGACGAAGTCTTGAGCATGGAGATCGTTTCGTTGCCCGTCGGCGGGACGATGACCCGCATCGCCTGCGGCAGCACGATCCGTCGCATCAATTGGGCGCGCCGCATACCGAGCGACTGGGCCGCTTCGAACTGGCCGTGGTCGACAGAGATGATCCCGGCTCGCACGATCTCGGCGTAATAGGCGCCTTCGTTGAGCCCGAGGCCGAGGAGGGCTGCCACGAGCGGGGTGACGATCGTGTTGGTGCTCCAGCTCGCGAATTCCGGCCCGAAGGGGATCCCGAGACTGATCGTCGGCTGAAGCACCGCTACCTCATACCAGAAGAGGAGCTGCACGTAGACCGGCGTGCCGCGGAAGAACCATATGTAGAGCCAGGCCGCTCCCGACAGGATCGGGTTAGGCGAGAGCCGCATGACGGCGAAGAGAACTCCAAGGATGACTCCGATGGCCATGGCCATGAAGGTGAGCTCGATGGTCTTTTCGACCCCGGAGACCACCGGCGCGGCGAAGAAGTAGTTGCCGACCGCTCCCCACCCGAAGCCGGGATTGGTCACCATGTCGTGGACGAGCATCGCCGCCAGCACGAACAGGACTGCTGTGGCCGCCCATCGCCACGGATGGCGCAAGGGCACCGCCCGGATCTCCTCCGGGCGGTGCCCTTCGCCGCTTTCGATACTCATGGGCTCGGCTCCGCTCGGTGAGCCGCTCTCCGCCTAGCTGAGTATCGCCGGGTTGTTGATGGCGCCCGCCTGCACACCCCACTTGTTGAGGATCTTGGCATAGATGCCGTCTTTCATAAGGTCCTCGACGGCCGCCAGGGTCGCCTTGTCCAGCGTTGAGGACTTCGGGAAGGCGAAGCCGTACGGGGCCACCTCGAACGCGGAGCCGTCAAGCTTGAAGGCGCCCTTCGACAGCTGGACGATGTAGCCGGCAACCTGGGAGTCGGCAAAGCCGATGAGGGCGCGGCCACTCGAGACGGCGAGGTTGGCCTCACTCTGGGTCGAGAACTGCAGCACGGTGTCGGCAGCCTTGTGGTCCTTCTTGCACGTTGCCTCGGTGTTTATGGCGTCCGACTGCTCACTCGTTCCGCTCTCGACCGAGACCGTGCGGCCGCACAGGCCGAGGAGGCCGTTGAGCTTCACCGTGGTCGAGGATTTCACGTAGTAAGCCTCGCCGGCCTTGAAGTAAGTGACAAAGTTGACCTTCTTCTCACGTGAGGCTTCGACGGTGAACGACGAATTGCCGACGTCGTACTTGCCACCCTGGATGCCGGCGATGATGGTGTCGAACGTCGCGTTGACGCCTCGCCACTTGATGCCCATGACCGCCCCGAGGGCGACGTTGAAGTCGGCGTCCATGCCGATGATCGTCGTGCCGTTGGCTGCGACGAACTCGTCGGGCGGGTAGGTGGCGTCCATCGCGGCTGACACGTACCCCTTCTTCTTGATGCTGGCAGGCACCATCGCCGCGATGGCGGGGTCCTTCGGCGGGGTCGGGATCGTGACGGCCTGTCGTGCGGCACGGTTAGGGGCTGCGAACGCCGCCGTGCCCGTGCCGGCCAGCAAGGCGGTTCCTGCGACCAGGACTGAAACGGAGGCGGCCTTGACCTTGCGGAGGCTGTATGGCGACTCGTGGACGAACTTCATCTGTATTTCCTCCCCGACCTCGATTGCGTCATCTTCTTGTGTTACGAAAACCCCAGGTGAAATGTTGTCCGGACCTTATAACACCGCGCCCCACGTGTGTCGAGTTGGGGACGATGCTGTTGCCGTTCGTTGCGGTCCGCCGACGGCCCACCGGGGTGGCGGTGACGAGAATCGTACGCCGCGGGGGTGTCTCGTCGTCAGGCGGCCGGGCGTTCACCCTGGTCCATTCACGGGCATTGGACAAGGTGGTGGCGTCGGGCCACCCGACGACAGATGTTCGGAGCCGTCGCCCGGTGGGCGCCCAGAGCGGCTGCTCGTCGCGCTACTTGAGGATGTCGAGCGTGTTCGTAGCGTCGTCGACGCAGTAGACGCCCTTGCGGCCTGGTTGCACCGCGAGCCCGAAGAGTGCACCCGCGACCGCCGGTGAGCCCGAGCTGTCGACGGTTGGCACTCGGGCTGGTTGCCAGCGAGGGTCGACTCGACGAGCTCGCCGTTGTCGCCGTTCGCACTCAGCAGGTCGCCGTCGGGCGCCTCGGCGAGCCCGAGAGGGCCGTTCAAGAACTGACCAGAGGACACCGTCGCGCCGATACCGGCACTTGAGACACGGAACAACCCGTTCTTGATGGCAGCAATCCGATTGGAGGAGCGTGTCTGCGACATAGACGGTCCCGTTGGGGCCAAGGGCGAGGCCTGTCGGGCCGATTACGAGGGCGTTGGGATCTGTCTTCTCCCTGAACCCGGAGGCGATGACCATCTGCTGCAGCACGGTTGGCGGCGATGTCGTCAG
>JBEKMZ010000097.1:0-13201 GCA_049523315.1 Acidimicrobiales bacterium | reverse complement strand
ACCGGCCCGACTCCCAGCGCCCTAGCGGTCTCGAGCCTCGCCAATGCGGCCGCGGTCAACAGCGAACGACCCCTGTTCCTCGTGGTGGGACTTGGCAACTGCACGACCTATAAGGACGCCGTCGCGAAGGTGAAGGCACACTTCGATGTCCCCGTCCGCTTCGTGCTGCCCAGCCAGCTGGTCAGGCTGCAGCGCCAGGCTTGGAGGGAGGGCCTCGCACGGACCACTCTGCTCGGGCTCCCGGTCTCGACCAACGTCGACCCGTATTTCCTGACGGAGGGCGACGGCCACTCCCTGCCAGCAGTGTTCAACAGAGGCGGCGTTGTCTCTCAAGCTCGTTACACAGGCGGTGGCGGCGCCTGGACCTACAAATTCAACGTCGAGCGCTGTCGTTCGCTGTCGCTGTCGTTCACGGCTATCGGGAGCGGAAGCGTGCAGGCAACCGGCGATGGCCGTCAGTGGCAGAAGGTCGCCAAGGTCTCGACTTCGCCTGACGAGATGGTCGAGGTGGTTGCCAACGTCGCCGACGTGCTTCCTACCTCCCACGTTTCGGTCAAGTTCATCGCCGGAGCAGGTTCCCGCTTTGCCCTAACTTCGCTACGGCTCACGTACAACGCTCAGCCGCGGCGCATCAGGTTAAATATGGTGTCACTTGCGCCCGGCAGCCGGCTCGAAGTTCCGCAGGGCCCGAACCTGCTTGACGGAGTTGCTCCGGCGGTGCCCGCCAACGTCACGGCAAGGTCGGCGCGGCGACCGGGCTCGTACCGGCTCAGGTTCGAGACCCCGCCTGCCGGGGTCACCCTGACAGGTTTCGGCGGCAGTACCTGGGTGGCTTGGCCGCTTCCTATCTCGCACCCGCGTGGGGTCTATCTCTTCCGGCTCGAGAGCCTGACCGGGAGGGGCAAGGTCTATCTAGACGTGTGGAACGGTTTCGGAGATCTCGCTTCGCGTGAGGTCTCCTTGAATTCGACTCCACAGACCGTCTCGCTCTTGGTGGAGCTGCCGAGCGAGGTCCCGGCCGAGGCGCTCAGGCCCCAGCTCCAAGTGCGAACCTACGACTTCCCGCTCGATGTGACGGTCACCCCTGCTGTATACCGGGTCGGGCCGACGCAGTAGGTCTCCCAGGCAACCTGTCTCTATCTCCGCGGCTCGCCGCGACGTCGTCGGGTGTCCGTTCGCAAAGCCGCCGACGGCCTTCTTAAGTGAGGGGTGCGTTACGGTGCACTTCGAGCCTCCAGTTGGGCGCGTGGGTGTGTGAACAGCTCCACACTGCCTCTGGGAGCTCACTTCATGGGCAGGATCTTGTCAACAACGTCCATGGATGGAACACCTAGTCAGCTACCTCGACGCCATCGACGAGCGGCTCTGGGAGCACCTCGACGATGACGACGAGCTGAAGCTGAAAAGCGACTACCTCGACTCTCTTTTGGGTAACGCTCAATGCGCTCGGGCATGAGACCTGCCCAGGGGAAGTATCGGTGCCAGCAGGTTGAATCTGGCGTCAGCGCGCGCCGGCCCGAAGCTCAGCTTCTCCGCTGGGAGTGGCCTGCACATGTAATTCCCCTGCGCAAGGTCGCATCCGAGCGATGCCAACAGGGCGTAAGTCTCCGCGTCCTCAACACCCTCAGCCACCACGCGCATGCCCAACGAGTGACCGAGATCGATCGTGGCGCGGATGACGGCCCTGGTCTTCTGCTCAGCCGAGGAGGCAAGTCGTTTGGTCAGCGCCTGGTCGATCTTCAGCTCGCGAACCGCCAGATCGCTCAGATAAGCCAAGGATGAGAAACCCGTTCCAAAGTCGTCGACTGAGACGACAAGACCGAGACGGTCAAGCTGTTGGATTACTTCTTGCGCTTTCTCCCGATCAGCCATCATGTTCGTCTCGGTGACCTCGACCACCAAGGAACCGGGCCCAAGACGGTGTCGGGCAAGCAAGAAGCGGATCCGGTCGGGTAGACCGTCATCAAGAAGATTGGTGGCAGAAAGGTTCACCGAGACGTAGAGGTGGCGACCGTCTGCTCGCCAGGCCGCACACTGCGTGAGAGCGGCCTCAAGGACCAAGTCGGTGAGCGGCCGCATGAGGCCTGCCTCTTCGGCGAGCGGGATGAACTCCGTTGGTGAGAGGACCCCATACTCGGGGTGCGGCCAACGGAGCAGCGCCTCCACACCGAGGCTCTTGCCCGTGCGCAGCTCGTATTGAGGTTGGAAATACAGCTGGAAGGCCTTTGCGATGATGGCATCCCTTAGCTGCTCAATGAGTCGGAGTCGGTTCTGTCCGCTGTCTGGGAGGGTTTCGTACATTCGGTACGAACAACGAGCCGCCTTGGCCCGATACATCGCGACGTCCGCGCAACGGAGTAGCTCGGCGCTCTCGCGAGCGTGTGTCGGAGCCAGCGCGATACCGACGCTCAGCGTGACGTGCAAGCTCGCGACGTCCAGAATGAACGGCTGTTCGAACTGAGCAGTCAACCGCTCAGCGACAGCACCGGCGTCGCGAGCATCGGCGTCGGCCAGGACGATACCGAACTCATCGCCGCCTAGGCGCACCAGAATATCTGACTCCCGCAGCGCGACTCTAAGACGCGGCCCCAGCATGAGAAGGATCTGATCGCCGACCGGATGCCCGAAGGAGTCGTTGACCTCCTTGAAGTGGTCGAGATCGATCAACAACAGGGCAAGGCGCCCGTTGTCCGTCACCGTGGGTCCTCGGGAGAAGAAGTCGTCGAGCACGCCCATCAGGTGGCGACGGTTGCCCAGACCGGTCAAGTCGTCGGTCAGGGCTTGTAGCCTGTGTGACTCGGTGAGGATGCTCAGCTCGCGCAAGCCAAGCACCGACCTCAATCCCGCCACTAGCACCGTCGCCGTAGCGAGCACTAACGCGACGCGGTCAATGTGGCCGATCGAGGCCCCGAGGAGCACAACGAGACTGCTCACTACCGCAGCTGCCGGTACGACAACTTGAGATAGTGACCCTCGAGATCGCTCCTTTGACGGCGCGGCCGGCTGCCACACGGCCAGCGAGATGAGCAGAATGGCGGCCGGCCAGGTGGCATCCAGCAGGGTTCCTGTCCGGTACGTAGCAGCCGAGGACTGAAGGAGGTGAAAAACGTCGCCTGCCACCTTCAGTACGCACGCTGGGACGAGGAACATCCAGCGTCGGTTCCGGTAGCTGACGATCGCCAAGCCCCCGATCACAAGCGCGAGAAGTCCCAGATCGGCAATCGGATAGGCGAGGCTTGTAGCTAGCTTTGCAGGCGGACCGCCTAACTTGCCCAGAATCGTGTCGAAGCCGAAGGCCACAGTTACAGCGGCCGCGCCGAGGCCTGCTACGACGCCGTCTAACCACCGGCTTAGGGGCTGATCCTTGATTTCCCCGCGCGTCAGGGCAACCAAACCCACGAAGGCAAGCGGGTAAAAGGCCAGGTAGCAGAGGTCGGCCCACGACGGCGTCGGTGGAATGCCACCGCCCTGAGTTTCCAAAGTCCACACCACGTCGCCGAGAGACCAGGCCAGGAGGCCGCTTCCGAGGATTATGGCCACCAGCCGATCCTTCCGGTCGGCGATTGCACGCGCGAGACACAACCCGCTGGCGACGATCTCGAAACCGTCCAGCGGCCACTCGCTGACGGTCTTCCATCCGCCACCCAAGTTGGGGACGAATGCGACAACGACGTAGGTCGCGAGGAGGACGATGAGCGCGCTGAAGCCGACGGCAGCGACCGTCCCTAGAGCCCGACGATTCCCCTGCCGGTCGAAGGCACGAACGCGTTCTGATGCGATCGTCGGCACGACGGCGTCCACCAATAGGTTATCGGCAGCACTTGGCCCCAGGTAAACGGCAAAATACCGCTAAGACTCTCGCGCCGCCAATGACCAGTGTGCGTAGGTCGATGCGCGCGCCGAGGATCAGCCGAACTCAGCCCTTTGGAAGGCAACGAAAGACTGGCGTCTGACAGATGCAAGTATCTCGTGATCGTCGTGATTCTGGAATGGCCACGAGGTACTGGACGTCGTGTATCTCCTCACCCCGGCGCCGGCCGTCGTCACCGGCGAGCTAGGCGGCGTCCGCGCTCGGTGTTGACGGGTGTGTAGTTCATCTCGAAGTGGTGATAGAGGGTTGACTCATCGGTCTGGGTTAGCTCCTCGCCAAGCAGCTCGTTGCCGGGAGCAGACCGGATTTGCTCCTTGGTCGCCGTTACTTGCAGGTCGTCGGGACCGATCTGGAGTCCGCGCAGCGGCACGAAGGTCAGGTGACGATTGGTGAGCGGGGCCGGGGGATTGCCTCACCAAAGGCCCGGCGGGAGGCTGCCCGCGCTCCGTGATCTATCTGCGGTGAAGCGCCAAGATGGACTCGGTGAACGACTTTCTCGTCAGCTACCTCGACGCCATCGCCGAGCGGCCCCTGGCGTACCTGGACGATGAAGGCGAGCTGAAGGTTGAGGTCGTTAAGCGCCTCCGCTTCTACACGACCGCCCTACTCGACGGGTCACTCACCCCGACCACGTTGTGGAGGACTGCCCACGCACCCGACGGTCGGAGTCACCCCACCTCGGTGGGCGCGAGCGACTCCTTACCCGATCCTGATTCCGAAGTCACCACGAGCGAAGATTGTTCAACTGACGTAGGAGCCACACGCGTCGCGCCGCAGCGGCGGACCGCTGAGGTGGGCTGTAGTCCAGCACGGCGTATTGGACGTGATCTTTGGTGAAAAAGAGGATGGAGTCGCCATCATCACAGAATCTCAATCCGCCAACTTCGAGCCACTCCTGACCAGGAGCGCGGTGACAGGGCGCGGTCGGGACGACGAGGTCTGAGCCGACCCGCCACGTAAGTGTCTCGATCCGGTGGGCGTTGCCGAAATCCAGAAACACAGTCCACCCAGCCAACGACTGCGCGGGAAGAAAGATCCGTCCTCAAATCGCAGATCTGGGTTGGTCGGGGTCACGAACGGGTTCTGAATGCCGTAGGCGCGAGCGATGTCGACGCAGTCGCGGACCGAGCTGCAAGCGATTGGCCCGTAGTTCTCCGACCAGGTACTCAAGGTGCCCACGCCGACGCCGATCACTAAGAGCACCGCTGCTGTCAGGATGAGAAAGCCCCGCACGTCGCGTAAGTGTAGGCAGACGACCACAGCGGTCTCGAAGATGGAGGCTGGATGCACCCGAACTCCCCCTCGGAAGCTCACAGTTAGTCGGAGATCCGCGCCGTCGGCCCTCCGACGCGAACCCCCACCTCCACCCAGTGTCCTCCGCTGGGACTGCCAAGCGTCTTGGACGGAAGTGACCAGCGGGAACGTCCTCTGCGACGGGGACAACCTGGACGTGTTTGCGCCAGCACATCGCTGACGAGTCAGTCGATCTGGTCTACGCGGCTCGCAACGAGTACAAGATCGTCCTGGCGACCATGCCGTTCCCGGCCAACCCGATGGATACGTAGACCGGCTTCGAGCGCCCCGGCACCGTGACCTTGAGAAACAGATGCTGTAGCCCAGTGTCCTGCTCGGGCACGCCGTCGTACCGTTGGAATGAAGCTACCTACACCTGTCGAGAACGACTCACCCACCCACGACAGTAAAACTCCCGCAGATAGCATTCTGCTGGAGGTGCGTACATCCTGGCATCCGATTCCGGCTCAACGTGTTGAGAATCTGGCGCGCCAATGGGCCACTGGCTGTGATCTCCACGCGCAGAGACGGAGCGTAGTAGTCGTCCTTCGGGCCGAAGTAGACCGGCACACCATTGATGACTGTCTCACCTGCATAGGCTGGGGGAGCCTGGTGCATGGGAAGGAGGCACACGACTGTGCCACTCACGGGTCCCAAGCAGCCACCGGAGGCGGATAACGAGGGAACCGTAGCTTGGAAGACGCCCCCTGGCTCTGGGGTGATCATCAAGAACTGCGGAGGAAACGACACCTGGAAGGGGCCGTAGGCAAGCGAGTCCCATCCGACCGGCGTCGCCCTCAGACTGGTCGTTGCCTCGGGTGCAAAGCCGTTTGTCACTAGCGCGGCGGTCGCAAGAAGAACGACGACAGCCACGCTCCCAGACACGACGGCTAGGCGCCTCCGGTGCCACGAACGCAGTCGCTCGACAAGCCCGGAACAGATGAGTTCCAGCACCAGGCGCGGTCGTTTGACTTCACCGGCTGCCAAGAGTTCCTCGGAGAGGTCGCCTACCTCGTCCCCATAGCGCTCACGCCAAGCCTTCGGGTACAGAAGTTCAAGGCAGCGAAACAGCCAACGTCTCATGACAATGCTCCCGCGACTCTGCGAAGGCCGACTTTGGCGATACGTGCCGACTCGGTGAGCCGCTCTCTGAGGGCTTCCAGCCCGGAGGCGGTAATGCGATAGGGATGCCGTCTGTCCTCGGCGGGCAGAGCTTCGACAAGCCCCGCCTGTTCGAGCTTGGCGAGACAGCCATACAGCGTCCCTGGCCCGAGCTTGACGCCCGCGAAAGCCTCGATGTCCTTAATGAGCGCATAGCCGTGCTTGGCGCCACCGGCCAGGCTGGTGAGGACGAGGACGCTGCGGTCCGAGGACCCGCGAATCCCCTCGACCGTCATGCGACCCTCCTTCAAAGCTCCTGTACCTCCAAACATGATATATCGGATAGTGGAGCAGTGCAAGGCAGACACCGACGCTTCGTAGTCGACACGTCGGGCTTGCTCTGACGAGAACAGTCACGCCGCCCGGAGCGAGTACAAAATCGTCCTTGCGACCATGCTTGGCCGCGGGGATGACGATCCCATTGAACGGGGTTGTCGTCGTCTGAGGGTTTACCGTCGTGCTGGGTACAGGCGGCGAAACCGCAGAGCATCGAAACGAGGGCGCGGGTGAGTCGCACCATCACCTACAAGAAGTCACTCGGGAGGCGTTGCGCGTACCTGTCAGGCACAAGAGCGTCGTCGCCACCGCTACACCGTGGTCGTCGTGCTGACAATGACCGTTCCCGACGATGAGTTACCAGAGATGTCAACAGGCAGGCTCAGTTCTGGTCCCCAGTTGGGGGTGTTCAATCTCCAGGTCAGAGTCGCTATCTCAAGGTGAGACACGACCGGGACGCGTATCTCCATAGCCAACTTCGCGGACTGCCCTCGACCCAGAGCGCGAACGGGACCGCAGTTGCTCGGTCAAACGCTCATGCTCCCCTCAGCGAGTACAGAATCGTTCGAGCGACCATACCGTTACCAGCTAGACCGATGGACACGACGACCGGCTTCGAGCGCCCGGGCACGACTACCTTCAGCACGAGAATCGAATACAGGTAGCTCGTTCCGCCAGCGAGACATGCATGCAGCGCGTTTAGGCTCAAGCAGTGGGACGACGCCGTCACACTGGGAGCGTCGGGTCCCCCATCGATTTGCACGCCATCAGCAGGGACCTGTGGCCACTGACCAATCAGAGGACAGGCAACTACGTAGAACTTCTTGTCCGTGCTCAGCACGACTAAGTCGCCAGTCCCCCCGAGGGCCACACCGGACACCGAGCACAACTGACCAATACCCATCGCATAGATGGTTCGCTTGACCGTCCAATCCCACGGCACCGAAAAGGAGATGCCGTCGAAACTGACTGTCCGCCACGAGAAGGGCACCTGCGGTGCTGGCCCAGGTGCGAGCACGAGGCGCCGCGGCGCCGGAGCGAAGGTGCTAAGGACGCCGAGTGCGTCTGGTCCGTTGGCCGCGACCTCGGTACCGAGGGCAGGTGAGTAGTAACCGGGTGCACCGTTGACGGTGACCAGATACAAGCGCAGTCCGTCTTGGAGAATCGACTTGTATCCCTGCAGCGACTCCGGTGAGAAGTACTGCGACCTCATGTACACGAGTGTCACCTGGGCACCGGGGGGCTGATTCTCCAAGCACACTTGGGACACAGCAACCGCACCGAGAAAGATGCTCCCTGTGCTCGCGAACACCCCGCAGTATTGCTCGCTCGGGTAGACGACAGAGAACGACCTCGGTACGGCAACTTGCGCGTCCTTGTAGGCGACCTCTACCCAGCCGCTGGGAAGCGACGGCCGGGGAGCCGCGCGGACAGGCGCAGCCATTGCGGCGCTCACGCTGGTCACGAGCGCGCAGCAGACGACGACGGCCGATGTCACGGTTCTCCTCATGGCGCCTCCCTCAGGCTGTACAAGATGGTCCTTGCCACCGTGCCGCTACTCGCCAACCCGATGGACACGTACACCGGCTTTGCACGCCCTGGCACCGTGACCTTGAGGACAAGGATCGAGTACGCGGGCGAGGTCGCCGGACAAGCGGTCAGGCCGTGGAGCGCGAGGCAGTGATTGGAAAAGGACGCACCGAGTATCGGCGGTGACTTGAGTCCCGAATCGACCTGGACGCTGTCGAGCGGCGGCTGTGGAGTGGGCAGCAACCGGGGGCAAAGGGGGACGACCATCCGACGGGCGTCTGTGCTCAGGACTACGGCCGTCTGCCAGAAGGAAACACCGGGTGTGCCGCAGATGTATCCAAGACCAGGAGTCGTCTGCGTCCTTTCCACGTGCCAGTTTGGAGGCGCCAGGAAACGCACACCTGCGAAAGTCACTGAGTGCCATGAAACCGGAGCTTTCGGTGCAAGTCCAGATGCAAGCGCCAGAACCCGCGGCGAGGCACTGAGCGTGGCTAGAACCTGTTGCGCGAGCGGACCAGATGCAGCGACCACGACACCCAACGACGGCGCGTAGTAGCCGAAGATTCCGTCCAGCGAGGCGTCGTAAAGCCGGAGGCCGTTTCGCGTAACTGGCTTCATCCCGGTGAGCCACTCAGAGGGGAAGCGCTCAAGACGCAAATAGACAACGGTCGGGTGAGAACTGCTGTTGGCCGAAGCGAGGCAAGAGTCGGGCGCACCTAGCGGACCGAGGAAGATCGTGCCAAGGCCGGGGAACGAGTCGCATGGGTACTGGTCGGGGTAGATGACAGAGAAGCTCGCCGGAACAGACACCCGCGCGTCGCCGTAAGCCACTGGTACCCAGGAGATTGGCGTGACTGAAAGCTGAGCGGCCGGGAACGGCTTGGCCGGGAATGGCTTGGCCCTGATAGGCACCGTCGTGGTGGTTGTGGCCACCGTCTGAGAGCTAGTGCATGCCGCGAGGACAAGGGCCAGGAACACCAGCACCAAGGCTCGCAGCTTCACTGTCGCCATGCTCTCACGAAGCCGGGACAGGGTCGGTTCGCGTACGGCCATGACGCGCTACGCGCAGTCGAGAAGCGCGGAGTTGACTACGACCGTGCAACCAGCCCGTACGGTCACGTCTGATGCACCCGGCCCACCTAGACCTGTTATCCAGTACGAACCAGGGGCGACCGCGAACCTGTAACTCGTACCCGCCGGGACCGTCGCAGACGCGACGAAGGTGCTACCCGAATAGAGCGATACCTTCACAGGTGGGGAGGACAGGGTGCATTCGGCTGTTTGCCCTGTCACGACGCCTGTTGGCTTAGCGGTGCCCGTCGTACAGGCAGAAAGGGTGAATGCGATGACCGCGATGCCAAGTACTGCGGACCTGCGCACGATGCTCATGTCCCCATGAAGCGCGGACGAGTCAGGTTCGCGTAGGGACAAGCGCACCTCACTTGCAGAAGTCCATGAAGTTGGCGGTGACGACAACACCGGCGCGGACCTTCACGCTCCGCGAACCCCACCAACCCTTCACCTGGTACGTCCCAGGATTGACGGAGAACCGGTACTTGCCACCCGAGCGGACTGTCTGCGAGGCAATGGACTTGGAGCCTGAGTAGAGGCTCACCTTGACATGGAAGGTCCTACCAGCCGGGGCAACACCCTCGCAGGCGTACGCGACCCCGGTCACGATGCCGATGCGCTTGGCGGTTGTCCGGCTTGGAGATGCCGCCCGCAGCGAGTACAAGGTTGTCCTGGCGACCATGCCGTTACCTGCCAACCCGATGGAGACGTACACCGGCTTGGAGCGCCCCGGCACCGTGACCTTGAGGACGAGGATCGAGTACGCAGGCGAGGTCGCCGGACAGGCCATCAGACTGTGAAGGCTGATGCAGCGCTTCGAGAACAACAGTCTGACTAGGAACTCAGTATGGGGTCCTGAATCGACCTGCACTCCGTCTGTCGGCAGTTGTGGCGACTGGTCGACCTGCGTTCCACATGACGGGGGCGGCGGAATGTACGGGTCAGTGCTGAGGGTCACTCCTGAGAAAAAGAGAGAGGCGGCGGTGTCAACAAACGCCACGCCGGGAGTCGCGCATACGGACCCAAGGCCGGCCGCAGCCGAGGTCCGAGTGATTGGCCAGTCCGCCGGGACCGAGAAGCGCAAACCGGCGAGGTCACCCGGCGCCAGGACTGCGGAACTGAAGGTGCGGGACCTGAGGCGAGTGCGACGGCACGCGGTGAGCGGGTCAGCGTGCGTAGGACTCGTTGCGCAAGCGGCCCGCTGATGCCGAGCTGAAGGTGAAGCGATGGAACGAAGTAGGTTCCGACGTCGTCGTAAACCGAGAACCCGTTGATGACGCTCCGATGCCTGTAGCCACTGCCTAACCCGACAAGCAGAGTCAGCCAAACCACCGTCTTCGGGCCTTGACCATCAGCCGTCTCCACGGGACACCACGCAAGTTCTTGTGTGACGAGAACCTCCCCCCGCGGCGAACCAGTTGGGCAGCCCGAGTTGTAGCGGACCCACCACGTCGCCGGGACGGAAACCTGCGCATCACCGTAAGCGACGGGAACCCATCCTGTCGGTGTGGCCGACAGGTCAACGGCGAGGAGCGGCTTGGTCGTTGTCGGCACCGCGATGGGGGGATTCTCTGTGGCCACGGTCTGAGAGCTAGTGCACGCGGCGAGGGTCAGGGCCACGATGACGAGCACCAGGGCGCGTAGCGTCACTGTGCTCATGCTCTCATGAAGCCGGGACGAGGTCGGTTCGCGTACGGTGGCCGAGCCCCTAGATGCGGACGCTGTGGAAGCTGGCGGTGACCCTGTGACCGGCGCGCACGGTCACGTCCTTGGAACCCCTCCAGCCGGTCACCTCGTACGCGCCAGGATGCAGATTGCGGACGAGAGAATGGAAGTGAAGCAACGTTGCCTTGGATTGAACGGGACTCGGTGAGCAGTTCGGCACCGAGCGGTCACCAACCAACACGGTGCCCGGTCGCAATACCGCACCACACTGAGAAGCGAGGTCGAAGACATTGAAATCATCCGGGACCGACACCTGCGCATCGCCGTAGGCAACAGGTATCCACCCGGGAGGTGTGGCTGCAAGGTCTAAAACCGGGAGTGGCTTGGCCGTTTTGGACTGTGTCGAGCTTGTGCACGCGGCCAGAAACGCCGTCAGGGCGACGACCGCCACGGTGCTCAGTCTTCCCATTAGGGTCACGATGGGATGAAGTGGCACACGGCCGGTGGCGCGGACAGTTTCGGCGGCGGCTGGCTCGCTGGATAGCTCCGTGATGAAGGTATAGCAACGGCACCGCGGGAAAGCTGAGCGGGTCGTTGTCGACGCGCACCGTCTCGAGGACCTCACTGCTCCCGGTGAGCCGGACGATCACCGACCGACGGCGGTGTAGGTCGATCCCAACGTCTCGTTATTGTTCCACTGGGGTCTCCTTCCGTCGTTTCCCGGTTTGTTTGGAGACCCCGAGTGTGCCCTGCACATCCGGTTCCCGGCGACGGGAGGAACTCCCCGTGGTTCGCTGAAATCGCGGCCATGGATTTCATTGGAATCGGCGGCCGCACCGGTCACGCAAGAGTGGCGCTGCGCTCCTTCATGACTGTGAGGATACGGGCGCGGTTGGCCGGTTAGCGCCGAGCGCCGAAATCGGCGCTCGTCAAGTCAGGCCGGGACGGGAAATCCGGCCATCGTCCTGGCACGGCGCTGGTCGCGGAAGCCCGGCGACGCGAGTCTCACAACTGCCCGGGCCTGTCTCAGCCCAGTTGAAGCATCACGACTGGGGGGCGAGCTCGGGAGGCCGATCACATGGGTTGGCACGTCGAGGCTCACGAGTTTGTCGTCGCCGAGCTGGCCGTAGGCGCCATAGCCCCAGGCCCAGAGGTTGCCGCCCCGGTCAAGGGCATAGGCCATGTCCCCACCCCCGCTGACCTCGACGACATGGCTCACCTTCCGCACTCGAACCGGAACGTCGCTGTCAGCAGTGCTGGCATCGCCGAGTTGGCCGTAGGCACCATAGCCCCAGGCCCAGAGGTTGCCGCTCCGGTCAAGGGCATAGCCGGTTTCAGAACCCGCCGCGATAGCGACTACCTGATCGAGGCCCCTTACGCGAACAGGAGCATCGCTGAAGGGGTGGTGCGTACCGCTGCCGAGTTCTCCGACACTGTTGTCGCCCCACGCCCATACGGTGCCGTTTCCAGACAGGGCATAGGTGGTGTCGAAGCCAGACGCGAGAGCCGTGGCACCGGCGACACCGGGCACCTCGACGGGCACAGTCGAAAAGAGGCAGGTCGAGCTGGGCCCACCCGATGAGATACAAGGTGGCAACCCGAGTTGGCCGACACTGTTGTCGCCCCACGCCCATACGGCGCCGTTTTGCAACAGGGCATAGCCGTTCGATGCCCCCCCGGCGAGCGCTGTGACACCCCGAAGCCCTTTCAGCTCGTGCGGGCCGGCGGGACCGGGGTCGGGACTCCCGGTTCCGAGCTGGCCGAAGGCATTGTCGCCCCACGACCACACGGTGCCGTCACGGCGAAGGGCGTAGACGGCAAAGGCCCCTGCGTCGAGAGCGACGATCTTGCTCAGCGGGCGCACCTGGACGGGCACCTGTCTGGATTGGTCCCCTGTGCCGAGCTCGTCCTGGGCGTCGTCGCCCCACGCCCATACGCTGCCGTTCCGCAGCAGGGCGTAGCCCGTGTTCATGCCTCCAGCGATGGCGATCGCAGCGCCGAGGTCAGTCACTTCGACCGGCTCCGTGGTCTGGTACCACTGTCCAGCAACCCCGATCTGACCCTCGAGATCATCGCCCCACGCCCACACCTGACCGTCACCGAGCAGTGCGTAACCTGAGTAACCCCCGGCAGCGATGCTCACGACGGCACGCCCCGAGCCGTCGGTGCTGTGGCTCGATAACGGGCTTTCAGAAGCAGAATACGAGCTACCAAACAGAACCGATGAGGCCAGCGCGCCCAGCGCGACGCAAAAGGACCATCGCATGGCGGACATTAACCCCACGGTACCTCCCGGCGACTGAAGGAGGAGTGCCGAAGTGCCACGCAACTACC
>JBEKMZ010000096.1:0-13213 GCA_049523315.1 Acidimicrobiales bacterium | reverse complement strand
CCCACAAGGTCATCGCCTTCATCAACGACTACAACCGCCGGGCAACACCGTTCCGCTGGACCTATGACGGCAAGCCCCTACGAGTCGCGTAAGTCACAATGATTTACGCGCGAGACCACTAGCTATCGAGTGATCCAGATTCCTGAAGACGCGCCCAGGGAACCTCGCAGTGAAACGACCCCAGGACGGTCCGTAGAGCTTCGGAGTCTGGGTTGCAGCCACAATGCCGACTCCAATGCCGATAGCCGCGAGCAGAGTGAGCACGAACATGGTGATGGGATATCGGACCGTGTGCATCGTGGTCACCTACCCGATGGGCTGGAACGAGGCCAGGAAACTCTCGACGAGTGCGGTCGATGGCGCGGTGGAAACAGCGACTACTGTCCAGAGCACCTGCCCGTTGGACACAACCTTTAGGGCCATGCACGGGCCAATCGCGCACTGCGGCCCGAGGGTGATGACGGACAAGCCATTCGCATCCTGCTTGACCTCGGTCACGCCAGCACCGGGGAAGCCCTTCTTCGCGTCAGCAACAGCTGGCCCCAAGGGCATGCCCCTAATTACCGAGACCGTTTCCGCGGCGTGTGGTAGGTACCCCACCCAGCCACCTCGCAGATTCGAGTACGAGTAGTCGGCAAGTGTGAGGGTCAGGGTGCTTCGAAAAGGGGACGACGCACTGGAGCCGACGGCGTAGGCCATGGACATATGGCCTCGGCGTTGGTAGACGTGACCTGCAAACACTGCCGTAAAGCGGCCCCAGGACGGTCCGTAGACCCTTGAGGTCTGAGTAGCTGCCACCACCGCGACCCCGACGCCTATCACCGCGAGAACAGTGAGTACGAATACCGCTATGGGGTGGTGGAGTGTTCGCATCAGCGCCCGACCGCTCTCACGAAGCAAAGGAATAGGGTCGTCCCACCGCCGTCATTGTCTCATCAAATACCGAGCTGACGTCTGGCCGTGAAGAGCGGTTCGCCGGGCCAGCACAGCACGGCGCAGTGAGCTCCCGCTACCTTGTGGATATGACGACCGATCGAACCGTCGAGGACCAGGAGCGGGCCGACTTTTTGGAGACCCTCGCCACGCACCGGGGCTTTTTGCGTTACACAGTCAGGGATCTCACCGATGAGCAGGCACGCGCGCGGACGACTGTCAGCGAGCTCTGCCTCGGTGGGTTGATCAAGCACGTGAGTCTGGTCGAGGGGGGCTGGGCGGGCTTTATCGTCCGTGGGCCGGACGCCCTTTCGTCGGGCGACGAGGACGCCATGGCGGCCCACGCGGCAGGCTTTCGCATGGACGACGACGAGACCCTGGCCGGTCTACTCGCGCGCTACGAGGAGGTCGCTCGCCGCACCGACGAGCTCGTGGCCTCGCTGGTTACGCTGGACGCGTCGCAGCCGCTGCCGGCCGCGCCCTGGTTCACCCCGGGTGCGCGTTGGTCGGCTCGCCGGGTCCTGTTGCACGTAATCGCCGAGACGGCCCAGCACGCGGGCCACGCGGACATCATCCGCGAGTCCCTCGACGGCGGGAAGACGATGGGCTGAGCCCCCAATTTGTCCCGACGTTGTCGCACCGCCACCCACCGAGGCGGGCCCGGCCCGGGCCTTCGTCAGCGGAGCGGTTCGAAACGGGCGGTGAAGTGCCGAAGCTGGGGCGCCTGCTCGATGATCCTGTAGCCCCGAAGTCCGGAGGCCTGCTCGGCGACCGCTTGGCAGACCTCGATGACGTAGTCGATATGGCTCTGGGTATAGGTGCGCCTCGGGATGGCGAGGCGCACCAGGTCCATCGGCGCCTGCTTCTCGGTCCCGTCCGCTTGCAGTCCGAACATCACGGTCCCGATCTCGCAGCCGCGGATGCCCCCGGCCTTGTACAACGCCACAGCCAGAGCCTGCCCCGGGTACTCGAGCGGCGGGATCTGGGGAAGCAGACCCCTCGCGTCGAGGTAGACGGCATGCCCGCCGATCGGCATGAAGACGGGGACTCCACTTCTGTGCAGTGCTTCACCGAGATAGGCCGTCGACTGGATCCGATAACGAAGGTAGTCGTGCGAGACAGCCTCGCGGATCCCCTGCGCGATCGCCTCGAGGTCGCGCCCGGCGAGACCGCCGTAAGTGGGGAACCCCTCGGTAAGGATCAGCATGTTCCGGCACGACTCGGCGAGAGCGTCGTCGTTGCACGCCAACCAGCCGCCGATGTTGGCGAGCGGGTCCTTCTTCGCGCTCATCGTCATCCCGTCCGCGAGCGAGGCCATCTCGCGGACGATGTCGGCGACGTCGCGCCCGGACTGGCCCTCCTCCCGCTCGCGGATGAACCAGGCGTTCTCGGCGAAGCGGCAGGCGTCGAGGAAAAGCGGGAGACCGTAGCGGTCGCACACCTCGCGTACCTCCTGCAAGTTGGCGAGGCTGACGGGCTGGCCGCCGGCCGAGTTGTTCGTGATCGTGACCATCACTACCGGCACGTGCTCGGGCCCGCGCTCTTTGATCAGCTGGTCCAGGGCCTTGACGTCGACGTTGCCCTTGAACGGGTGCAGGCTGGACGGGTCGCGGCCCTCGGCGATGACGAGGTCGACCGCTTCGGCGTGAGTGAACTCGATGTTGGCCCGCGTCGTGTCGAAATGCGTGTTGCTCGGCACCACCTGGCCCGGGCCTCCGATCACCGAGAAGAGGATCCTCTCCGCCGCCCGGCCCTGATGGGTCGGGATGACGTGGCGGAACGGGAAGAGCTCCCTTACGGCGTCACGGAATATGATCCACGACGGCGAGCCCGCGTATGACTCGTCGCCGTGCTGGATCGCCGCCCACTGGTCGCGGCTCATGGCGCCTGTGCCGGAGTCGGTCAGAAGGTCAATGAGGACGTCGCGGGCGAGGAGGTTGAAGACGTTGTAACCGGCGGTCTCGATCGCGCCTGCGCGCTCCTCCGGTGTCGTCATCCGCAGCGGCTCGACGGCGTGGATCCTGAAGGGCTCGATAATTGTGCGGAACGTGCTCATTGTGCGGACCCTAGATCAGGCGCCGCTCGGTCGCCCATCTCGTCAGCTCGTGACGCGTCGACAGCTGGAGCTTGCGCAGCACGGCCGAGACATGGCTCTCGACGGTCTTGACCGAGATCGTGAGCTCCCGGGCGATCTCTTTGTAGGTGTAGCCACGCGCGATGAGGCGCAGGACCTCTCGCTCGCGGGGCGAGAGGTTGTCGAGCTCGGGATCGAACGGGCCGGGCAGCTCCGAACCCGGTGGCATGGACGCGAAGGCGTCGAGGACGAAGCCGGCCAAACGGGGCGAGAAGACGGCGTCGCCGCCGGCGACGCGCGAGACGGCGTCGATAAGCTCCGGGCCGGAGATCGTCTTGGTCACATAGCCCCTGGCCCCCGCCCGGATGACTGCGATCACGTCCTCGGGCGCGTCGGACACCGACAGGGCAAGGAAGCGCACGTTCGGGTGAGCCGGCTTGATGGCCTCGATCACCGCCCGCCCACCGCCCCCGGGCATGTGGACATCGAGCAGCACCACATCCGGCAGCCGTTCCCCGATCATCTCGATGGCGGCGGGGACTTCGTCGGCCTCCCCGACGACCTCCACGGCGCCGCCGAGGGCGCTGCGGACCCCGGCCCGGAAAAGGTGATGGTCGTCGACGAGAAAGACCCTCGGGCGGCCGGTCGAGTTCACGTGCGGCCAGGGTGGCGGGGAACGCTCAGCTCGACCTCGGTTCCTTCGCCTGGCACCGAACGGATGACGGCCGTCCCGCCGTGGCGCTGCATCCTGCCGCGGATCGACTCCGCGATACCTTTGCGGTCGCTTGCCACCGCCTCGGAATCGAATCCGGCTCCGCGGTCTCGTACGAACATCGACACCCGCCTCGGCTCGGCTTCGACGTAGATGGACACCGAGCTCGCTCCGGACCATTTTGCCGCGTTCACGGTCGCCTCCCTGCCGGCGGCGAGAAGAGCCCGCAGCTCGTCGTCGAGAGGGGCGTCGCCGACCGTGACGGCGTCAACGGCGACGCCGTGGGCCTGTTCCACCTCCCGCTCGATCTGCTCCACCCCGGCTGACAGCGTCGAGGCACCTTCCGCCCCGAACGAGCCCGGCGTACGACCCTCGAAGAGCCACGAGCGAAGCTCGCGTTCCTGGGCCCGGGCGAGCTTCGCGACCTCTTGGGGTTGGTCGGCCGAGCGTTGGATCATGGCCAGTGTCTGTAGCACCGAGTCGTGCACCCGGGCGGCCATGTCCGCCCGCTCCTCGGCGCGAATGCGCGCCTGGCGTTCGCGCAACAGACCTAGGGCCAGCCTGAGCCACCAGGGGCCGAGCAAGATCACCGTCCCCGCGATCATGAGGACCGTCCCCGCGACCGGTCGGAGGAAGGTGTGCCTGCCCCCTTCGGAGAGGACGACCACGCCGAGCACGAACACGAGCAGTCCGGCGCCGAGGCGGGCCAGGAAGTAGCGGGGCGAACGGTGTTGCTCCGAGCCCAGCTGGAGCAGGGCCTTGACCGAGTCCTCGAGCCAGGCACGCTCGTCGGCCTCGGCATTGCGGTAGACGAGGACGAGCCCGGCCGCGCTTATCAAAAGAGGAAGGCCCCAGGACGAGACGAAGCTCGCGTGCAGCTCCGAGCCGACAAGCAGCACCAGCACGAGCGCAGGGACGATGGCGATGGCGATCGTGATCCCCTGGCGATCCGACAGGGCGCGGGTGCCGATCGTCTCGGTCGACCCCTCTACCGGTAGCAGCAGCCAGGCGAACATGTAGACGACGACGCCAAAACCGCTCAAGAGCCCGAGCAGCACCAAGCCGATGCGGATGATCGTCGGGTCCCTGCCGCGACGGGCCGCGATGCCTCCCGCGATGCCGGCGATCATCCTGTCCTCGCGGCTGCGCTGCAACCGGCCGCGACCTCGGTGGCGCCCGTAGTGTCCCCGCCCCCAGGCGCGGACATCCTGCGCGTTGTCGAAGTTATGCCAGGAGCTGAACTGATCGGCGATGCAACGATGATCGCGCCTTTATGCCGACGCAACCATCGGGGGAGCCCCTGATGGTTGCGGCCCGATCTCAGGGGTCGATCCGGGACATCCCCGATATCCAAGTGCTCTCGAGCGGCGCACGATGGTCGCATGGAAACAACGACGAATCAGAACAACCCCGCCGAGCCCAAGCCTCTGCGCAGATCGCGCGAGGGATCGATGCTGGCTGGCGTCGCGGTCGGGCTCTCGGAGTACTTCGACGTGGACGTGACCTTCGTCCGCATCGGCATCGTGGCGCTGAGCCTGCTCGGAGGCGCCGGAGTCCCCCTTTACATCGCCGCATGGCTCTTGATCCCCGAGGAAGGCACCGACCTCGCCATCGCCGGCGAGATCTTGAGCCATTCCTGGCGTCACTGAGTCGCCGGCAGGTTCGGGCTAACTCGATCTTTAGGAAGGAAGCAAATGCAATCAAGATGGGATGTCCCCTGGGGCCCCTCGCCGCGCTCCGATGACGCAAACATGCGCATCGGCGACGCCGAGCGCAACGAGATAAGCGAGCTGCTCTCCAAGCACTACAGCGACGGGCGCCTGGACGCGGCGGAGTTCCAGGAGCGCCTCGATCGCGCTATGAGCGCGAAGACTCGGGCGGACCTGTCCGGCCTGCTCGCCGACCTGCCGAGCCTCAAGGCGCCCCAGCAGGCCGTGCCCGTCAAAGAGGCGCCCCGGCGGCGACCACGGGTGCTAGGGGTCGTGCTCTTCGCCGTGTTGACGTTCTGGGCGCTGTCCTTTTTCGTCGCCGCATCGGGCAGGTTCTTGTGGTTCGGCTGGAGGAGCTTCCCGTGGCCGTTGATCATGCTGATTGCGCTCTTCCTCTGGTTGCGTGACCGCAGGCACCGGCGCTGGCACTACCGGCGCGAGTTCCTCGACGAGCGGCCCCAGTAGAGCGGACCATGGCCAGGCCGGCTGTGCAGCCGGCGGCCGGTTCGAACCTGCTGGCGGTCGCGCTCGAGCGTGCGTGACAGCGTCTGTCCGGTCTTTGCCGGCGCCGGCAGCGGCTGGTCGCAGTTGGCCGCAGCTGCGAGGTCCTGTGCAGCTTCGGCCGTCGCCGCGGCCCGCTCCGAGGCGGCGAGTCTGCGCGTGAGCGGCCCGGCGAGGGCGATGGCGGCGACGCACTGGGCGATGCCCGCTATGTACAAAGGCAGGCGCACCCCCCATTTGTCAGCGAGTGCGCCGCCGATGAGAGCCCCGATGGGGAACGCGCCCCAGACGACGCCGCGCCAGGCCGAGCCGACGCGTCCCATCAGTTCCCGGGGCGAGAGGCGTTGGCGGAGTGAGTTCGCCATCACGCTGCCGGCGTAGACGGCGAAGCTGACGACGCAGAAGGCCACACCTGCCACCAGCCATCCCTTCGCGGAGGCCATGACGAGATACGCGAGGCCGGACACGAGCGCGCTCGCGACGAGCGTCGCGACGTTGCCGATCCTGTTCGCGACGCGATCTGCGAGGAGGGCACCGGGGACGTTACCGGCGGCGCCTGCGGCCAGGAACACGCCATAGAGGCTCTTTGAGACCCCCCAGTCGACCGTGGCGATGATCACGAGCACGCCCATGACGAGGCCCTGCAGGCCAGCCAAGGCGGCGAGAAGGGTGACGAGGAGCCGCAGCGAGCGGTCTCGGAACAGCTGCCTGACGCCGTCCAGAATCGAATTGTTCGTTTGTGCCTTTTTCAGGCGTTCGGTTCGAAAGCCCAGCAGCGACAATCCTGAGAGCCCGACGGCGGCGGCGTCGGAGAAGAAGGGGAGGGCTTTGGTCGCGGCGAACGCCAGGGTTCCGAGGATCGGGCCGCCTAGGTGCTCAGTCGCGGCCTCGGTGCCGCTCAGGATGCCGTTCGCGCGCGGGAAGGCCCTCGGTGCGACCAGCTCCGGCACGGTCGCCTGCGAGGCGGAGTAGTAGATCGCCCGCGCCCCGCCATTGGTGAAGACGAGGACCACTAACAAGATGTAGTCGAGCCGCCGTGTCGCAATCAGGAAGCCGAGCAGTACAACGACAAGGGCTCGGCTCATGTTGGTGACCGCCATGACACGGCCCCGCTCATAGCGGTCCGCGATCGCGCCCGCCGGGAGCGCCAGCACGAGCCAGGGGAAAGTGTCGGCCGCCGCCGCCCCGGAGACTGCGAGTGGGCGCGGATCGACGAAGAAGGCAAGCAGCGGGACAGCCCCGTAGCCGAAACCATCCCCGAGGCTGGCGACGACAAAAGTGGCCCAGAGATAGCGGAACCGCATGCCGAGCGACCGCGCGACCCTGGGCGCGACGGCTTGGTCCTCGCCGCGCAGCTCGGAGGTCACCGTTGCATCATTGCTCGCGTACGGCACTCGCGGTCGCCTGTCGGCCTCATGGCCGCGGCCGAACACGACCAAGCGCCTGCCGTTGTGGCACCGGCATGTCCAAGTCCTTCTCGTCCGGCGCGGAGTGCGGCAGGCGGAGGACCTCATACCACTAAAGGATTCCGCCTGCCGCTCCGATAACAAATAGGAAGAGTCGCCGCCACCTCAAAGTAACAGCGACTCCAGTTTTGAGTTCAAGCGGTCAATACCGCCGGACTCAGCCCCAGATGGGCCAAGAGCTGACCAATTCGACCACCTCCCTTCTGAAGCAGGGGACCACGGTCGGGGGACACGAGGGCGATACACCGAGCTACCGGAGCCCTCAAATCCCCCGCGTCCAACATCATCCCAGTTCAGGGTGCTACTGCACAATGGTCACACTAACCACGCTGTCAACGGGGCAGCTAGGTACCGCGGAGGGGTGGTTTCAGAGCTGAAACACTGCATCCGGGCGCGATCAGGCCAACCGGCAGCACACCGTTAGCGCACGCGAGATCACCTGTTGGGGGCTGGCCTTTGTGGCCACGTTCGGCACGAAGATTGCTAGCGGGCCCCGATTCGGTCCGTCAGGCCAGGATCAACCGCCTCTGAGCTGGGATCCTTCTTCGAGCTCGGGCACCTGCGGGGCGTCTTCCAGGCGCCCGGGGATGATGCGAAGCGGCCTCGTCGAAGGGATCTCACGGGAGAACTTGAGGCGGGGGTGTGTCGCGAACCACCGGAGGAGGTCCTCGCGACCGAGCGGTGGTGAGAAGTAATAGCCCTGGACCGCGTCGCAGCCCGCGTCAGCGAGGATCGCACAGGTGACCTCGTCCTCGGCGCCCTCCGCCACAACGGTGAGCCCGAGCGAGTGCGCCATCGCGATCGAGGAGCGGACGATGATCGAGTTGGACTGGTCGGCGGCGACGTTCGCGACGAAGGACCGGTCCAGCTTCAGCTCGTTGACCGGCAGGCGGTGCAGGTAGGCGAGCGAGGAGTAGCCCGTGCCGTAGTCGTCTACCGCGATCCGGACCCCGAGGTCGGCGAGCTGGCCGAGCACGTCGCTCGCCTCGGCGATGTCGGCCATGACCTCGGTCTCTGTGATCTCAAGCGAGAGAGCGCTCGCCGGTAGACCGTTCGCCCCAAGATGCGCAGTGATGTTGCGCACCAGCGAGCGGTTCGACAGGTCGCGCCCGGAAAGGTTGATGGCGAGACCGATGTCGAGGCCCTCGCGGCGCCATTCGGCCGCTTGGCTACAGGCTTCGTTGAGCACGAAGTCGGTGATCTGGCCGATGAGCCCCATCTGCTCTGCGATCTGGATGAACTCGTCGGCGGGGACCTGACCGTGCACGGGATGGAACCAACGCGCGAGCGCCTCGCAACGGACGACCTCTCCCGAGACCAGCCCGGCGATCGGCTGGTACATCACGCTCAGCTGCTGGCCGCTCGCGAGCGCCTCTGCGAGATGCCCGCCGAGGAGGAGCTTTCTCTGCATGCTCTGGTCGTGCGCGGGCGAGTAGAGCTCGATCCCCGAGCGCTTGGCCTTGCCGTGGTACATGGCGATGTCTGCCCTCTGCAGCAAGGTGGCGACGTTGTCACCGTGCTCGGGGGCGAGCGAGATGCCCGCGGTGGCGGTGACAGCGAGGGTGATGCCGTCGATGTTCATGGGCTTGGAGATCGCCGCGAGCAGGTCACGCACGATCCCGAGCGCCTCCTCGGGGCCGATGATGTCCGGAACGACGAGCGCGAACTCGTCGCCTCCGAGACGGGCCACCGTCGCCCGGCCGCTCGAGGCGCGCACGAGCGTCTCGGCGACCTCGCACAACAGCCTGTCGCCGGTGCCGTGGCCGAGGGTGTCGTTGACCTCCTTGAACCTGTCGAGGTCCAACAACGCGACAGCTGCCCTGCCGGTTTCGGTGAGTGCGGCCGTGGCGCGATCGAGGAACAGGGTTCTGTTCGGGAGCCCGGTCAAAAGGTCGTGGGTGGCCTGGTGCCACTTGCTCTCGGCCTCGAGGCGGAGCTCCTCGACGAGCTGGGCGCGCTCCATGGTCGTGCTGGCGTGCGCGGCCAGCGCCTCGAAGAGCCTCAGGTCATCGTCGTCGAAAGGAGCGAAGCCCTCGTCGCGATCTAGCGCGACGAGGGCACCAAGGGTCCGCTCTCCGCTCGCGAGCGGCACGACCATTGCGCCACGGAACTCACCGAGCAGGGGGTCGACGTCCGGATCGCGCTTGTGGCTCCCGTTCGTGCCGACCCGCAAGCTGGCCTGCTGCTTGGTGATGGCCCTCGCGATCACCGACGAGCTGTCGACGATCGTGCGTTGCACCGTCGAGCGGAGATCGCCGTTCAAGGCGATGTGGCGGACCGACGGCCACTCGTCGACGATGATCAGCTCCGCTCTGTTGGAGCGCATGACCGATTGCACCTGCTCGAGTACCGCCCAGGCTGTTCCGGCCGTCTCGAGATACGGCCCGCTCACCGAGCGCGAGAAGTCATAGAGCTGCTGTAGGGCCCCGAAACGGTTCGTGAGGCGGAGATAGCCCCGGTAGGCGAACACGATGAGGGCGCCGACGGTGACGAGCGGGAGGACGGCCCAGGTGTCCCACCAGGCCGCGTCGAGGACGACGAGGGCGAGGGCAATGCTCGATATGAGCACCAGGGCGACGGTCGTGAACTCGAAGCCGTACTTGCGGCGCTGGGCGTGCCCGTTCAGATGAACGACGAGGGTGACTGCCAGGTGCCCGTAGAGGAAGGCTGCGCTGAGGGCGACTGCCCCCGCCGCCCAGCCGATGGGAAGCACGGCTGCGCGCGACGAGCCGGGATGTATGAACGGGTGCAGGATCGCCCGGTACACCATGATCGCGACCACGCAGGACATCGCCGCCGATGCGAGGTTGAAGGCGAGCTTCATTGGCGATTGTCGCCGGAGCCCGCCGAGTGCAAAACCCTCGCCGAGCACCCGGCAGATGACCAGCACCACCGGAGCTGCGATCACGAGGCCCAGCAGCAGCGGGACTTCGCTCAACGCGAACAGATAGGTCTGGCCGCGGTAGTGGACCGAGACCGGCCCCATGACCACGGCAGCGAAGGTGATGGTCAATAAAGCCGCGACCAAGGGCTGAGAGATGAGGCCCTTGTAGGGCACCTCGGCCCCGATCGGGCCCCATGCGAGCAGAGCAGCAGTGCCGGCAGCGAGAAGGACGGCGAAAACCGGCACGCCGAAGCGAGCGCTGAACTTGGTTTGCGCAAGTGGAGCTTGCAGAACGCTCGCCACGCTGACGTTTGCCAGGTCGACACCGTCCGAATCCGGTATTTCGACCGGTTCAGGGGCAGTGTTCACCGCACGCGCCGAGGCGCGGCCCTCGTAGCGGTCCTGTGAGGCCACGAGAGAAGTTATCGGCAACTCGCTGGGATCCTTTAGGAATTCAGGGTCGAAGGTTGACCCGAGAGTTGGCGCACCTACCAGACGGTAGTGGCCTGGACTGGCGAAGCGGCGGCTTTCCGACCTTTGGGCGGCCGTGGGGCTTTGCACGGGAATTCTCTCCTGCACTGAAAATTCCTGATCTGCACAAAAACTCACGTTTGCCCTGGTCACGGCTGTTCCAAGACTGAGTGTTCAACAATTTCAACTTGCGGATTCGCGATGGCTTCGGCATAAAAAACCTTCTGAGCAGGCCCAACGGGACCAACACTCGCTCCCAGCGTTTGCGCACCCGGCGTCATCTCAACCCGACCATCGTTGTGGAAAACTACAGATCCGAGTGTGTTGTCACTCGGTTGTTGCACGGGTCGCTTGAGCCTGTTGGCTATTCTGTCGTAACAAATCAAGACCAACCCAACGCCAAACGTCGCGCCAGCGAGTGCCCACGGCCACCTCTGAGCATGCGTGCCTTGGGTCAGCGACAAGGCTTCTCCGATAAGGGCAAACACAACCCCGTTCACGATGACCGACCCAAGTCGCAGGCGCCAAGTTCTGTGTTCCTCCACGAATACCATCTTAGCGTTTGCGAACCCTCCGGACCTTGATGACGGTTGACGGTCTCCTTGACAAGACAGGGGATCGATCCGATAGAGTCAATCTCATGACTTCCGCCATCGAACACATGCAGGCCGCGCTGGCAGTCCTGATCAGCCAACGATCCGACCTTGATCGCCAGATCAAGGTCATCGAACGCAGTATCTATGAACTTGAACGGCTGTCCGACAACACTTCTCCTCCCCCTGAGCGCGGTAAACGAACAGTCGCCGAAGTTGTGGGTGCTCTGGCTCGCGAACAGGACGTTGTGACCCAGACTCAGATCATGGAAGCACTGCGGCGGGAAGGGAACACTTCTCAAGCCGCTTCTGTCTCCAGCATCGTCAGCCGCATGGTGAGTCAAGGACTCCTGATCAAAGGGCCTTACCGTGCCACCTACCGACTTGCAACAAAGTTGTCGCCCGAGGAAGCGCGACAGGCCGCGGATGGCATCGTGGCAAACGCAAGGCAAACCCTCAACAGTGGACTGCGAGGGATTGCTTCTGGCTAAAAAGTTCAGGTCCCAGGAGGCCAAGCGTGACGGCCCGACCTCCCAGGACCCGCCCCATGGGGGTAGCAGGTTCGCCGCGGCAGCCCTATCAAAGCCAGCCCGACGGGTTCGACTCCCGTTACCTCCACGATTGTTCCGAACAGATACTACCTGCTCAGCGACTACTTGCTGCTCTTGCGCTCCTGTCGCGGCCGATCCCAGTAGGGACTCTTGCACTTCGGGCACACTCGGGGTTCCTCTTCGCCCCGCGGATACCACTCGTGGCCGCACCGCTCGCAGACGTAGAACGTCACGGTTCTCTCGACTCTCGGCATACCCACAACTATGTACCTTCTGGTATGACCTGTCAAATATCTTCTCTCTAGGGCTTGACTTGTTGTGTACCTTCCGGTATATTATCTGTAGGTACACAGAGCGAGGGAGAGCCCGATGGACGCAAGAGAACTCAAGGGGATGCAGATCGCAGCGACGATGCCAGTGCGCCGAGACGCCAAGGGCTGGATCGTTCCGTCTCAGAGCGGCCCTGGCACCTACCGCGTGTCGCCGCACCCGACAACCACCTACAAGGTGGCACAGGGCATCGTTCCGCCACCCTCCGGCGTCCAGCCATGGGCGTGCACTTGTCCCGACTTCGAGTTGCGCGGGTTGCCGTGCAAGCACGTCATCGCGATCGAGTACGTCGTGCGCCGCCAGAGCATCGACCTGGACGGTTCCATCGTGACCGAGGAAGTCAAGGTCACCTACACGCAGGACTGGGCCGCGTACAACGCCGCTCAGACTCGCGAAAAGGACATGCTGCTTCCGATGTTGCACGACCTGTGCGCCACGATCCCGAATGAGCGACAGGTCGGTCGCGGGCGTCCGCGCTTGCCGCGCAGCGACATGGCTTACGCCGCGGTTGCCAAGGTCTACGCGGGGTTGTCGGCTCGGCGTTTCGACAGCGATGTCCGCGAAGCCAAGGCCCGCGGGTTGACCGACAGCGACCCTCATTTCAACAGCGTTCTTGGTTATCTCCGCGATCCAGAGATGACGCCAATCCTTGAGAAGCTGGTCACCCTGTCCGCCCTGCCCCTCGCTGGTATCGAGCAGGACTTCGCGATGGACTCGACTGGCTTTTCCACCTGCAACTACATCCGTTGGTATGACCACAAGTGGGGCCGTGAGCAGAAGCGGCAGGACTGGGTGAAGCTGCACGCCACAACTGGCGTCGTCACCAACGTCATAACTTCCGTCACGGTCACACCGAACATCGGCAAGGGAACTAGTGGTCTCGCGCGTAAATCATTGTGACTTACGCGACTCGTAGGGGCTTGCCGTCATAGGTCCAGCGGAACGGTGTTGCCCGGCGGTTGTAGTCGTTGATGAAGGCGATGACCTTG
>JBEKMZ010000095.1:0-14315 GCA_049523315.1 Acidimicrobiales bacterium | reverse complement strand
ACCGACAGTGCGACGTCTCTCGCTCCATTGTGTGTCGCGGGTTCATCGGAACGCCAGGGCCGATGGCTCCTCGGAGACCTCCTGTTCCTCGACCGTCGCTAGCTGCTGTGAGACGTCGACCCTACGGTGATCGTTCTCGCCGTCGCCCGTCACCATTAGGCCCTCGACGACTGAACCCATGCGACCGGGCGAACGAGCCCGCGGAGAGTACCGCCCGGTCAAACTCTTCTGCCTGCCCCGATCAAACGGTGACCTCGACGCCCCGTTTAAGCTCACGATGAGCTTTGGTTGTCGACGAGCACCGCCAGCAACTCTCCGATCGTCTTGTGCCGGTCGGTGTCTTTTCGCAACGGCACGTGAACCTGAATCCCGTAGCGATTGCGGCGGCCGTCCTTGTCCTTTAGGACATAGCCAGCCGCGATCAGGTCCCTGACAATGCCAAACGCGTTCCGCTCGGTGATGCCCAGGGTCGCGGCGATGTCGCGAATGCGGACACCGGGATCTTGGGCGATGCAGGCAAGGACACGAGCGTGGTTGGTGAGAAAACTCCATTCTCCCATGGGGCCAGTCTACCGTATTCAGGAATCTAGTTGCTAGTTTAATAAACCTAGAGTACGATCACAGGTATCCGAACGAAGTCGTCGCCGACCGCATCTGGCCGAGAGCTACGGCATCTAGCTAGATGGAGGTCAAGAAAATGGGACGAACAGGAATGTTCTTCAGCACCCTCGCGATCGCGGCGGGTGCCGTCATGCACTGGGCGGTAACGACCACTGGTCACGGCTTCAACGTATCTACCGTCGGGATCATCCTCATGATCGTCGGAGTCATTCGTGCGGTCGGTAGCGGCAAACGCACCTACGACCGCCAAGCGACCAACGCACAGGGTCAGTCGACCGAAGTGCACGAAGAGGTGCACAGCTAAGCGAGCCGAGGTCCAACGATCGGCAACAAGCCACGTAACACTCGACTGGAGCGAAAGGGGTTCTCAAATGGTTCGTAGATTGACTGGTCTGGCTGTGCTGTGCCTGGTCGTTGTCTGCATCCTCGTAGTACTGAAAGTCGTCTGATTACGATCGTGCCGGGCGGGGCCGGACAGTGTTAGGGGAAGCCACCATCCGAGACCGCGGCCGCGATCTGACCCGGCCCACCTGTTGTCGAACAACGCGGTGGCCGGATTCAACCGTCATCTTGGACTGCGAGCCACACCGACTGGATCAGCCTCGGCACACCGAGAGCTGGGACGGCGCCCGATGAAACCAGCTCGCAACATCCTGAATAGCCTCAAGGAGGCAAGAATGGGAACAAGAGACAAGGTATCCAACCAAGCCCAGAATCTCAAAGGAAAGGTCGAGGAGACGGTCGGAACGGCGATCGGCTCCCACCACATGAGAGCTAAGGGCAAGACCGACCAAAGGAAGGCGGCCCTCAAGGGCGCCGGCGAGAAGGTCAAGGACGTAGCTTCGAAGCTCGCATAGAAGCTGCGCATGGGAAAAGCGCAGGTCGTCGAACTTCGGGTCGTGGAGTCGGTTACCTAATGGCGACCACGCCCGAGGAAGAAGCCGCGTCGTCATCAACCACTGACAGTGCGGCGCGTTCATCAGCGCTGACATCTGAACTCGATCTCACCAAGGCGAGCACGGGTCGCGTCTGGCGTCAGTACCTGCGGGCCATGGGACCGGGTCTGGTTACCGGCGCGTCAGATGACGATCCCTCCGGGATCGCCACCTACTCCCAGGCCGGGGCCCAATACGGCCTGTCGTTCTTGTGGGCCGCCCTGCTGACCTTGCCGTTGATGGCCGCGGTCCAAGAGATCTGCGACCGCACGGCGCTTGCGACCGGCACTGGTCTCGGCGAGCTGGCCCTCAGGCGATTCCATCGGGCCGGTCGAGCGATCCTCGCCGTGCTCCTCGTCGCCCTCATCGTGGCGAACGGCCTCAACATCGCCGCGGATCTCGTCGCCATCGGCTCTGGCATGCAGCTCCTCCACGCCGGACCGACCTGGCTCTGGGCGCTGCTGGCGGGCGGAGTCATAACCACGCTTCTCGTGCTGGGCTCCTTTTCCCGTATTGCGCTCGTCTTCAAGGTGCTTTGCGCTGCGCTTCTCGCCTATCTCGTCGTGGCGGTCCTCGTCACGCATCAATGGGGCAGTGTCCTCAGCCACACGCTCGTCCCCCACGTCGAGCTGACGAAGAGCTATCTGGCGCTCTTGGTCGCAGTGCTCGGCACGACAATCTCGCCGTACCTGTTCTTCTGGCAGAGCGCCCACAGGCTCGAAGAGATGCGCGAGGAACCTGCGGGCGGAGCAAGAGCATTGCCCCTGAAGCGCCAGAGCCCGGCGCGAGCCCGGCGCAAACAGCGCACCAGCAGGCTCGACGTCTTTGTCGGCATGACGTTCTCCAACCTCGTCATGTTCGCCATCATCGTGGCGACCGCCCAGACCCTGCACGCCCACAACAAGATCAACATCCAAAGTGCTGCCCAGGCGGCCGAAGCCCTCAAGCCGTTCGCGGGGCACTTCGCCAGCGCTCTGTTCGCCCTTGGCTTTATCGGCAGCGGCCTCTTGGCAATCCCCGTGCTCGCTGCCGCCGGCTCAGTCGGCATGGCTGGACTGCTCGGCCACGAGTGGGGGTTCTCGCGTTCAGTGCGCAAAGCCCCCGTCTTCTACGGCCTGGTCGCCTTGGGGACCCTTGGGGGCACAGCGCTCAGCTTGCTCAATGTCAACCCGATCCACCTGCTCGTCCTTGTGGCGGTCATCAACGGCGTCGCGGCAGCACCCTTCCTTGTAGTGGTCATGTGGGTATCGAGCAGTCAGCGAATCATGGGCGACTACGTGAATGGCAAGGCGGCCAAGATTTTGGGCTGGCTCACGGCCGCGATCATGGCCGTCGCAGCCGTCGCAATGTTTGCCACCGGCGGTATCAGTTTCTGACCGAGAACGGGGTGACGCCCGACTCAGCGCCGCCACTCTCCGACACAGGACCGCCGGTTAGAACTGCCATAACGCCTCATCTGTGGTCCCCTCAAGGCGGAGCCTCTCGCCCTGCTTGGATGCCGATCGACGGCTCGGGAGCGAGTGTCGCTGTCCCGGTGGTCGGAGGTATCTCTCCGACTATTCAGGCTTCCGTGCCCACGCCGACACCATGGGCGAGGTTGCAAGGTCGAGTCTCCCCGTCGCGACGTTGGACAAGTGCTGCTCGATCTCGTCGTCGGTGGCCAGATCTGCAGCGATCAGACGCCCTCGGATCTGTTCGACCGTCGCACGCTCAAGCTCATTACAGGCAGATCCGCCCATCGGGAAGAACGAGTCGGACTGCACGTCGACGAGACCGGCCGATCTGAGCAATCTCGGCAGCTTGCGGCCAAAGGACAGGTCCACGCCTCGGTCAGCCATCAGAGACCGAAAGGCCATTTTCAGTTTGTTGGCGAGCTCTTGTTCAGCCCCGTACTCGTCTGGACAAACAAGTGGCTGGAGTCCAGGGTCAGCCTCCTCGAGCAACACCCATCCGCCAGGCTTGAGGGCCTTGATCATGGTGGTCAGCGCATCAAGCCGTTCAGGGACGTGGACGAGCACCAGTCGGGCGTGGACAAGATCAAACCCGTCGTCCGGTGCAGGATCGGTCCCGATGTCGTGCTTCTTGACCTCGAATTCACCACCTTGTCGATCGAGCCACGAGGTATCGATATCGGTTACTAGGACGTGACCATGGGTCTGTTCGGCAATCCATTCGGGAACACTCGCGCCACCGGCGCCGACCTCCCACACTCGCCATCCTGGTGACAGCCCAACCGCCCGCATGTGCCGGAAGGTCGAGGGATTGAAAAGCTCGGCAAGAGCGCCGAAGCGCTGCCCTGCCTGAGTCTGTTGATTGTCGAGGAGATAGTGCTCTTCGGCCACTCCGGGAGTCTACGAACGCACGGGTGGGGTCTGCCCGACGTGCCGGTTGTGGCAGTCGCGGATACAGAACGCGCGGCCCGAACCTCGAGCCTGCTCAGTCGCCAAGTGCAGGAACGGCGATCGAGCGCTGATCGCCCCCGACCGACCCGTGCCTGGGTCCCCTCTCCCCCCGCGGGGACCGCGGCCACTCCGTGAACGACGGCATCGCCGCGCTCGGAAACGTGCCCGTGGCGAATCTGTTGGTGATCCTCCTTGGCCTACCTCTCGTGGCAGCTGCAGCCGGCTGGTTGCTCGCCGGCCGCCAGCCGCCCATGCTCGCGCGGCAACCCATCGAGTGAACTGACGTCGGGCCAGGTGTGCGAGGTTGAAGCTCGGCAGTCTTCGCCGCTGGGTGTGCGGGTCGGGACAAACGCGGGCGACCCCGCTAAGGTGCGGCCCGTCAGCGCGGCGATAGCGGAAAGGACAACAGATGAGCTCCGCTACTGTCCCTGACACCTTCGACCATCAAACCGAGAGTCGCTGGGCCGTGGAGACCCATGGACTGACCAAGCGGTTCGGCGAGAACGTGGCCGTGAACAACGTCGAGCTTCTCGTCCCTAGAGGATGCGCGTTCGGCTACCTTGGTCCTAACGGGGCCGGCAAGACCACCCTCATCCGAGTGCTGTTGGGACTGACGCACGCCGATGCCGGCACGATGTCTTTGCTCGGATACCCGGTCCCCAAGCATCGCGATCTGGCACTGGCGCGAGTGGGCGCCATTGTCGACGAACCTCGGTTCCACGGCCATCTGACCGGAAGGCAGAACCTCCAGATCCTCGCCGCGGCTCGCGAACAAGCCGCCCGCGACCGCATCGGACCGGCTCTCGAGCGCGTCGGCATACTTCACCGCGCCGATGACAAGGTGTCGAAGTACTCGATGGGCATGCGCCAACGTCTCGGCGTCGCCGCCTGTTTGATCGGGGACCCTGAACTGCTCATCTTGGATGAACCCATGAACGGTCTCGACCCGGCGGGCATGGCCGACATGCGAGAGATGATCATCTCGCTGGTGGCCGAGGGCCGCACGGTCGTGCTGTCCTCCCATCTCCTCGACGAGGTCGAGCGGACATGTGATGCCGTTGCGATCGTGGACCGGGGCAAGGTGGTCCGACAGGGACCGATCTCGGAATTGCTGGCGGGAGCAACCCTTGCACTCCAGATCGAATGCTCCGAGCCTGATCGAGCCCGCAGTCTCATCGACAGCACCCGCATCGGGGCCCACATCGAAGTCGGGTCACTGGGTCTCGGCATCAGCTTGCCGGCCGGGACGACGCGCGATGTCATCGCCGAGATCAACCGTGTTCTGGTGGAGGGTGGTATCTCGGTGTATCGGCTTCAGGAGATCCAGGCGTCGCTCGAATCGTGGTTCCTGCAGGTCACGAGTCGACTCGGGGCCCCGGAATGAGGACACCTGCTCACACAACCGCGAGCGTGGCAACTGTGCCGGACGCGCCGCGTGACCATCGGGGGTCGCCGATACCGACGGTCGCCATGATCGCCACGAGATTCATGGAGCTGCGCAAGCGACGCGGGCTGCTGATCGCCCTGATCTTGGTGAATATCGGAATCCCCACGGTCTTCCTCGTCGTGCGCCTGCTCGCACATGCGATCGCTCCGAAGTCTTACGGGCCGGCCGGCGGCTACGACATATACACGGGCCTTTGCACGGGCGTGCTTTACGTGTTCGGCTTCATCGTCGCCGCGACCTTGGGCTGCACGGCGGGTTCGGTCGACCTCACCGAGGGGATGTTCCGGCACCTGGTGGTAACCGGCCGCTCCCGACTAGCGCTGTATCTGGCACGGATCCCAGCCGGGCTGGCCATCGTCGTGCCCTTGGTGGCGGCCGGGTTCATCATCGTGTGCTCGGTGTGCGTCTTCGCGGCTCCGACGAGACTGAACTACGACGGCACGAACGTACCGGCCGGGCTTTCCCGCTCCGCATTCGAGAACTGGGCGGGGGACCATCCGAAGCTGGTCATTTGCAACTTCAACCTCAACTTCGGACCGTCTTCTCCAGTCCCCGCGGTACTCAACAGCGTCCCGTGCGGCCCCAACGGCCCGGTCGTCAACGCGCCTCCCGGGTCTCAGGGTCCCGGGCGGGCCACTCCCACGCCCGCCCAACTCAAAGCCGCCGCCATTCTGATCGCGCGGCAGGACTACACGAACTACTCAAGCAACTTTCTCTACCCGTCGGATTCCTTGATGATCAAGACGGGGCTGTGGATAGAGCTCGAGGCAGTCATCGGGTTCATTGTCGGACTCGGACTCGCATCGCTGCTCGGGCAGAGAACCGTCCCGGTGATACTGATGATCGTGCTCGAGATCATCCTCACGCCCCTATTCTCCCGAGCACGAATCGCCCACCTGTTGAACCTGCAGCGCTCGATTGTCGGCGTTGCCATGGCCCACTTGTCACCGGGCGGCCTTCCCGTGTTCGGAGGCGGCGGAGGTGGTCCGGGTGGGGGACAGGGAAACCCCTTGTTGGTGCCGGAGTCGGTCACCTGGGCCGCCCTGGTCATCATTGCGTGGCTCGTAGGTTGGACGGTCCTCGGAGCGTGGCGGATGATGACGAGAGACGCTTAGGACACACTGAGTCTTGGGCAGTCAGGCCTGTGTCCGCCGCTTCGCGGAACCGTCTGATTGCACAATGCTTGTAGGCGTTGCGGCCAGCCCGTAGCGTCAAAAGGTCCGATGGGCAGGTCTCGAACCGTCTGCCGACCGTTTGCGGCCTGGCTTTAGAACGAGGTGCCTGTCCGTTGGGTCTCGCCCGTGGTGTGGCTCAAAAGAGGCGCGAGCACCGTCACCGTAATCAGACATGCCCGCCGCGGCCTCAACTTCCCCGTTGAGAAAGGAGCTGCCATTGCGCAGCCCGTCCCGCGACGGTGTCCATCGACAAGCGACGTCAGGACCAGCTTGACAAGGGAGTAGTTGTCAAGGTATGCTTGACACATGGCATTGCCATCAGACACCACTGGTAGGCGCCTCGAGGTCTCGCCCTTGATGACCGCCGCCTGGGAGGCCGCCACCTCCGATCCCGATCCGCTTGCCGCTCTCGGCGCTTCGCGAGCTCTTATAGGGCTCCTGACCACTTGGGAGGCGCGACTCGCAGCAGAGGCGGTGGCTGGTGGGGCGACGTGGGAGTCAATTGGCGGGTCGGTTGGCGTGAGCCGACAAGCTGCTTGGGAACGTTTCCATGAGGAGGTTCACGAGTTCCGCCACCAGGTGAAGAGCGAAGCTCACGCGCTTCGAGAACGTCAACGCAAGGAATGGGATGAGTTCAAGGACAACGTGAAAAGCCAGGCGAAGGCACGCCATCGCTCGCAGTCCTTGCCGAGCGAAGAACGTTGACTATCTCTCTCCAGGCGACGCCGAGGTAGATAACGAGGTAGATAATTCGACTGTCGGCGTGCGGTAGCGAGCACGAAGCGCCTAGTTATGGACTGTTGCCGAAGCCAAAATCTGACCTGACCGCATGTACGACCCTGTCCTGTGAGACCGGAAGGAGAATCCTGGTGGCATCCGGCCCAGTCGGCATAATCACCGGTGGTTTGAGCGGCATCGGGGCGGCCTGCGCCCTCGAGTTCGCCAGCCTCGGCGGGCGCGTGGCCCTGACGGGGATCTTCGACAAGAGTGGCGAGGTTCTGCTAAAGCGGATCGGCCTTGCCGGCGGGGAGGCGTTCAGCCTTGTTGCAGATGTTCGTGAGCCGCGTTCGCACGAGCCGGTCGTCGAGCAGGTGCTCGAACGATGGGGGCGGATCGACTTCGTCGTGTCCAATGCGGGTATCGCCGAGCAGACACGGATTGCCACCGGGGACCCGGAGCTTTGGCGCGCGGTCGTCGAGACGAACCTGCTCGGGACGATATACACCATCCACACCGTGTTGCCGACGATGCTGAACCAGGGTTCGGGGCACGTATTTGTCATGTCCTCCACCTCGGGCCGCGAGAGCTATGTCGGTGAGCCCGTCTACGTGGCCTCGAAATGGGGTCTCGTGGGTTTCGCCCATTCCCTGCGGCTTGAGCTCCAAGGGGCCGGAATCCGCGTGACATGCGTCGAGCCCGGGATAGTCGACACTCCGCTCACCCGCGACAATCCCAAGGTCCGACCGCTACTCGAGGCGTGCGAGCCACTAACGCCTGACGACGTCGCCCGCGCCGTCGTGTTCGCCTACCAGCAACCAGCACGCGTGGCGGTAAGCGAGATCGTCGTTCGCCCTCAACGCGACCCGCCTCCGCATATCTGAGCTGATCCAGGCACGCTGCGGCGCCAGGCCTCTGTAGATCGCGACCTGCAGGCCGGGGTTGGCGATGGCCAGCTGAGCGACAGTGAGCGCTAGCTGGTCGTGGGAAAGTCGTTCCAGCTCGCTCAGGACATCAACCTTGCGCCGGTATTCGCTGCCGCGGAGCAGGTCACTCGTCGCACGGCCGGTCATCTTTGCCGAATCCCCGCTGAGCCGCATGTAGACGAGGACGCCTTGTCGTGCCCACTCGGAACGCCGTCGCCGAGCGGGCCGAGATCCTTCCTTGCGTCACGGAGCAGGATGGCGGCTGAAGTCCTCCATTTCCGCGGGCGTGAAGTTCGAGACTCCGAGGTGCCTGCTCTTTTCTGCTTCGAGGAGCTCGAGAAGCACGGCACCGGTCTGTTCGAAGCGGGCCTTCGGGTCCGGCCAGTGCGCCTGGTAGAGCTCAATGTAGTCGGTATCAGATGCTCTCAGGCTCTCCTCAACGCCTCGGCGGATCATCTCCGGCCTCGAGGTCCCTAGCTACATCAGCGCCTTCAGCCCGGATGCCACACTCAGTCGCGACCACGAGCCGGTCACGTTGACGCCCTTCAAGGTTCGGGCGAGGAACTCATCGGCGGCACTGAAGCCGTAAGCCTGGCGGAGTCGAAGAAGTTGACCCCGAGGGCCAAAGCACGATGGACCGCGGTGACAGCGGCGGTCTCGTCGCTTCCACCCCAGTACCGGCTGAGCGCCCACGTGCCGGATGCGAGCGGCGACCCCCACAACTCATTGCGGCCGAGCCGCACCTTTTCTGGCGTCATCCTCCACCTTGACGGACCTGGCGGATACCGGTCCCCGGTCGACGACAGCGCGCTCAAGGCTCGAGGAGTCCAGCCGGGCGCAGGCATAAGGCCCAAGGTGAAGCTGGATCGTACCAGCCGAGCCGACCCCTGCATCGGCGGAGCCCAGGAATTCACGGGGCCTGGCGGTCGCAGTTCCCACATTGGAGCTGTCCAGGACGCGCAGACTGCAGCTCTCACCGAGGCCGATGATTTCGAGCCTCGCCTCATCTCGAGTCAGGTTGGCGATGAGCAGCGTCCGTCCCTGCGAGGTCACGCACGCGAGAGCGGCCAGGGTCAGGGGGTCGAACCCAGAGACCTGCAGGACCGCGGCGCCTCGGAGACTGCAGAGGTCTGCAAGGACGAGAGCCAGAGGGTAGGCGGTGTCGGGGGACGAGGGGAACTGCTGCGGGTAGGCGCTGCCGCTCGGAGACTCAATCAGGCCGCGGGGACCGACCAACTCGTAGTAAGTGAGCGTGTCTACTCCCGCCGCGGCCAGGATCGCGGCGCTTCCAAGTGTCCAGGCGGCTGCAAAAAGGCTTGCCTGTCGCGCGTCGACATTCCAGGGCAGCCCTCCCGGCCGGAACTCCTTGCCGGTGGTGGCGACGGCGTTGAACCGCGGCCGGAGCGTTATCGGCGAGATGTGGAGCGTCAGCCCCGGTGCGAAGGACCTTGCCGTCTCGACGGTCTCCGCCTGAGCCTCGAGGTTCTCCACGAGCGAGAGCTCGTCGGAGGCATGGACTTGGGGAGTAGCCGCCCAAACCAGGCCGGACGCCGGGCCCGGGCCCGGCCTATTACGGTTGAGTTCGTTGAAGTTGGCATCACTGCCGACGAGGACCGGGACGTCGGGAAGCAGTCTCAGCTCCTCCACGCTCTGCACGGCCACCTCGGGCGAGGTCGACTCCGCGTCCTTGGAGAATACGAGCACGCGGGCGACGAACGGGCGGATCTTGCCCACCGCTTCGCGCAGTCGTACCGTTGCCTGTGTACGCCCAGTCCCCTCCGGCACGAAGGCCGCCAGCTCGAGCTGAGTGCTTAGCTCGGACGCGAGCTGTGCCGCGGCGGCGAGACTCGCCAGGTTTCCCTCTAAATCGACAGCAAAGCGCAGATGGGCCGGTCGTAGGAGCGTGAACAGCTCGCGGGCGGCCGGTGACAGAATCTCAGCGGGTTCCGCGCATGACACGCCAATCCTCGGGACGACCCGGTTGGAGGCCTGTCCCACCTGCACCGAGCTAAACGCCCGATGCACGACCGGGGGGAAGCCGACGGCATCGATCGCGACCGCTTGGCGAAAACGCTGGCCCAGTTCGGCCTCGTGAACGTAACCGAGGCTGGCCGGGGTTGAGGCCGACTTGAACGACTGGTCGGTCCAGTTCCGGTGGTCTTCCATCTCCCAAAGGTCCCCCGTGAACTTGAAGGAGACCGACCCGCCGCGCGAATGTCTGAGTCGCAGCTCCGATACCGGGTTGAACAACGGGACGTCCGTGCCGTCCGCGAGATGAACCTGCGGCCCGATGGTGTCGGGCAACGAGCCGACGACCGGACCAGTTGGGCTCATGCCCGTGTAAGGCATGCCTGCAAAGCCCTTCACCGGGTGGTGGATGCAGATCCCGATCTTGGCGTATGAGAAGCGGCTCAAGGCCTCGCCGGACATCTCGTAGCGGATACGGCCCGCTTCGTCCCCGGTTACCGTGGCCAGCCACCGATAGTCGAGAGTCCCGAAACGATGACGGCAGGAAAAGGTCACCTCGAACGAGTTCCCGCTGTCCTTGATTCCGAGGTTCTCGATCTCGCCGGGCAGCGTGTTCCAGTCAAGGTCGCGCACTGCGACGTACACCCGCCGCACCACCTCGGTGCCCGAGGCTGCCATGTACCGCAGGTCTCCGTCGACGAGGAAGACCTGAAGGTCACCAGCCCGCAGGCTGACGGGGCTCGAAGGGGGCGTCACGCGGGCTGTCAACAGCCTCTCCATGGAACCGTCGCTCACATGCACCCTCCTCTCTTTTGTGGCCACACGTCCCGACCTGCCTCGACCAGCTCAGTTCGAAGTTTCCCCGCGCGTCCCTGTCAAGCGCCATCAGTAGCGAAGCGACGACTCGCTCCTCTGCGCTTCCGACCATGATTTGTTGCCGAATGCAAGGCCGATATCGCTTGATTAATAGGCTAAATGACGCATAGCCTGAGTGTGGCACATGGCGGGGTTCCCGTGCAGGAAGGACGAACATGAGCAGATGCCCGACTTGCTAGCCGATAGCACCGCGGCCTCAGCCGGACGAACCCTCGAACTCATCGTGCGTGGCGGGACAGTGATCGATGGAACCGGCCGACCCGCGATGCGAGCAGACATCGGAATCTCCGCCGGAGTGATCGCAGAGATCGGAGACCTCTCGTCTGTCTCGGCCGTTGACGAGATCGATGCCGCTGGCCTCGTCGTGACTCCGGGCCTCGTGGACGTGCACAGCCATTCCGACCTCACGCTCCTCGTGGACGGCCGGGCTCAGAGCGCGCTCAGCCAGGGCGTCACTACCGAGCTCGTAGGCAACTGCGGCCATGGGTGCACGCCATTGAGAGACCGGCCTGAGTTCGCAGCCGCCATATTCGGCTACAACCGCTCGATCCCCCTCGACTGGCGGACCACTGCCGAGTATCTCGACAAGCTCCGCTCGGCCCGACCAGCCGTCAATGTAGGCACACTGGTCCCCCTCGGGAACCTACGCCTCTCGACGATGGACGATCCGGAGATCGTCGCGTCGTCCGACCAGGTCCAGCACATGCGCGCCCTGCTCGAGGAGGCTCTGGAGCAGGGCGCTCTCGGCATGTCGTGCGGGCTCCAGTATCCCGACTCGGTGGCCACGCGTCCCGAGGAGTTGGACGAGCTGGCGAAGTCGGTCGCCGAGCGGGACGGCTTGTATGCGGCCTGTGTGCGCTACACGGATGAACGTGCCGTGGAGGGGATCGAGGAGCCGATCGGGACGGCTGCAAAGACGGGCGTCAGAACACAGATCTCGCATGCTATGCCGATGCCGGGAAGCCCGCCGGGGATGACAGCCAAGACCTTCGAGCTTGTCGACAACGGGCGCTCGTCAGGTCTCGACGTCGCCTTCGACATGCACACGCGCTCGTGGGGCGAGGTGAACCTGAGCGCGATGCTGCCCCTCTGGGTACTGGTCGGAAGTCGGGACGAGATCGACGCTCGTCTGGCCAGCAAAGCAGAGCGCGAGAAGATCAAGCAGTACCCGAGCTATATCCGCCGTTTCGTGGACAACCCCGGCCCGGACGAGATGATGGTAGTGCTCACACAAGACACATCCTTGACAGGTCGCACCCTGTCCGAGCTGACGCCGGCTGGCGCAGACCCTTTGGACACCATCATGGACATCCTCCGCAGCGAGCAGGAGAACATGCATCGTCCTCTTGTGCTGATCAGGATGTACCCGGAGGATGATCTAGCCAGTTTCTATCAGCATCCCGAGTGCTCTGTGGCATCGGACGCGACGACGCTCAGCGTCGACGGGCCGCTGCGCGACGCGGTCTTCTACGGAGCCTTCACGTGGGCCTCCTGGTTCCTCAAGACGATCGTGCGCGAGCGCAAGGCCCTTGATCTTCCCGAGGCGATCCGCAAGGTGACCTCGCTGCCCGCGTCGCGGATCGGGCTGAAGGACAGGGGCGTTCTGCGAAAGGGGGCATGCGCCGACGTCGCCATGTTCAATCTGTCGGAGGTGACGGACACGGGCACGCTCCTGTCACCGAACGAGCTCGCACGGGGCACGGTCAACGTCATCGTGAACGGTGTGGTGTCGTGGCGAGACGGGCACCCGAGGGATGTTCGCGGTGGCACCGTCTTGACTTCAGGCTGAACGCCAATTTTGGCTGAGCGTTGAGGGCTTAGGTTCCAACCGACGAGTGTCATTCTTAGGCGGTGAGCCGGGTTCGGGAAAGACGACGATTGGTCGCGCGATCCTCGGTCTCCACGTCGGTGCCGTGGGCGCCGCGCCAACTTGCGGTGACGCACGCGCCTGACCTCCGGCGGGGATGAAGTATCTGGTTGGCGATCGCGCGGGGCCCGACTGTCGATTGGAAATGCTCTTCGAGGCGAGATATGAGGCAATCCAGAGCAACGACCATCCGCCTGTCGTTTGACCAAGCGGAGCAGCTCGAGACGGTGGCCACGCTTGACAACCAGTCCGTGTCAGAAGTTACTCGGGCTGCTACCTCAGAGCACATCGAGAGACGCAAGAAGGACTAGCAGTTCCAGCACGGACTGAAAGTCGGATATCTAAGGCCCCAGGAGTTACTTCCGAACCACTAGATGATCTTCAGTTGGCGAAATTCCTGCAGGACCGGACACTGGCACTCAATCAGTTTATCCCGTTAGATCGCCCTTTTCGGGAAATTATAAGACGTGGGGAGCGGGTTTGAATACCGTCCCATGCAGTCCCCTCGATCGGGTAGTGGTTGGTTCTTGTTCGAACCCAGTGAATGGCGTGGGCTCCTCAACGAAGCTGCCCCTTGCAGCGATCGCGCCCCTTCCAGGGATCCATGCCGAGCCCGCAAAGGGCTGCCTAGCCCGCATGTAGACGACGAATTTGGCGCGTCATCTAGGGGCCGGTCTGGATGCTGATTGTCCAGGTGGAGCTGTAAGCGCCGGAACGGGTCTTGGCGGGCACGGTGAACTGCAACGGGAAGCTCAGGGTCTGCGATCCCGTGCCCGTCTCGTCGCTGAAGAATGTCGCCGCCGTGGGTGGCGTCGATCCGGCGGGGATCGTGAACGGGTACGCCGGTGGATCGCCTGCGATGGGAGCCACCTGAGTGCAAACCGAGAACCACGCGTCGCAGCTGGCTATTGGCGCCGAGATCGCGGTTGCGGTCGCGGGCAGCGAGCTCGACCCCGAGGTGAAGGTCGTGGAGGTAATGCTCAACGACCACTGCGAGCCCGAGACCGAGTACGTCGACGGCACCACATCGGCCGTGAGGACGCTGTGAATGACAAGGTCTTTCCCGCTCAAGTTCCCGCTGAACAAGACCGCCGAGCTCAGCCCGAGCAACGCCGGCGTCAAGATCAGCTCACGGATCCGTCGGTCGGTCTTGTCGGCTATGTACATGCGGCTGGCGGAGCCCACGACGGACACCCCCGACGGAGCGCTCAGTGTCGCTGACGCGGGCGCCCCTGTGTCCCCGCAGGCCCCCGTGGAGCTCCCGCACGCTGTGCCGGTCCCCGCGATCGCGTAGATGTCCCCAGTGGCCGTCGAGGTGAGGCCGAACGGGCACGCCGAGGAGCACGAGGAGGCTGCGACCATCGCCACCATCTGATCGGTG
>JBEKMZ010000094.1:0-17076 GCA_049523315.1 Acidimicrobiales bacterium | reverse complement strand
CAAATCCTCGACGAAGAGTTTGGCAGCCACCGCGTTGAGATCGCGCGTCGATCCGCTCGGGTGGATTTCGGCGTGAGCATCGTCGACGACGTGTCGGACAAGATCGTCTCATTCGACGTCGTGCCAGCCTTCGAGGAGGACAATCACTTCGTCATCCCGGACAGGATCCTGGGCGATTGGATGGCGAGCGACCCCCGGATCCACGCGGCGGAGGCGACAGCGGCGAACAAGGCGTTCGACCTCAAGTGGAAGCCGGTCGTGAAGATGATCAAGAAATGGAACGATCACAACGGCAAGCCCGTGAAGCCTTCCTTCCTCATCGAGGTGATGGCTCTGAAGCTCATCGTCGGCCCTTGGACGGGCTCATACCCGTACGAACTGAAGGGTTTTTTCGCCACGGCTTCCGAGGCGGTCAGCGATGTCTGGCCGGATCCGGCGGGACTCGGCGAGCCCGTGAGCGACCGTCTCGACAATGATTCGGCGTTGATGGCTACGGCTAAGACCGCACTTCGGTCCGCCGAGCAGGCGTGCACTGAGGCGCTCCGTCTGGCCGCTGCGGGCAGGAGTGGCAACGCACTGGCAGCTTGGCAGAACCTCTTCGGACCACTGTTCGCTAAGAGCTGACGTGGCATCCCTCTCGGCGATGGTCAGTTATTCCTGGAACGACGCCGAGGCGGCCGAGCTGATTCACGAGGAGCTGGCCATTCGGGGCTTCGAAGTCTTCCACGATCGCTGTTCATTCCCGCTTGGCAGCCGGATCGGCCAGAACATGGTCGACGCCGTGGACGCTTGCGATGTCTTCGTCGCTTACCTAACGCCATCGTCGCTGTACTTGGGCAAGGCCGTCGGCGAACCTAGACCCGCCCTCAACAACGAGTTCCTGCCCATGATGCAGCGCTGGCGCGCCGCTTGCTCGGCCGCGAGGCACGGCGGACCGCTCGCGCCCGTGATGGTCGTTCTGACCCACGGGCTAGGAGATCCGCGCGCCCAGGCTCCGCAGGTGGTTCTCGAGGCGACCGGGGAAGATATTTCGTCGCTGTGGACGCCGGTCGTTCTTGACCAGACGACTCCTCGCATCTCTCAAGTGGAGGCCGCCCGAGTTGCCGGGTGCGTAATCAGAGCCGCACTCGCGCCCGAGCGGATTGCTGCTCTACAGGCACCCATTGACCTCGTCGTGATCACGCGCGGCGAAGGACAAGCCCCTGGGTTCGTCACAGTAGATGCGACGCCGAGCCTCGGAGGTGCCAACAGCCGGCCGGGGACGACTGAGGACTGGGACCGGTTCCTCGTCGGCATCCGGGACCTTCAGGCTGCACTGGCGCGATCGACCAGGGAGCGACAGCTTCGTATCCTGGCACGAGCGCACCTCACGGCCTGCCTCGCGATAGGGAGGGTTTTCAACCAGGCCGCCGGATGGCAGCTCGTCGTCGCGGGGCGTCATGGTGAAGCCGGCCTGCCGCCGGACGCGGACCCCGACGCCCACATCGCGACCGTCGTCGACCGGATAGGTGGCCGTGGCGCAATGACGGTCGAGATCGACATGCTCGGGGCCAACGTCGTCGATCTGGCGACGGCGGTGATCAGGAGCACGCGCGAGGCGCCTTGCGCCAGGACCCAGTTCCATCGCCGGGGCACAGGCGACTTGTCACCCGAGGAGATCGGTGCTTGCGCTGCGACCGTCACAGTCGCCATCCGCAGGTGCACGGCCGAGTACAAGCCGCAGGTCACCCGAGTCTTCTGCGCCTCGCCAGCCGAGTTTGCCGTCCTCGTCGGCAGCCGTCTGACGTCGTTACACACCGACCTCCAGTTTTACGAGCGTGACGGGGACATGTATGTCCCGTCGCTGGTCATTCGGGCTTCGGAGCCCTGAGGATGACGTTCAGACGTCGACTCGGACCCGTGCCTGAAGATGTTCATAAGGCAACCGGTCAGAGTGAGCGCTTCTGGTCATCGCTTGGATGTGCGTCGTGGAGGCGCTCGTTTGATTGTTGGTCACTTCCATCTCAGATCGAATTTTGAAAGTCTATGGCTAAGCACCCCGTCAGCGACGAAGTTGGTGCAGCTCTTGGCGCATTTGTCGCCGGGGGTGTCGGTCCACGGCACTCCACCCTGACCCGTGTTTTTGCTAGGGCTGGATATGGCGATGCGGCACCGTACGACCCGGGTAATTCTCTCCAGCAACCGAACAAAGAGAATCGGGTTCGCGACACGGTTGCTGCTGCCGCTCGAGACCCTCATCGTTCGCGCGAGCTGATCGACGGGTTGTTGTCCGAGTATCGAGTTGCCGGCTTCTTTACGCGCACCCAAGATCCGGCACTTGAGGTCCACCGGCAAGACAACGTCCAAACCCTGAGACAAGCTTTCGCCCGAATCGACTGGGAGCTAACCAACGATGGTCAAATCCGACCTGCCGGTATCGGAGCGCTCTCGGCCCTGGAGGGGCGACCCGCAATTGAAGACCAGCTCGCCCGCCTTCGGCGAGCCTCGGACGATCCAGCGCTTCTGCTTGGCACCGCGAAAGAAATGCTCGAATCCACTGCCAAGTACGTGCTGGATGTCTTCACAGTCCCATACTCATCATCCGACTTCGAGCAGCTCTGGTTTCACGCCCGCGACCGACTGGGGCTCCATCCCAAGGATGTTGACGTCAGCCAACCCGGCGGCGAGCAGGTTCGCGAAATTCTGCAAGCGTCCTGGTCGATAGCTCGCATGACCAACGAGCTCAGAAATGTCGAAGGCACCGGACACGGGCGCACTCTTCCCACAGGCATGACGTCGGAGACGGCTCTCTTAGTTGTTCGCGAGGCATGCTCCGTCGCGCAAATGGTGTTGTCGAGCCTCGACCGCCACCTCGGCCACTGATCACCTTTGCAGTGCTGGCTAACAAGACCCTCGCGCAGTCAGCGGTGACCGTGAGTACTACGGCCTCGTCTGGACTGACAGTGACCCTTACCACGACCACGCCTTTGGTGTGCACCTCGGGTGGAACCAACGGGGCCACGATCACCTTGTTCGAGGCCGAACGTGCACCGTCATCGCGACCTGCAACGCGGCAACCCGGAACTTCACGGCGTCGAAGTCCGAATATTCGCCTCTGCGGCGTCGTTTTGACCGCTGACATATACCGACCGTCACGGCCGAGGCACGGGTTGAGATTTGGCCTCGATGCGGCTCGAGACGGAGCTCGAGGTCTCTTATCTCAAGCCCGGACGCGGAGACTGCTTGAAACACCGACGCCGCTTGAGCCAAATGTAGCCAAGGAATGAGTGAGAAAAGCACGACGAATGAAGCTGTTGAGCTGAAGACGTCCTGACTGAGTAAACTGCAGACAGCCCGGCGAGAGGCATGAAGAACGAGGGAAGTGGATGGCGAGGCGAGGATCAGGCGAGGGCGGCATCTTCCAGAGGGAGAGTGATGGCCGCTGGGTTGCCACGATCGAACTCGGGAAGGGTCCGAACGGCAAGCGTCTTCGCAAAACGGTGTACGGCTCGACCAAGAGGCAGGTTCAGGCCAAGCTCAAGGCCGCCCAGGACGCCCGGGACAAGGGCATCGTCACCACAGGCGGGAACATGACCGTGTCCGCATGGCTCGACCAATGGTTGGACGCCCTCGACGCGACAGCCAAGTTGAAGGCGTCGACTCGGCGCAGCTACAGGGAGGTCGTCGACCTCTACGTCCGGCCCCACCTCGGCCATATTCGCCTTGTTCGCCTCACACCGGAAGATGTCGAGAAGATGGGCCGCAGGCTCGCCGAAAATGGAAAGAGCGGCAACACGCAACGGCTCGCCCGCACGATCCTGCGCCGGGCACTCGGACAAGCCGAGCGCAGGGGCTATGTCGCTCGCAACGTCGTAGCCCTCACAGACGCCCCCGCGGTCAAGGTGGACGAGCGGCCGGTGCTGACACCCGAACAGGCCAAACAGCTGTTCGACACCTTGCACGACGACAGGCTGTTGCCTCTCTATCTGGTCGCGATCCACACCGGTCTACGTCAAGGAGAGCTGTTGGCGCTCAGGTGGTCCGATGTCGACCTCGAAGCCGGCACCCTCACGGTCACGGGCACCCTGGACCGCAAGATCAGGCAACGCACTGATCCGAAGACCGACAAGTCCCGGCGCAACGTGCCGCTCACCGCGCAGGCCACGGAGGCTTTGCAGGTTCACCAGGTCCGCCAGAACCTCGAAGGGACGCAAGGCAGCGACGATCTGGTCTTCACCAGTGCGCGGGGCACGGCGTTGTACGACTCGAACATTCGAAAGCACTGGCACAGGGTGAGCGCCAGCCTGGGGCTTCCCTCGATGCCGTGGCACAACCTGCGCCACTCTGCGGCCACGATCATGCTTGCCCAAGGTGTCCCCATCGAGGTCGTGTCCCGCGTGTTCGGTCATGCGTCCATCCGCATCACTGCCGACATCTACGGCCACGTGTCGCCGGAGACCAACAGGCAGGCCGCGGACGCCATGGCCAAGGCTCTCCGATGAAGGATTGCTGACGAGATCCGTACGAGCCGTGTACTTGGTGCGGGCCGTGGCCGATTCCGACGAAGCCCGCCTAGCCATACTGGCTACGTTTAGCCGGACTGGGCATAACCAGGCGGACGGTAACTGCGGCGGAAAGGTGGACGTACCTGCACTTACGCGTACTGAGCACTACCAGCCGGACGGTACATTTACAGACTGGCAGTCAGGAGGTTTCAACGCGCCCGACCGGAGGTGACAGTCCGGCCTCACAGCTCTGCTCGCCAACCTGGCGTCTCTTTCCGCTATCGTTCTTTCAGAAGACGACGACGGTAGGGTCCGATTTAGGCCGTCTTTGAGGACCCGGTGATCACTATGTGTCCGCCATGCCAGGCGCAGACAGCCATACGTCCCTTTGATGATCCTGCTCTTGTTAGTTGGCGATTCCGTGTGGCTTCCGACTGACCGACGGTTGCCGTGCGGGACTGTCGTACCTGTTCTGGTAAGCAGACCTGTCATGTCGGCGAGATCGCGCTTGACGCCAGCCACGTCATCTATCTCGGACGTGGCGCGCGGGAGATGGCGGGAGGCAACTTGCCCTTGGCCTCCGAGAATCTTCACGTCCTGCTCAGGGCGACCTCTTGTTGGCAAGCAGGTCGACTGTGGACAACAGCGATGATCTGGGAAGAGCAGATCCGAGAACAGCTTGGCCGGCTCGGTCTCACACCACCGCCGGGCGCCGCCTGGGAGGATTATGTCGTGACCTACAGTGCCGCACGATCGGTGGCTCCAATCGGCGGCCTCTATGGCGGCCGGCATGATGAGGACTTGCTGCGCCGCGTCATGGAAGAGGCGACGCGTCAGCCGACCATGCTCGTGACGAACGACGAAGGATTATTCGAGCAAGCACGGCGGCATCTCTTCTGCTTGCCGTCCTGCGGCTTCACGGCAGAGAACAGCACAGACATGATGTTGAGGCTGCTCGATTGCGGAGCCGTTCCCGAGTCTGTTATCGACGCTTGCCTCGCCGCTGAACACAGGAACCTCCAACAAATGTTGCGAAACGGTATGGACAGCACGAAATTTGAAGTCAAGCTGCGCCGACTTGAGCGCGCAAGTCAAAGACTTATCCTTCGTCGGTTCGACGAGGACTCACCCGACGCGGTAGATGGGTGATCGCGGTGGACATAGACGAACCCGAACTTTCAGAGGCTCAGCCGGGAGAATCAACCGATGCTTTTGTCGCGCGCATTAACCTTGCGCGACGCGTTCTTCCAATCTTGCGGGACCTGGTGAAACAGCGCTTCGCATTGGTCGTCGAATCAGACAGGAGGACGTCGAGCGCCGCCTCGCTCACAAGCGATTTCGTTCTTGAGTTTGGTGATGCTCGGGTACGACTGATTTTGGTTCCCGGTGATCATGATCCAATTGGCCGTGGGACAGTGAGTATGAGTTCCCTCGCTCACTACATGCTTGACGTCCCAGATTCGGATGCCGTGGCGGTAGTCTCCGACGACGAGCAACTGAGCACCTGGGTATTCGACATTTATGCGCTCAAGAGTTCAGCAACGACCTCGGATGCCACAGCTCTCGCTGAAGCCCTCAGTGGCTATTTTGAGAGCGCGGTACATCCCATCGAGCTTCCTGACTTCCGAGGCGTCCTTGCGCTCCCCTCTGCAGAACAACTTGAGTCAGCTCTAGGACGCAATGCCGCTGCAGCTCTCGACCGCATCAAGCACGGCCGCGTCCAAATCGAAGAGAAAGTGAGGGCCATCAACCTCATAGGGCCTGAGGATTCTCGTCGGCTGCTGGACACCCTGCTGAGCGCAGTCCAGGGGCAGAGTCCGTCCCTTTCGCTACTTCTTCAAGAAGACATTGCCGATAATGATTGAACACGTTGACCTGAAGGACTGGAAGCTCCACGGGGAACTCGCGGTGGACTTCAAGCCGGGGCTGAATTTTGTGCTTGGCCCGAACGGCAGTGGAAAGTCATCTCTGCTACAGGCCATTGTGTTCGCAATATCTGGCGCCACACCGACACCTGCTCCGCGGGATGCTGTGCGCATGGGGTCGATGAGCGGCGCCTCGGTGGGTGTCCGGCTCAACGCAGCGTCAGGCAAAATCACGATTACTCGATCAATCGATCGGGGTGGTCGAGTCACACCTGTGGTGCTCACAGGGAGCCGGTTCGTTCGTGGCGCGAGCGCGAGCGACTTAGCCGCTGTACTCGGCGCCGAGCCGTCGGAACTCGCTGGTCTGCTGTTCCTCAGCGAGGGAGATATCTACAGGCCTAACGCTGGTGACATGGAGCTCGATCGCCACCTTGAGCGGCTGCTCCCCGTACAGCCGCTTCAGCGACTTGTGCCATTGGCCGGTGAGCGACGTCGCTCTTTGGCTCGCCTCTTGAAGGGTCAACGGAGTGAGCTCAAGATGTCTAAGGATCAATTGGCTGAGCTCGCGCTGCGCCGGCCGACGCTTGAGGGCGAGCTGTCTGAGATGGACGACAGGGAATCGTCGCTGCGCGAGAGAGAGAACGCACTGCTTGAAGCGGTCCGTGTCCGAGACGAACATCGGCGGGCCGTTCTGCGCTTCACAACCTGGGAAGAGCAGCTCGAAGGTCTTCTCGCCTCGAACGGGCTTGGGGGAGTTCAACCAAGCGTGGCGCTTGAGGGCCTGGAAGAACGAGTCCGGCAGGTAGAGCGGCGACTACGGGATCTCATTGCCCAGCGTGGTAGATACGAAGGTGAACGGGCAGGCGTGGAGGCTGCGACTGCGTTGCTGGTCGAAGCCGAGACGGGAGTATGCCCACTGTGTGAACAGCCGCTGACGCAACAGCACCGCGAACGACTCATAAGAGGCCAGCAAGGCCGCTGGACTGAGCTTGGTGCCCACCTTGCCTCCACTATTAGCGATTTGACTGAAACTGAACGGCAGTTGAGCGCTTTGACAGCTGCAGCGATAGCGATCCGTTCCGCCATCGATCAGCGGCCGGAAGGCTCGCCTCCGCCGATTTCGGCGCCTCCGGAGCTGGATGATGAACTCGCGCAAGTAAAGCGAGATATTGAGGATCTCCGAAGCCAGCAACGACGCGCAGTAGAGGAACTGACCGAGGCGCGCACGCGCCTCGCAGCGGCGGAAGCTGACCGCCGCGCCCAGGATGAAGTCATCGACGCGTTCCGCAAAGATGCCTTGCTCCAAGCGGTAGAAAACACGATCACATCATTTACCTCCGAGGTTCGCGCGGGCGTTGTTAGACCACTGAGTCAAGAACTGGCGCGCCAGTGGAAGAGATTTCGTCCTAGCGCTCAGTGGAGTCTCGTAGTCGGCGATGATGGCCGTGTGGCTATCGAGATGCAGGGGGAGACTCGGCCTTACGAGGCCTTGAGTGCTGGTGAAAAGACTGTCGCGATGGTTCTCTTGCGAGTTGCACTCGCAGTTGCGTTTACCTCGGCCGGGTTCGTGGTGCTGGATGAGCCGCTCGAGCATCTCGACCCAAGAGCACGCCGGGTCCTGATTTCCTCGCTTCAATACGCGGTGCAAGGGCGGCTCGTCGACCAGATCATCGTGAGCACGTACGAGGAAGCGCTGGTGCGCCGACTGCAGCACGATGAGTTAGCGCACGCGATCTATATGGACTAGTCGGTTGTACACCGCCCGATCCTGTCAGGAGGTGCCTGGTCGCGTATTTCTGGTTAGGGGAAATACCGTTGCTAAAGTCGCTCCCAGGGCGTCCAGACCGACGGTTACTCGCTTCCTTACGTTGCGAGCTGGGCAGGAGACACGAGGGCTGTCGCGGTTACAGCTGCGGCAGTGGTGAAAGTCGCGCATCAGATCATGACCGCGCTCGAACAACACCATCTTGCCTCGCTGGTGCCAGCGTGAGCTTCGCCGAGATGCGCAGCAGCCGGAGGGTTGATCCTCCGGCTGCTGACATGCTTCCCATCACGGAAACAAGACCACCCTACGCCGCGCCCGGGACGGCGGTAGTGGCGACGGCACCCGCGGACATTGAGGTGCTTGATAGGGCCTCGACTGCCGACCAGGTCGCCGCCGCGTTCCTGCTCGGGTACGCAGGTCACACGCGTGTCGCGTATGCCCGCGATCTCGCTGACTGGTTCACCTTCTGCGGCTCAGTTGGAGTTGGTCCGCTTGAGGCTCGCCGCGGGCATGTCGATGCCTGGGCGCGCAAGCTTGGCGAGATCGATGGCAGGGCACCAAGCACGGTGGCGCGCAAGCTCACGGCTGTGAGCGGCTTCTACAGATATGCGGTGAACGAGGAGTTGATCGGGCGGAATCCCGTCGCAGCCGTGCGGCGTCCAAGGGTCGGCGACGACTCACAGTCCACGGGCCTCTCAAGGGACGAGGCAGGCGCGCTTCTGGAAGCGGCGTCAGCGCACAGTCCAAGGACCAATGCTCTCGTCCTGCTCCTCGCGATGAACGGTCTTCGCATCTCGGAGGCTCTCGGGGCTGATGTCGCCGACCTCGACACTGAGAGGGGTCATCGGGTCCTCAGGATCACGCGGGAAAGGTGGGAAGCGGGCGACGGTGCCTCTCGCGCCACGCACGGCGGAGGCCCTGGACCATTACCTCCTGGGCCGAGAGGACGGTCCACTCTTCGCCACTTCTACCGGGGGTAGGCTCGACCAGGCAGCCGTATGGCGGCTCCTCCGACGGCTTACTGTCATCGCTGTACCAGCGAAGGCTCGGAGCATCCATCCGCACGACTTGAGGCACGCGTTCGTCACCCTCGCCCTGGACGCCGGTGTCAACTTGCGCGACGTGCAGGATGCGGCAGGACACGCGGACCCGAGGACGACCAGGCGCTACGACCGGTCACGGCACAACCTCGACAGGCATCCGACCTATCTGCTTGCTGGCTTTGTGGACTGAGACCAGGGTTCGGAGTTCGAGTCCTTCTGCGCCCAACCGGCTGCGACTCAGAGAGTTCAAACTGTGCCTACCAGAACGCTGAGAAGAGCGGGTACGGTCTCACTCCTGCCCGTCACCTGGTGGTTGTCGCCACCGACAAGTTCACTCCGTCATTCCGCCGAAGGCCGTGATCCCGTGGAACAGCCCTGCCGTCGCACCTTCTCGTATCATCAGATCATGTCAATGAGCCTTCCGACCAGGTTTGCAACAGAGAGTGCCGACGCGACATCGCAACTCACGTAGGAACTAGGGGCGACCATGGCAGAGATCAACGGAGTGGGCAACGGGAATCTGAACTGGATAACCAACTTCATTTGGGGGATCGCGGACGACGTACTCCGGGACCTCTACGTACGTGGCAAGTATCGGGACGTGATCCTACCGATGACCGTTTTGCGTCGGCTGGACGCTGTGCTGGAACCGACCAAGCAAGACGTCCTTGAAATGAAGACATCGCTCGACAAGGCCAACATCACCAACCAAGATGCAGCATTGCGCCAAGCAGCTGGACTTGACTTCTACAACACATCACGCTTCACCCTCCGCGACCTCAAGGCGCGTGCCAGCCAGCAACAGCTCAAGGCTGACTTCGAGGCCTACCTCGACGGTTTCTCTCCGAACGTTCAAGACATCCTTGAGAAGTTCGAATTTCGCAACCAGATTCCACGCCTGTCGAAGGCCGATGCGTTGGGTGGCCTCATCGAGAGGCTCCTTGACTCCAGCATCAACCTCAGTCCCTATCCAGTCCTCAACCCTGACGGCACTGAGAAGCATCCAGGCCTGGACAACCATGGGATGGGAACTGTCTTCGAGGAGCTGGTTCGTCGCTTCAACGAGGAGAACAACGAGGAGGCCGGAGAGCACTGGACCCCACGAGATGCAGTCAGGCTCATGGCCCGGCTCATGTTCTTACCGATTGCCGATCAGATCGCGTCCGGGACCTACCTCCTCTACGACGGTGCGCTGGGAACAGGCGGCATGCTCACTGTGGCGGAAGAAACGCTGCAGGAACTTGCTGCCGAACGCGGGAAGGAAGTCGCGACTCACCTCTATGGCCAAGAGATCAACTCCGAGACGTACGCAATTTGCAAAGCCGATCTGCTCCTCAAGGGGGATGGCGAAGCTGCTGACAACGTTGTTGGCGGTCCTGAATTCTCCACCCTCTCCAACGATGCCTTTCCCTCCCGTGAGTTCGATTTCATGCTGTCGAATCCACCGTACGGCAAGAGTTGGAAGAGCGACCTTGAGCGCATGGGCGGGAAGGGTGGCCTCAAAGACCCCCGATTCCTCATTGAGCACGCTGGTGATCCCGAATACTCCCTCGTCACGCGTTCCAGTGACGGCCAAATGCTCTTCCTTGCCAACATGGTCTCGAAGATGAAGCACGACACGCCCCTCGGCAGTCGAATCGCCGAAGTGCATAACGGCTCGTCTCTGTTCACTGGCGATGCTGGCCAGGGTGAGAGCAATATCCGGCGTTGGATCATTGAAAATGACTGGCTGGAAGCCATCGTGGCCCTGCCGCTCAATATGTTCTACAACACCGGCATTGCCACCTACATCTGGGTCCTGACCAACCGCAAGCCCGAGCACCGAAAGGGGAAGGTACAGCTAATCGACGCTACGCAGTGGTTCAAGCCCCTCCGTAAGAACCTTGGCAAAAAGAACTGCGAATTCTCTAATGATGACATTCAACGAGTCTGCCAAGTGTTCCTCGACTTCAAGGAAACCGAGCAGTCAAAGATATTCTCCAACGAATCCTTTGGCTACTGGAAGGTGACCGTCGAGCGGCCTCTGCGCTTGAAGGGCCTCGACCCGAACCGCGCCTACAGCTCGAAAGAAGTGAAGGACTTGAAGGAAGACGCGGAGCGGGCTGAGGATGCCCCGCTGGTGATCCGCAAAATTCACAAGAGGAACGAGCAGGCTGATCCGCTGCGGGGCCTATTCGAGACCACAATCGCTGGCCAGCGATGTGTAGTCGAGTACGAACCCGATCCTGACCTCCGTGACACCGAACAGGTGCCGCTCCTAGATGACGGGGGCATCGAGTCGTTTCTGAAGCGCGAAGTCTTGCCATATGCTCCCGATGCCTGGTTCGTTCCCGAGAGTCGCAAGACGGGCTACGAAATCAGCTTCACCCGCCACTTCTATAAGCCTCAACCCCTACGCACGCTTGAGGAGATCAGCGGTGACATCTTCGAGGTGGAGAAGGAGACAGAAGGGCTGTTGGGTGAAATCATCGGCACAAGTAGACGATGATCACCGACCTCGCGCCTTATGCTGCTTACAAGGACTCTGGTCTACCGTGGCTGGGCTCAATTCCTGAACAGTGGACGGTGAAGAGGGTCAAGAATCTCTTCCGGTGCATAGACGTACGTTCATCAACGGGAGATGAAGAGCTACTTACAGTATCCTCATCCCGCGGCGTGATTCCTCGCCGGTTGACCACCGTGACAATGTTCAAAGCCGAGTCCTATATCGGACATAAACTCTGCTGGCCGAACGATCTGGTTATCAATAGTCTCTGGGCATGGGCTCGTGGTCTTGGCGTCTCGTCACACCAGGGAATCGTTAGTACGGCATACGGGGTCTATCGACTTCGAGAAGACACTGAGGTCGACCCTCGTTTCGTCCATGCACTTGTTCGATCGACCGCATTCCACTGGGAGCTTCAGGTTAGGTCCAAGGGCGTCTGGACCTCGCGCCTCCAATTAACTGATGATTCATTTCTTAGTGCTCCGTTCCCAATTCCTCCCCTCGGAGAGCAACGAGCCATCGTTAAATATCTCGACTACATGGACCGGCGCATACGGCATTACATCCAGGCGAAGCAGAAGCTCATCAAGTTAGTAGAGGAGCAGCGACAAGTCGTCATAACTCAAGCTGTCAACCGTGGCCTTGACGGATCTGTTCGGTACAGGCCATCCACTCTCGATTGGATCGGCGATATTCCGGAACATTGGGAGGTGCTTCCTGTTAAGCGAGTCCTTCGGCGATTAATCGATTGCGAGCACAAGACGGCACCAGAGGTGGATGCGAGCGACTTCCGCGTGGTTCGCACCACAGCAGTAAGGCACGGGCGGCTTCAATTGTCCGGTACCTACTGCACTTCCGGCGAGGCATTTTCCCACTGGACTCGTCGCGGCCTTCCTGAACCAGGCGATGTGATCTTCACGCGGGAGGCACCAGTCGGAGAAGCCTGCACCGTGCCCGAGGGCCAATGCCTATGCCTTGGACAACGCACGGTCCTCATGAAACTTCAACAACATAGGTACGACGCGGATTTCTTAGTACACATGATCTATGGGGGGCCTCCGTCGTATCGGGTCCGTCTCGCGTCTCAGGGCTCGACTGTCGGGCACTTCAACATGGATGACATCGGGAACATGCGCATATTGGTTCCGCCGCTGAAGGAGCAGCGAGCCATTGTGAGTAGTTTGTCAATGCACACGCGAGGTCTTGACAGAGCAACCGCGCAGATGGAGCGCGAGATAGATTTACTCCGTGAATACCGCATGCGTCTGATCGCCGATGTAGTAGCCGGGAAGCTCGATGTGCGCGGGGTGGCGGCAAGTCTTCCCGATGAGTTGAGCCAGGAAGAGCTGATTTTCGACGAGATGGAATCATTTGCTGAGGACGAACTCGAAGACGACGACTCCCGCCTTCAGGCTCTCTTGGAGGAGGTCGAGGCATGACGAGCGATACCAGCGAATTTGGCCTTGAGGCTCTCATCGTTCGTGATATGACAAGCAAGGGCGGCGGATGGATCGGTGGCACACCAGCCGACTACAACCGCGAATACTGCCTGGACCTGAAGCAGCTCACCAGCTTCCTACGGAAAACTCAGCCTGAAGTGTCGGAGGGTTTGGACCTCAATGAGGACACCCCTACAAGGCGCAAGTTCCTGTCACGCCTGCAGGGAGAGATCACCAAGAGAGGCACAATCGACGTCCTGAGGCATGGCCTTCGCCATGGTCCCCACGACCTCACGCTGTTCTTCGGAACGCCGTCCCCAGGGAATAGCAAGGCTGCGCAGCAGTATGCGGAAAACCGCTTCAGTGTGACCCGCCAACTTCGCTACAGCCGTGATGAGACGCAGCTTGCGCTCGATCTGGGCGCGTTCATCAACGGTCTGCCCATCGCCACCTTTGAGTTAAAGAACAACCTCACGAAGCAAACGGTCGAAGACGCGGTCGAACAGTACAAGCGAGATCGTGACCCTCGAGAGCCCCTCTTCCAGTTCGGTCGGTGCATCGCTCACTTCGCCGTCGATGACCAGTCAGTACAGCCTCACCCCTCGTGGTCTGACCGACATCCTTGAGAACTACGCGCAGATCGTGGTCGAGAAGAACCCAAAGACGGGTAAGAAGACGTCGAGACAGGTGTTCCCTCGCTACCACCAGCTCGATCTGGTGCGGAAGCTACTCGCTGCCGCTCGCGAACACGGGGCAGGCCGTCGCTACCTAATTCAGCACTCAGCCGGTAGCGGCAAGTCGAACTCCATCGCCTGGCTTGCGCACCAGTTGATCGGGTTGGAACGTGACGACGCCCTGGTTTTTGACTCGATCATCGTAGTCACCGATCGGCGCATCCTCGACACGCAGATCAAAGACACGATCAAGCAGTTCGCCCAGGTCGGAGCAACGGTGGGCCACGCTGAACGCTCCGGTGATCTTCGCAAGTTCATTGAGGGGGGCAAGAAGATTATCATCACGACGGTCCAGAAGTTCCCCTTCATCCTGAAGGACATCGGTAACGAGCACCGGACACGCACCTTCGCCATCCTGATCGATGAGGCGCACTCCAGCCAGGGTGGTAAGACAACCGCAGCCATGAGCACTGCCCTGTCTGTGGTCGGTGCCGAGGGGGAGGACGAGTCGCCTGAGGATGCGATCAACCGCATCATGGAAGCTCGAAAGATGCTGCCGAATGCCAGCTACTACGCATTCACAGCAACACCCAAGAACAAGACCCTGGAAATCTTCGGCGAGCCGGTCCCCGGTGATGGAGAGACCAAACACCGGCCCTTCCACAGCTACACGATGAAACAGGCCATCGAGGAAGGCTTCATCCTCGATGTACTCAAGAACTATGTACCGGTGAATAGCTATTACAAGCTCGTGAAGACGGTGGAAGCGGATCCCGAGTTCGATGTCCGGCGTGCCTGCAAGAAGCTACGCCACTATGTCGAGAGCAACGACCATGCGATTCGCCTCAAGGCTGAGATCATGGTGGACCACTTCCACGATCAGGTCCTCGGGCTGAAGAAGATCGGAGGACAGGCCCGAGCGATGGTCGTGACTGACTCCGTGGAGCGAGCTATCCAATACTTCTTCGCGATCCAGGAGTATCTGACGGAACGGAAGAGTCCGTACCGGGCCATCGTCGCTTTCTCCGGCGCACCTGAATTCAAGGGTCAGGTCGTCTCGGAGGCATCGCTCAACGATTTCCCGAGCAGGGAGATCACCGACAAGATTCAAGAAGACCCGTATCGGTTCCTCGTGTGCGCCGATAAGTTCCAGACAGGGTACGACGAGCCGCTCCTCCATACCATGTACGTTGACAAGCCGCTCGCTGGAGTCAAAGCCGTTCAGACGCTCTCTCGGCTCAATCGTGCGCATCCGCAAAAGCATGACGTAGCGGTACTTGACTTCATGAACAACACCGACGTCATCGAACAGGCTTTTGCCCCGTACTATCGGACGACCATCCTGGCCGAAGAGACGGACCCCAACAAACTGCACGATCTCAAGAGCGAACTGGACGCCCTGCAGGTCTACGGCGACAACCAAGTTGATAGCTTCGTTGCGCGGTACCTTGGGAACGCCGACCGTGATCAGCTCGACCCGATTCTCGATGCGTGCGTCGCTGTCTACAAGGAGAGTCTCGACGAGGACGGTCAGGTTCAGTTCAAAGGCAAAGCAAAGACCTTCACCCGTACCTACGGCTTCCTTGCCTCTGTACTTCCCTACTCGAATGCCGAGTGGGAGAAGCTCTCGATCTTCCTCAACTTCCTAATCCCCAAACTGCCTGCCCCCAAGGAGGAGGACCTTGCTCGGGGAATACTTGAGACTATCGACATGGATAGCTATCGAGTCGAGAAGAAGGCGGCGATGCGGATCGCTCTTCCAGATGACGACGGCGAGATTGGCCCGGTGCCTACGACAGGTGGAGGTCACAAGCCTGAACCCGAACTCGAACGGCTCTCCAATATTCTCAAGGCCTTCAACGACCAGTTCGGCAACATCGAATGGACCAACTCTGATCGAGTGCAGCGTCTGATCACGGAAGACATTCCTGCCGGGGTCGCCGCCGACAAGAAGTATCAGAATGCCCAGCGCAACAGCGACAAAGCCAATGCGCGCATCGAACACGACAAAGCGCTAAGTCGAGTTATGAACGCAGTGTTAAGAGACGATACGGAACTGTTCAAGCAGTTCAGCGATAACGAGTCGTTCCGAAGGTGGCTCACGGATACGGTCTTCAACTCGACATACGGCGAGCCACCACCGGCTGCTTGAGGTGGGGAAGCTCGCCCCTAGGATCCTGACGCAACTTCCCGGAACTCGGCGAGGCTCTTCAGGCACGTGATGCCCTCACCGACCCGGTTGATAAGCCTGATCTTCCCGAGCCGCCGCTCCAGCGCCGAGTGCATCTCGTCGTAGTACCAGAAGATATCGCCAGGCTTGGACGGGGCATCGAATCTTTCCCAGAGCTTGTCGCCGTCAGTGATGTAATCGTCGATCATGCAAGTGATGTTGTGCAGCTTGTCAGCGGCAACCACAAAGAGCGCCCCCTCTGAGGCAGTAGCCATGTGGGCGATATGAGCTTGTTTGCGCTCACGCCACGGTGGCTTTGGCATCTGGTCCGCATCGCTGCACTCATCGACGATGCGAGCTACATGCTCGCCAAAGCGACGCTTGATCTCTTCCAACACGGGTGGCCCACCTTGGTCCTCCACAGCATCATGGAGGAGACCCGCGATGGCCAGATCCTGATTCGTTGGCTCGTCCGTGCTTGGCAACCGTCTTCCAACGGCCTCCCACACAAGAGACGAGACCGACAGGAGATGAGCGACGTAGGGAATCCTGGGACCGTCCTCCGGGCCTTTGCGAAGGTGAGCTGCATGCAACCCTGCCGCGTAGGCGAGCGCTTCTTCGTAGAGGGGGGTGTAAGCGACCCTGTCGCTCATACGAACATGCTACTCGGATCGACAGCAATCACCTTGTAAAGGTCCGTAAAGCATCCAGTGCGGAGCCCGTCGAAGAAGCGTTGGACCACTTGCCAGAAGAGTTCACGCGCCCCCTCTTTGTGCAGAAGTGCGACGCGGTGTACCAGCACGTCTTTGACAGTTACTGGGACGACGGGCACTCGGTGTACGACGTAGCGGCGTAGACAGAACCGTTGTGTATCCAGCGCTAGACAGGAAAGACAGTCCCGCCGCTTGGGACCGACCGAAGCGCCTCGTAGAGTCGGTAGCGCTGAAACGAGAGTAAAGGCGATCGGAGACATGAAGCAACGTCGCAAGTACACGGTCTCTCAGGCGAAGAATCTGATGCACAGAGCCATTGAGGAGATAATCGACCCAGGACCGCGGAACATCGATTCCCTCTGGGAGCACTTTCGAGCTCGATGCGCATATTGCGGGACCCAATTAGACCGAGACAACCGGCAGGGTCACGCGGATCAC
>JBEKMZ010000093.1:0-13984 GCA_049523315.1 Acidimicrobiales bacterium | reverse complement strand
GCTCCTCCAGCCGGAACAGTTCGCGGCACGTAAGCGTCAAAAGACGACACGGGGGAGGTGATCAGAGAGCAGGATCGAAGGAAGGTCGCCGCGATTCCATCCACAGGTATTGACTATTTCTCCTTCCTTGACGGCTCATTGGCCTAGCGGATTGCCCGACTCCAGGTCTCCCAGCACTACTCAGTTCTCCGCAGGACCGTGTAGACGTTCGCTGTGAAAGGTGTGGGCGCGACCCTGGAGGCAGCGCGCAGTGCCCGGTAGATAGGGTGTGCTCCCGGATTGACACGCCATGAGAGGACCTGCAGTCCTGAGGCGGCGATGATCGCCTCGTAGTCCGACGGGCGAAAGTAGTTGAAGGTCCAAGTGTGCTTGTGCGACTGGGCAGTTGCGATCGGCCCTATAAGGTGTGACCACGGGATGGGAAACTTCCCAATCCTGATGGTCAACTGATGACCACCCGTTGGCGAGTACCAAAGAGGACCCCAGCCTGCGAAGAACGTTCCGCCCGGACGAAGCCGATTCCGTACCGCTTCGAGGCAGCCAGCGAGGTCAACGACGTGCTCCAGCACCTCGTTCGTCATAACGACGTCGAACGTCCCGTCGAGTTCCTCGATGTGCGTGTCTGTGTAGGTGATATCGAGATCAGAGAACCGCCGCGCGACGATCGATTTCGCCTCCACGATCGAGTCGGAATCGATGTCGAGTCCGACAACTTGAGCGCCTTCCTGGGCGGCGTGGACCGAGAAGGCGCCAAGGCCGCAACCGAAGTCCAGGAACCTCACGCCGTCGAGCCGAGGATGTTCACCAAAACGGTCCCACGCGGCATTCCACTTCTTGTACATGTAGTCAAAAAAGGCATCCGAGGCTACTGAAACCCTCTCGTCGGACATGCCTACACGTTACGTGCTGCGCTTGTCTGTTTTCCGGTGGCATGGTCTACCGAGGCTGCTGAGCCGTTGTTTCGGCGGCCGGGGCCTCTTGAAGTTATCAACCCGTTGTGCGAGTCCGAGAACCAATCGTCGGGAAGGAAAAACCACACGACGGTGAAGCGACGAAGGCACAGCCCGGAGCAGATCATCCGCTGGCTCGCCGAGGGCGAGAAGCCGGGGCCAGTGGCACGCGTCAGCTCGAGATCACCGAGTCCATCTGGCACCGCTGGCGCAACCAGTAAGGGGCATGAAGGCCGAGGTCACCAAGCGGCCCAAGGATCTCGAGCAGGAGAACACCTGTCTCAAGAAGATCGTCGCCGACCAGGCCCTCGACATCGACATGTCGAAGATGACCGGGTAGGGTCCACGAGGCAACTGGTATGTCCAGCGAAGGTGGACTCTTCAGCGAAGGGCGACAAGCGCCACGAATCCCGACCGAGGCAGCTCCATCACCGGACTCAGCGCCTGTCATCTACGTGGCGACATTGAGCCGGAGCGGTGAAGTATCGACTGGGCCGCACGTGCCCTATATCACTGTCAGGCGAGGAAGCGGGTCACAGACTCTGGTAGGCGAAGGGGGCTCCGAGGACAAGTCCGTAGGGTCACCCGTGGGATATCCGTGCCGGCCTCTGGGAAACATTCGTGCACGATGTCATCGTCGCTGGAGCGGCACCTGCGGCAGCACGGCCGGTCCGGTGCCCAGCGCTTCCTGGAAGCTGTCGCCGACGAGGCACCGGTCATACTCAGATGACACCATTAGTCGCCGAAGAAATGACAAGAGCCCCTCGCAACCAAGGGCTGCGAGGGGCTCTTTCTATCTCAACCCCTGCTCGACCTGCCGTCCCAGAGGCAATCGAAACAAGGGAATCCTAGCTAGTTACCCAGATGGGAAACCAGTCGTGCTAATCGTCGTCGGGGTCGTGCCGTAGTTGGCGTGGCAGTTGGCGTTCGTGGTCTGGACCTTCCACACCCCGTAGTAGGTGCCAACCGTGCTCTCGCCCCAAAGCGCCGTGCCCACGGCCGTGATGTCCTCGATGCCCCAACAGTCGTGCGTGCCGGCAGAGTACGAGGTCAACACGACATAGGCACCGCTTGCCGGTGCGTAGATCGAGATGACGTTCGACGCTGTCGAGACAGCGCTGGCGCCGCCGCTCACGAACGAGAGGCCAGTGTCGACCGCCTTGATGTTCGAGTACGCCGTGGTGCCGTAAATGCCGCTGTAGGTCTGGTTGGCAGACTCGAAGTACGTCTTCGAGCCCGTGAGCGCGGTCTGCAGGTTGGACTGAGCTGCAGTGTTGTTCGCGGTCTTGGTCACCGACAGGAATGTCGGGATCGCGATCGCGAGCAAGATGCCGATGATGAGCAGGACGACGAGCAGTTCGATCAGTGTGAAGCCCTGCTCTCCCTGCTCCATCCTAAGGCGCCGTGCACGGAGCCTCTCAGGAACGTTTTTCATTAATGCTTTCCTCCCTCGGGTCAATGGAAAGTACTACCCGATTACAATGTCGGCAGCACCTAATCGAAACTTTAGCTCGAAGTGATATCCCAGCGTCTTGACCATTTTCGCGGGCTTAATGTCCCCGCCTCTACCTATGGCCCGCTGGAGCAGCGTCGCCGGATGACGATTCTCACTTGCGAGCCGATGTATGTAGCTCGGCTCCTTTGAGTAAGCCTCGGATCGAGTACGCAGCCTCCGGGAGCCTCACCACGGTCGTTAGGGCGAGCGCGTACCAATGCACCGCCTCGGTCCAATCCCCTTGGACCCCCGCGACCTGTCCAAGTCCATCAAGTGCCTGGGTATACCACCTGTCACACGAAAGGGCGCGATGGAAGTCGACTCGAGCGAGTCCATACGCCTTCAGCCCGATATCGGCACCTCCCAAGAGCGTCCAAAGATGTGGATTCCTAGGATCTCGACCGACCGCAACGACCGTCCAGTGACGGGAGTCCTCCAAGATGGCCCTGGAGCCGCGGACCGCAGTAGAACTGTCGAACGCCTCGATTTGTGCCACCTCGAGCGCCGAATCAGGCCAGTAGGGCAAGAGGCGATTCGCGTCGTGGGCATCGGCGAGGTTGTAAGGCTGGCCGAGACCCGCACTCGTGCCACTGAATAGTTTCGCGTCTCCGAGCACCATGGTCACTCCGAGAAAAAGGGCCATGACCACGGCGAGGGCGGTGATGACGGCGCCATATGGGTTCGCGGCGCGTCTCTGCACCGGCGATGCCTCAACGGGCGGCTCGACCGTGGACTGGTATCCGACCGCGCCCGCACTCTCCACGGGTCTGAGGCGCACCGCCGTCGCGGCGCCGAGGCCCAAGAAGACAAGCGGAAGGATGGCTACGTTGAGAGGCTCGACGAGCTCGACACCGAGAAGAGACGCGGCAAAACCGAGGAAGGCTCCTGGCCGAGCCACCCGGGTGGCGCCCAACAGCCACAATAGGAAGCAGGCCAGTCCGAGAACACCCGTAGTCACTCCCACCTCGACAAAGATGTCGTGGCCGTCGGTGAGTATCTTGCCGGCCAGGACGTGCTGGAAGAACGACAGGGTAGCGATCGAGTCCATCGCGGTACGGAGCTGGCCCGGCCCGGCACCCAACAAGGGGTGGTGCAGCATGTAGTGCGCGCCCTCCCACCAGATTCGAATACGGGTGCCAAAGGTCGTCTCATCGGTGCCAGCTACCACACGCGAGCCGAGGCCCGACCCGCGGCTCGCGTAAGCAGCCGCATAGCCGACGGCAACCAGAAGGCCGAAGACCCCACCACGACGCATCCCGTAGGCATACAGCGCGTAAAGAATCAGGATGAGGAGGATGAGAAGAGCGAAGCGCTCGAAGGTGAATTCGATCCCGACCGCCAGGAGCAGAACCGCCGCACCCCAGCGCCGAGGGGCCTGACACGTCCTTCGAAGTATTAGCGCCAGCGCCCCCAGCAGGAGCGCTTCTAGATGGATCGGGTTGCCGAGGAGTCCATCGGCCTGCGAGCCGTCGTACAGGGCAAGGGCCGCATTCTGAGGTTGCCAGACTATCTGGATGACCGCCACGAGAGCATTGGCGAGGGCGCCTACAAGGAGGCCCCCGAAGAGCCACTGGCGGTCGTTCGGGCCAAGGGAGGCTCCGATCGCGAAGGCTCCGGCGACCGCAAGCCAGAGCAGCCAGCCCGTACCCCAAAGGTAGAGACCGAATATCCCAATGTTCGGAGAAGGCGAGAGCAACGCCGACACGAGCGCCACTACCAGGAACGCCACCGCGGCCCTAGCGGGCCACCGCAAAGGGGAACGCGTCTGGACAAGTCTCGCCAATGGAACGATGCCGACAGCCGCGAAAAGGAGCACGACCGCGAATTTGGGCGTGAAGGTCTGCGAGCTCACCTTGGGCGAGAACGCGAGACAAAGCACCGCGGCGCCCAGCCCTGCGAAGGCCCCAAGGGCACTTACGCTGCTCGCGCGGGCGTGCTGTGCGGGCCGTTGCGAGTGCGGGACCTCGAGCTCAGATGCTGGTTCGGGGGCATTGGCACCGCCGACGACTTCTTCTGGAGTTGAATGGTCTGTGATGAGTCGTCCGGTCAAGTGGCTCCTTCCCGTCTTGACGCTAGCTGTCGTCATCGCGACCGAAGCTGTTCATTCACGCTATGTAGCTCGGCACGTTTACTCTCTCACTGAAGAGCCACGTTTCGGATGGATACTTGTCTTCATTGCCCTGATCTGGGCGACGAGTTACGCGGCCGGGCTGCCGGACTCCGGTGGACGCCTGTCGCGCAGCTTCGCGAGGGCGTTCGCCGCCCTCGCAGCCGCCGACCTCGTGATCTCCGTCCTACAGCTATTCACGGGCGCGCAACTCCTCCCCCGCTTCGTCGTCTTCGTCAGTTCCGCGATCCTCGTTCCGGTATTTGTTCTCGTCTCTGCATTGTCGGGCGCTACTGAACGCATCAGGGCGAGCCAGGATCGCGTCGTCGCGATCATCGCCGGCGAAGAAGCGGAGCGCCTCGCCCGCGACACCAAGGAACACACCGAGCGACCGGCACAGTTGATCGAAGTGGTGTCGTCCAATGACATGATGCCGACTGCCGACCACCCCAGGCCGTTGGCCAAGCTGCTCGCAGCCACCAACGCGAACTTGCTAGTGCTGGATCGTGACGCCCAACACCGCGAGGAGATCGTAAGTCAAGCCGCTGAGCTCCACTCGAAGGGGGTCCGGATCAGGACGCTTTCGCTGTTTTACGACGTCTGGCTGGGCAAGCTGCCGATCTCGGAGCTCGAGCGGATATCGCTCCTGTTCGACATCAACGAGATCCACAGACCGGCTTACGCTCGGAGCAAGAGGTTCATGGACCTTGTGATCGCACTGCCTGGGATTTTGGCCCTGGCTGTGGCCGTGCCGTTTGTCGCGCTCGTTGACCTATTCGGCAACCGCGGACCCCTCTTCTACAGCCAGCCGCGGGTGGGCAAGGACGGCGTGGTGTTCACAATCCACAAGTTCAGGACGATGCCTCCAGGAAGCGCCACGTCAAGTTGGACGGCAGTCAACGACCCTCGGCTCGGCAAGGTCGGCAAGCTGCTCCGACGCCTGCACGTCGACGAGCTGCCACAGGTGTGGAACGTGCTGCGTCATGAGTTGTCGATCGTCGGCCCCAGACCCGAGCAACCGCACTACGTCGAACTTCTCGCAAAGACGATCCCCTTCTACGATCTTCGCCATCTCGTCCGTCCCGGTATCACCGGCTGGGCACAGATCAACTACGACTACGGATCGAGCGATATCGACGCCCTCGAGAAGCTGCAGTACGAGTTCTACTACCTGCGCCATCAGAGCCTTGGCCTTGACCTTCAGATCATCGGCCGTACGCTGCGTACGGTCTTCGAAGATAGAGGCCGATAAGGCATCCGCCTCAGTGACCGGCTCCTAGGAGCTCGATCACTCCGGCGGTGAAGGCGAGGTGGGCACGTTCGACTGCGACGCGCGCGGCAGCTGCCAACCGATCTCGCTCCTTCGGATCGCCGAGCTCGACGAGCACGTCCCTCCACTGTTCGACGCCAGCTCCAAAAGGCAGAAGCCTCCCTGTGACGTGGTCCTCGACCTGTTCGGGGATGCCGCCGACGGAGGTCGCGACGACGACGGAGCCGACAGCTTGCGCGAGCACAAGTGCTGCGCTTTGCGCCGCCCGCGTGTATGGCAGCAACGTCGCGGCCGAGCCCGAGACTGTAGCCACGAGCTCACCGGCCTCGAGGAACCGGGATACCGTCGTCGAGCCCGCGAGCAGCGCCGGCGCACCTTTTCCGACGAGTGCGAATCTCCAACCGTCCACACCCCCCATGGCGAGCTCCTCGACTGTGCTCGAGCCTTTGTAGTTGCGGTGGAGGTTCCCGAACAACAGAGCCAACGGGACCGGCGAGGGCTCGACGACCGACACCGCGCCCAACCCGGCAGAGACCAAACCGACCGGGATCGGCAGTGGCAACAGTGTCAAGTCGTGACGCCCCGTCAGCGCTCGAATCTGTCCGGCGACGAACTCGGTATGTGTGACGACGAAGTCAGCCCGCCTAACCAAACGAACGAAGGCCCGACGAGGCCCGGGCACGTTGTGCGGCGGTGCGGGTTCGTGAGCGACGAAGATCACGGTGCTGTTTTGACGCTGAGCAGCATTCAGCAAGCCCAGCTCGACTTCTGGAAAGACGGTCCCGTGCAGCACGACGGCACGAGGACCGACTTGCCGAACCAGGCGCCTCGCAGCCGCGACGACGGCAAGATAGTCGGGCAACGCTCCGCCCCTACCGCCAACCCCGCGTGAACCGGGGACTGCCGCCACGAGCTCCCTGCCCGATCTCGTCACAAGCTCGACAGTCTCGCCCGCGCCCCGCAGCTCGTGCACCCATGCCTGCGTGCAATGCGCGATTCCTCCGCGACCCAGCCAGTCAACCATCAGCACGGGCCGCCGGACGTCGCTTGGACTAGTCAACTCTTACTCCAGCCGAGTCGCATCCAGCCGGGTTTTCGTGAGCCATTGACGAAGAATGTATAGCGAGACGCCTCAGAACCCCCGCATACCTGGGGAAGTCCGCGGGGTGCTGCAGCGGACACCGGGGCCCTGTAGCGATTGCCAAAGCCGGGATCCAGACCCGTCTCCCTCTCTGGGACCTTTCGAGGTGTCACGATATGTCTCGGTGAAGTTCGGAATCTGCCCGTCAGCGCAATCATCAGACCGCAATGCCCGCGATCTCCCTGCGATCGCGTTCTGACCGCGAGACCGACTTGAGCGACACCGGCAAGCAGACGCGCCGAATCGCATACGGTACCGCTGCACGCGTCGGCGGACGCGTCCTCGGAGCGATTATCTCCCTCGTAGCACTACGCGAAGCGACACGGTACTTTGGTCCGCTCCAATGGGGGCCTATCACGGCAGCTCTGGCCTGGGTGACCGTCTTCTCGTTCCTAGGTGCACCTGGCGTAGCGACACTCACGATGCGCGAGATCGCGAAGCCGGACGCTGACGCACAGACGGCCTTTGGACGCGCAATTGTCGCCACGATCGCCGTATCGCTAGGTGCCGGAGTGGCCGCAGTGGCTCTTGGCTTGCCGGTCTACTGGGGCCGGACCGAAACCGTGGAAATGGTGCTGATCCTGGCGCCAGGAATACCACTGATGGCTCTGTTCATAACGAGTGGATCGGTGCTTGTCGGGCGCGGACGCAGCGGCTCACGAGCGAGTTTGGACACGATTTCCAGCGTCTTTCTGCTAGCGGCAACTCTGGTGGTGGTCGAGGACCATTTGCACGCTCGTGGCTATGCGCTCGCCTACTTGATCTCTGTCATCGCGAGCGGGGTGATCGCCCTCGCGCTCGCGAGACAGGTTGTGCAGCCGAAGTTCCGAGGTAGCCGGCATGGATTGGCGGGCACGCTTCGAGCGTCTTTGCCATTCGGACAGTTCGACCTCTTCGCCGTTGTCTACGCCCGTGCGGACAGCATCATGCTGTACCTGATCCGTGGCAGCCGTCCTGTCGCCCTGTACGGGGTCGCGTTTCAGATCGCGACCTTCCTCTTCGCCATGCCAGTCCTGCTTTCCAACGCCCTGCTGCCGGAGTTCATGAGCTCTAGTGACGAGCGGCGCCAATTCCTGGCACGGCGAGCACTCGATGTGATCCTCACCGTTGCGCTTCCCTTGCCCCTATTCGGTGCCCTGTTCGCACGGCCCTTCGTCGTGTGGATCGCTGGCGCAAGATTCGCCGGCGCGGGTCCGCCTCTGGCAATCCTGACCGGCGCCGGGGCGATCGCCCTCTTGAACGGATACTTGTTTCAAATGGTGATCTTTGTCGGAGCCGAGCAGCGCCTGTGGCGCGTGATAGGCACCGTCACCACGGCGAACCTGGCGGCGAACGCAGTCGCCGTCACGCTCTGGGGCGCGGACGGCGCTGCCGCCGTGATGATCCTGAGCGAAGTGATCGGACTGACTATGTACTGGACGCTGTACAAGACGAAGATGCCGAGCCCGCTCGGTCGTCGCTATCCGCTCTCGGTCGTTGCAGCGTCGCTTGGCCTGCTTGCTATCTGGTTGATCCTCAAGACAGTCTTTGCCTTCGGTGCTACAACGGGACTTTCCATAGTCCCGGCTGCCCTTGCGCTAGGAGCGATCTATGCAGCCTTGTTGGTGTCGATCACATTTGTAGCCCGGCAAATCGCCAGGCGCCAGAGCCGGCGCGTGGCGCCGAGGACCTGACTTCAGCGCTCCGTCCAGTGATCTCCCGGTAACCCTGAGGGCTGTGCCCCGTCTGTTACCTTGACATGGTGGCGAAGGAGCATCCTCGTGTGCCTCATCTAGTCCTAGGTTTAGCTTCACCAAATGGACGAGATGCCGAGCATTGAGATCTCGCCAGGTCATCTTGTTGGACCTGGCGCCCGCGTCAGCATCGGCCTTCCCGTCTACAACGGAATGCCTTATCTGGAGACGGCCCTCACGTCCCTTCTCGCCCAGGAGGAGACGAACATCGAGGTCATCATCAGCGATAACGCTTCGGCCGATGGGACGGAGAATCTCTGCCGAGCCGTCGCGGCGCGAGACGACAGGGTCCGGTACTTGCGCAATGAGGTGAACCTCGGGGCGGCAACGAACTTTCAACGCGTGCTCTCTCTCAGCACTGCTCCGTTCTTCGCGTGGGCGGCTCACGATGACGTCTACTCGCGAGACTTCGTCTCCCGCTGTTTGGAGGTTCTGCAGTCCCGGCCCGAGGCCGCTCTCTGCGTGCCTGCACACCGGCGCATCGATGACAAAGGCGAAGCGATATCGGTCCGGCAAGAGCCTCCTGAGCTGGCCTCCCCGGACCTGGAGACGCGTCTGCGTGCCCACCTTTCGAGGAGAGGATGGCTCACCATCTACGGGCTGTGGCGCAAAGAGATCCTGACCCAGATCGGTCCACCGCTGCCCATCTGGGGCAGCGACGTAGTACTTGTCTGGCGCGCCCTTCTCCTGGCGCCTATCGAGACAATCGCCGAGCCGCTAGCCGATTACAGAGTCTTCCGCGAGAAGACCGCCGATGCGACAATGTTCGGCATCACAGGCACAGAGTCTCGCCTGCACTTCCCCAATACGCAGATGCTGCGCGAACTGAAGCGGGCGACCGATGGACTCGGGCTGTCCGAGAGCGAGAGGCAAGTCGCCACTCGAGTGCTCCGTCGCTGGGTCCTGAGCCGCACCTATCGCCAGCTCGCTTTCGCAGATCTCTGGCTCGAATCGCGAAGGCAGTGGTCCGAAGGGGCCAAACTGCGAGCAGTGGCTCTGCTCCCGGCCATGGCCGTTCTGAGCCCCGGCATGAGCCTCAAGGGCCTCCGTCGGGCCTGGCGGGGACAGCTCGGCTCGCTCCGCAGGTGATCTCTCCTCACTTCTCTGCACCAGTGCCGATACTCGATGGTCCAAGACGGGGTGAGTAGCATCGATACCGCGATGAACCCAGAAGCTGACGAGCCGGTCCTTCGCACCGAGCGAAGGCCGCGTGACCTGGCAACGATCCAGGCCACGGCAGCTGATCCCGACGGTGTGAGGGTGCGGCACGACTGGATGTCGTTCGCAACGCGACACGGATACTCCTACAACTTCAGTTGGCTCGGGGTTCCAATCATTCAGCATCCAGAGGATGTGAACACGAACACGAACGCGACCGTCGATCACGACACGAGACTTGGCGACGGCGTGCACGTGATGCCAGGGGCGACGGTGGCAGGACAGGTCGTCATCGGAAACGAGGTGATGATCGGGAGCAACGCGACGATTCTCCCGAACGTTCGCAGCGGAGACCGAGCGGTCGTTGGAGCGGATGCAGTCGTTTCCCGAGACTTCGCTCCCGGCGTGACCGTTGTCGGAGTCCCGGCGAGACCGATCGCGACACGAGACAACAACCGCTGCGCTGAGGAGAAGGATCCTTGGTTCTCTACTACGAGCGAAGCCAATGAGTAGTGATAGCGAGCGGCCCGTGTCCTCCTCACGGGTGGAGCGCGCGTTGACCTCTATCCCCGTGTTCAGCCCTTTCACAGGAACCGACACCATTAAGGCGGTTGTCGACGCGCTCGCAGACGGATGGCTCGGCATGGGAAGGCTGACCCAGCAGTTCGAGACTGCGATAGCGGAGTTCCTGGGCCTGTCGTCGAGGAGGGTCGTCGCAGTGAACACGGGTACCTCCGCCTTGCATATCGCCTTGCGATTGGCCGGCGTGGGTCCCGGGGACGAAGTAATAACGACATCGTTCAATTACGTCGCAGATCACCAGGCGATTCGCATGTGTGGCGCCGAGCCGGTCATGGCGGACATCTGCGAACCAAATCTGGGGATCGACCCCTTCTCCGCAGAACGTTTGATCGGCCCGAGGACACGAGCCCTTCTCCCGTTGCATTTCGCTGGATTGCCTGCCGACCTGGACAATCTCTACAAGCTTGCCGATGACCACGGGCTCAGAGTCGTCGAGGACGCTTGCCACGCCTTCGGCACCGAGGTGGATGGCCATTCGATCGGTTCGACCGGCGACCTTACCTGTTTCAGCTTCGATCCAGTGAAGGTGGTCACTGCGTTGGACGGTGGCTGCGTGGTTGTGCCCGACGAGTCCAGTGAGGATCAGTTGCGCTTGTACCGGTTCCTGGGTGTGGACAAGGAAACTCACTTACGGTACAAAAACGCACGCGCTTGGGAGTACGACGTTGTCTCCGACGGCTTCCGCTATCACCTCAACAGCGTCTCCGCCGCCGTCGGTCTGAGCCAGATGGCGAGGGTGGGCGAGTTTATCGAGAGTCGGCGGGCGGTTTGTCGAACCTACAACGGTGCCTTCTCAGGTCTCTCCTGGTGCGCCCCCGTGGCGAAGTCGTTCTCAGGCGTGAGTCCGTTCATTTACAGCCTCAGGGTGCGTGCTGACCTTCGCCCAGCCTTTATCGGCCACATGGATGACCGATGCATTGCAACCGGCATTCACTTCATCCCCGTGCATCGCCACAGCCACTTCCGCAAGTGCCGGACCGATGCTCTCCCGATGACTGAGCTGGTGTGCGACGAAGTCGTGACTCTGCCACTCCACTCACTGATGCCCCCTCATCTTGTCGACAGGGTCGTTGAGGCGGTCACGAGTTTCGAACCCTGATTACTGGTCGACTCGAGACCAGTCGTAAGGAACGTGGCCCGAATGCGGATCGACCCGCTCACTTCGGCGCGGGTCGTGTTCGTGAGTGCAGCAGTTGGCCATGACAGATACCTCCGCCATGCCCTTGAAACCGTTCCAAATTCCAGGAGGTATGACGACGAGGGAGTAGTCGTCCGGGCCGAGGAAGATCTCCTGACACTCGCCGCGGCTAAGTGAGCCTTCGCGGTCGTCGAAGACGACAAGCTTGACGCGACCCCAGATACATGCATAGTTCAGCGTCATGTCCGCGTGTCGGTGCCAACCCTTGATCGCGTCCCGGTAGACGGAGCTGAAGTAGATCTCACCGAACGTGCGAAAGTGGGGATCGCTGGCTCGCAGCATGTGGAAGACGGTCCCCCGCTCATCCGGAATGCGACGGAGCGGCACGACCTGAAGTCCTTCGATCAACAGCCCTCCTTTCTTCCAGAGGAACGACAAGCTCGCCACCAGCTTCGGTGAACCACTGCAACTGGGAGCGCACCTCGTCGGCGAGATTCCACACCAGAACTGCAAGCACATCAGGGGGGTTAGCCCGCAGGTGTTGCGGGGATACGACCGGTATCGCGACGCCGGGGATGAGCCGCCCCTGCTTGACCGGGTTCCGGTCGGCGACATAATCGATCGTTGTGTGATCGATTCCGGTGAAGTTGAGCAGAACGGTTGCCTTGGCGGCTGCGCCGTAACCCGCGAGAGATCTCCCAGACGCCGTGACCTGAAGAAGTTGGCTCACGACCTCAGCCCGTTCCTCCAACACCTCCGAGACGAACGGGGCGTAATCGGACTGTGCCCGCAACGAGCGTGACGCTTCCTCGGCGAAAGAACGGGCCGCGCGGACTGTCGGCCCAGCCGTGCCCTTGCCTGCGGTGACACGCAACGATCCGCCGTGGACGTCCAGATGCTCGCAGTCCTGGATGGACATGCCATGCTCTCCAAAGAGGTACTGCAGCGCTTCGAGTGAGTAATAGAACACGTGCTCGTGGTAGATCGTCTCGAATAGGGCCCGGTCGACGAGATCGAGTAGGTAAGGAGTCTCGACGATCGCCACGCCGTCGTCCTCCAAGAGGATCGCGATGCCTTCGATGAGGTCGTGAATATCCGGGACGTGCGCAAGAACATTGTTTGCGTGGATCACCCGCGGCCGGTAGCCGGCTGAGCGGAGCTCACTGGCAAGCGCGGCCGTGAAGTAATCGACGCGAGTCTCGATCCCTGCCTGTTGTGCGACAAGAGCAACGTTTGCGGCTGGTTCGACTCCCAGCACCCGAACCCCGAGGTCACGGTAGTGCCCAAGAAGGTAGCCATCGTTGCTCGCAATCTCCATCACCAAGTCAACGGGTCCGAGGCCCAGTTCTGTGCATGTGGTCATTGCGAGGTGGCGCATTGCGTCCACCATCGAGTCGGAATACGAGGAGAAGTAAAGATAATCATCGAACATGACGCGAGGATCCACCGTCGCGCTCAGCTGCATGACCCCGCAACCATCACAACCAACAACTGACAACGGGAACGCCACCGCAGGGACGCTCGGCGAGCTCAAGAGGGCATTGGCGAGCGGTTGGCGACCAAGGTCAAGGACTGGGAAGAGTCCCTTTGATCCGCATATCCGGCACTGGCGAATCGAGCTGACCTCGGACTCAGTCATGAGCCGCGTACCAGTCCACGGTCCTCTTCATCCCCTCCGCCAATGGAACCTCCGGTTGCCAGCCGAGGGTCGTACGGGCCGCGGAGGCGTCCAGGTACTGTTCTTTCAGCTCCCGGGTTGCGGTCGCTCGAATGTCGGGCAACAAGTCGGAGCCCATGACCTCGAGGATCAAGGTGACGACCTCGAGCGCGCTCGTAGGAGCCTCCAAGGAGAAATTGAACGGCCTTCCCCGAAGTGAGCCGTCAGTCCTCATCGCCGAGGCGAGCAGCAGGTAGGCGCGTGCCGCATCCTCCGCGTAGATGTAGTCCCGAACGGGACTCCCGTCAGAGCGAAGAACAGGCCTGCGCCCGGACATCACGTCGCGGATGACGCCTGGGACCAGCCGGTTGAAGTTCCGGTCGCCACCGCCAAAGAGGTTCCCGCACCGGACCACGCAGACATTGGTCGACCAGGTGGCCGCGTACGCCTGGGCAATCAGATCGGCGCAGCTCTTGCTCACATCGTATGGACTGCGACCCTGAAGTGGGTGGTCCTCCCGGTAAGGCAGCCGCGCGCTAGGCCCGTAGGCCTTGTCCGACGAGGCAACCACTACCTCGACCTCGGACCCGCCCAGCCGTACCCCCTCGAGCACCGTCCAGGTTCCGGCGATATTCGTCTCGAAGGTCGAGACCGGGCTCCGGTTGGCGATTGGCACGATCGTCTGCGCGGCGAGATGGAAGACGGTCTGAACCTCGTATTCGGCAAGAACCCTCCGCACTAACGACGCGTCGG
>JBEKMZ010000092.1:0-14025 GCA_049523315.1 Acidimicrobiales bacterium | reverse complement strand
CAACGAGAAAACGCCCGTGAGGATCGTCGGCACCTGCCAGGACGTCACCGACCAGATAGCCGCGCAGCAAGAGATCGAGCACTCGCGCCAGTTTCTCGCGGCGATCACCGACCACATGGCAGAGGGCATGATCGCCACGGACGGCTCCGGCATGGTCACCTTCGTGAACGCGGCCGCCGAACGGCTCTTGGGCTGGGCGGCAGCTGACCTGTTGGGCAAGTCGATACACGCCACCTGCCACTACCAGCGTGCGGACGGGTCAACCTACTCGCCGGAGGGCTCTCCGCTGAGGAACGTCTGGGAGGCGGGCGAGACGCTCAACGTCGGCCAGGACACCTTCACCCGCAGGGACGGATCCCTCCTTCCCGTCGCTTACAGCGCATCGCCTCTTAAGACCGGCGAGATCACTGGTGCCGTCGTCGTCTTCGACGACATCACCGAGCGGGCGGCCGAGCAGCTACGAGTCGAACGCGAGCTTGCGAAGCTCAGCTGGGTGGGCCGTATCCGCGACACCCTCGATCAGGACCGCTTCGTCCTTTACGCACAGCCCATCGTCGACCTCGACATGAACCTGACGGTCCAGCACGAACTGCTAATCAGGATGATCAGCCCGACCGGCGAGATAGTTCTCCCGGACCGCTTCCTGCCGACGGCTGAGGAGTTCGGGCTCATCTCCGAGATCGACCGCTGGGTCGTGGGCGAGACAGTGCGCCTCGCGGCGCAGGGCCATCACGTGGAGTTCAACCTCTCGGCCAAGTCGGTGGTGGACCCGAACATGCTCTCCGTCGTGCGCAATGCTCTCGCGGACTCCGGCGCCTCGCCAGAGCTTGTCGTCTGCGAGATCACAGAGACGGCGCTGCTGCGCGATACAGCAGCGGCCGAGGCGTTCGTGCAGGGACTCAACGACATCGGCTGCAAGGTCGCACTTGACGACTTCGGCGCCGGGTACGGGGGCTTCTCCTATCTGAAGCGACTACCTGTCTCATTTCTGAAGATAGACCGCGAATTCGTCCGCGACCTGCCCCAGGAGGCATCGAGCCGCCATGTCGTTTCCGCGGTGGTCAGCCTGGCCAAGGCGTTCTCCCTTATCACCGTCGCAGAGGCGGCAGAAGACCAGGCGACCCTCGAGGTATTGAGGGAGCTCGGGGTCGACCGCGTGCAGGGCTACGTGATCGCGCGCCCGAGCCCGGTCGAGAGCGTGCTCGGCGTGATCGCGCGCCGCTGACACGGGCGTTGCCGGGCCGACCTGGCCCATGGAGCGCTCTCAGCCCGGTGCCAGCTATGGCTCCGCCAGGCGGTGACTGAGCCGGAAGCCCTGCTTGTCCCCTCTGCGGGCAACAGGAGCGGTTAGGCTCGCCCGCGGTGGACGTGATCCGGGTCGTCCTGGCGGAGGACAACGCGTTGTTGCGCGAAGGGATCTCGCGACTCGTCGAGACTCACGACGACCTCGAGCTTGCCGGTGTCGCGTCGGACCTCCCCCAGCTCCTCGAGCTCATCGCCGAGCACAAGCCTGATGTCGTCGTGACCGACATCAGGATGCCCCCGACCGGCACGGACGAGGGCATTCAGGCGGCGGCATGGCTGCGCGAGCACGAGCCGAGCGTCGGAGTCGTGGTCCTCAGCCAGTACACGGCCCCGGCCTATGCGCTCGCGCTCTTGCAGGAAGGCTCGGCTGGACGCGCCTACCTGCTGAAAGAGCGCGTCGCGGGGGCGAACGAGCTCGCTCAGGCGATCCGCGTCGTCGCCGGCGGCGGGTCGGTCATCGACCCGCTCGTGGTCGACGAGCTGGTCCGGGCCCGCGCCAGCCACCGCAAGTCCGATCTCGAGTGGCTCACCCCGAGGGAGTCCGAGATCCTCGCCGAGATGGCGCAGGGCAAGTCGAACGGGGCGATCGCCGAGACCCTGGGCGTCTCTGAGCGCGCCGTCGAGAAGCACTCGAACGCGATCTTCTCCAAGCTCGGCCTCTCAGAAGAGCGCGACGTCAACCGCCGCGTGAAGGCCGTGCTCGTCTACCTGAGCGCGCAGTCGGGAAGCTAGCTACACCGAGCTCCGGGTGGCACCTCCAAGGTTGTCCCACCTGCAAAGTGGGACAATGGATAGCTGATGGATGCCCCCCTCTCCGTCATTGTCGTCGACGACCAGGCGCCCTTCCGATTGGCCGCGCGGGCTGTCGTGCGCCGCACGGAGGGCTTCGAGCTCGTTGGCGAGGCCTCCAACGGCATCGAGGCGATAGCGCTCACCGACTTGCTTCACCCGGACCTCGTCCTCATGGACATAAACATGCCCGAAATGGGTGGCCTGGAGGCGACCCGGCGCATCGTGGCTGGTCACCCTGGCACCGTCGTGTTCCTTTGCTCGACCTACGACGTCAATGACCTGCCCGAAGACGCCCGTACGAGCGGGGCGCGGGCGTACATGCACAAGGAGCATTTCGGGCCGTCGACCCTGCGTCGGCTGTGGGAGGAGCGTGACAAGGACGGTTTCGTGAGCTGAACGGCCTGCTCCGCGCCGGCCCGGGAGCTGCTCAACTGAGTGGGACCGAGCCCAGGATCTGGGTGCCCCGGCCGACCTCCGACTCCCAGCGCACCGACCCGCCGATGGCGCCCAAGCGGTCCATCATGTTTACAAAGCCGTGCCCGTGCTGGGCCTTGCGCACATCGAAGCCCGGACCGTTGTCGGCGACCGCGAACAGCAACCCTCCGGACTCCTTCCAGATGCGCACTGTGACGTGCGCGTCTTGCGCGTACTTGCCAGCGTTCTGAAGAGCCTCCAGACAGCAGAAGTAAATGGCGGCCTCGATGTCGCCTTCATAGCGTCCGATGTCCTCGATCATGAGCTCTATGTCGAGCGGGCTCCGGTTCACCACGGGGCGCAGCGCCCCTGCCAGGCCGCTGTCGACAAGGAGCGGCGGGTAGATCCCATGCGCCAGCTCTCTCAGCTCCTGGATCGTGTCCTGCACGGCCGTCCCGAGCTCCTCGAGCATCTCCACGGCCCCTTCAGGGTCCTCGACGACGATGTCTTTCACCAGGCGAAGATTCACCGCCAGGGCCACCAAGTGCTGCTGGGCTCCGTCGTGCAGGTTCCGCTCGACGCGTCGGCGCTCCGCGTCACCACTCGCGACTATGCGTGCGCGCGAGGCGCGCAGCTCGTCGGCCTGCCTCTTCAACTCCTCGAGCGAGGTCAAAAGGGCTGTGTCGAGCTGGGCGTTGCGGAACGCGAGGCCGACCTGGCGGGCCAGGTCGGTCAGGACGCGGTCGTCTTCCTCGGTGAAGCCGACTGCGCCTTCGGCTCTTGCGACCACGATGGTGCCCAAGAGCTCGCCCCCGTGGCAGATCGGGGCGACGCGGATCGGCCCGCCTGCCCTGCCGTCGAGCAGCGTCGGCATCCAGACCGAGGCCCAGGCGTTGCCCGAGACCCCGGCATGGGTGATCACCGGCCGCTCCCTGTCGGAGATGACGAGAGAGCGCGAGCCGAGGTCGGGGACCGACACCGCGAGCTCTAGGACATCGCCCGTGCCCGTGTAGATCTCAGCGGACTTGAGGGCGAGCGTCTTGCGCAGGGACTCGGCGAGCTGCAAGAGGAGCTCGTCCATGGGGATGGCACGGGTGAGCCGGCTCCCGAAGCTGCGGACCACCTCGTCGGGGGCCTCGCGGGCGCCGTACACGAATCCGGTCGCCATGCGCGCGAACCGATCCCGGGCCGGGATGTAGCCGACGGCCGCGATCGCAGCGGCCACTATCGAAAGCCCGAGCACCTCCCGGTCAGTGGTGCCTGTCGGCGTCTTGCCGAGGCCGCGGACCACTATGAGATAGATCGCCGCGACCACGACACTGAACCCCAGGATCGAAATCAGGTGCACAAGGAGGCGGTCGGCGTGCGGGGCGAGGCGGAGGCTGGCCGCGCACAACAGTCCCAAGGCCGCGAACACCGTGGCCCCGGCGGCGGGGACCGCTATCTGGGCGGGCCAGGCCACGAGCAGGTTGAGCGTCACCGAGACGAGGATCAGCTCGGCCGCCACGACCGCCCCGATGGCGATCCACTGCATGCGTTGACGCCCCGTCGCGAGCGCGTCCAGGTAGCGGGCCTGCACCACCGGGAGCGTGGAGGACACCGCGATCAGCCATCCGATCGCGGCGGGCCATGGGGCAAGCACGTGGCTCGTCGCGATCAGCACGACGGCGACCACCAGCGCCACCGCGTACCAGAGGGCGGCGCCGACCTGTCTCGATCTACGCCCGAGCACCCCGTCCGGCAACGACAACAAGCCGTGCACCGAGATGGCCATGGCGCTCAATGCGGCCACAGTCGCGACGTCGTGCGGCGCGCTGTGGACCGGATGGGCGTGGGTGAGCGCGAGCCGGGACCCTGCGGCGGCGAGAGCGGCCACAAGAGCCCCAACGGTGACGAGCCAGCCGAGACGGACGGCCCGGGCCATGGTGGCCAAGCCCGCCGCCGCCGTACAAAGGACCGCGACACCAACGACGACTCCGAGGGTGCGATGACCCGCGCGCGGGGCGGCTGTCAAGGAGACGACGACGAGCGCGACGCTTGCGACGAGGACCACCGCCCCCGGGAGCAGGACGCGTGCCTGCAGGCGCGACGCCGGCGGCACGCTGGTCGCCGTGCCTGCGGCGGAGTCCACCATCACCTCGGTCCTCGTGCCTTCAGATCGTCCCGATTGCGGTGGCGCCTTCGGCGGTGCCGTAAACCGCCTCGGCCTCCGAGCCAACGATGCGCCCGTCGCGCATCTTGAGGACGGTGTCGGCCGCGGCCGCGACATCCGGGTCGTGGGTGACGAGCATTATGGTCTGGCCGCCGGCATGCAGACGGCTCAGCAGCTCGATCACCTCCTGGCCCCCGGCGGAGTCGAGGGCACCCGTCGGCTCGTCGGCGAGCAGCAGCGTCGGCTCGTTGGCGAGCGCACGGGCGATGGCCAAGCGCTGACGTTGGCCACCGGAGAGCACGCCGGGCATGGCGGAGACCTTGTCGCCGATCCCGAGAAGCTCCAAGAGATCGCGAGCCCTGGTCTCGGCCGCCTTGCGCTTGCGCCCCGCGATGATGGCAGGCAGGGCGACGTTCTCGAGCACGGTCATCCCCTCGAGCAAGTTGAAGAATTGGAAGACGATTCCGATGTGGCGCCGGCGCATGCGGGCGAGCTCGTCCTCGCTGCTACCGGTCACCTCCTCGCCCGCAACCTTGATCGTCCCCTCGTCTGCCACGTCGAGGCCCGCAACGAGGTTGAGCAGCGTCGACTTGCCACAACCAGACGGTCCCATGAGGGCGAGGAATGTCCCGCGCTCAACCGTAAGGTCGACGCCCCGCAGCGCCCGCACGGGCGCGTTCTCGGCCTCGAAGGTCTTGCGGACACCGTGCACCTCGAGCGCGGGCACGTGCTTGCCGGCCTCGCTCGCGTCCGAAATCACTGCGGTATCTGTCATATCGATTCCCCCTCAGACTTAGATCGCCGTGACCACTTCGCCGCCGGATGACGACTGGCCGTACGACAGGAGCTTGTAGGCCACCACTGGAGTATCGCGTCCCTTCACGAGCTGTTCCGCCAGGGCCAAGGTGGCCACCTCGCAGGTGAGCGCCCGCAAGGTGGCCTCGGAGAGCACCGTCTCGCCGGCCGATGCCAGCTGCTGGAGGCGCTGGGACAGGTTCACGGTGTCACCGACGAGGGTGTACTCGAGCCGCTCCTCAGAGCCGAGCAACGCCGCCGCGGCCTCGCCGGTCGAGAGCCCGAGCCCGAGACCGAAGGGGGGTAGCCCCTCCGCCGTCCAGCGCTCGTTGATCTCGGCTTGGCCAGTGTGCATTGCGACAGCAGCGGCGACGGCGCGGTCAGCATGGTCGACCTGGGAGACGGGAGCCCCGAAAACGGCCATCACGGCGTCGCCGACGAATTGCATCACGGTCCCGCCCTCGCCCAAGATGGCTTTGTTCATCGCTGCCCGGTGAGTGTTCAGCTGCCCGGCAAGCTGGCTCGGGTCCGCGTGCTCGGCGATGGTCGAGTACGAGCGGATGTCGCTCATGACCACGGTCACCTCCACACGCTCGGTCTCGCCGATGCGACGTCCCTCGGATCGCAGCTTCTCCGCCAGCCCACCGGGCAGCAGCCGCGATAGCGTCTCGCCCTGCTCCTCGCGGTCGACGATGGCCTGGTGCAAGAGGCGCAAGCGCTGCAACGCGCCCTGGTTGCCGGCGCTCACACCCTGGGCGAGCTTGAAAAAGACGGCCTCGACCTCGGCGTCGACCGCCTCGGCCGGAAGCTGGCGCTGGGCGGCGATGGCCTTGATCGGCTTGCCCTCGGCCACGAGCGCCAAGAGCGCCTCCTCGGACTCGCTCAGCGCTCCGCTCGAGGTGACCGGTCGCACCAACGCCTCGACGATGGCGGGGTCGAGCGCCGTTCCGCCCGTCGCGACCGCCCGGATCGCCTCGACGAGCTGGTTGCCTTCTGCTATGTGGTCCTTCAAGAGGTACCCATAGCCGGCAGACCCCTCGGCCAGCAACGACACCGCGTACTCCGGGTCGTCGTACTGCGACAGGATCACCACGCCCGTGCCCGGATGGCGTTTGCGCACCTCCTTGGCGGCGTCTATGCCCTCGCGCTGGAACGACGGCGGCATGCGGATGTCGGTGACGAGCACGTGCGGGGCTGTAGCAGTCGCCCCGGCGACAGTGCCCTCGAAGTCCGCCGCCACGCCGACGACCGAAAGGTCGGGATGGCGTTCGATGAGGGCGCGCACGCCCTCGCGCACGATCAGGTTGTCATCGGCGAGAAAGACCTCGATCGTCCCCACAGCGTCGGTCGTCGCATCCATGTCACCCCAAGTTGTCGCATTTCGGGCTGTCGCGCACCAGGTGGGAGACCCCCGCCCCGGAGGGGGTGCTAGGACCACCCCCGCTTGACGGTCACCACCCTTCAACCTGCCTGGGCGTCGGCAGATTATGACCGCATGCGATACGAGAGCTGCGTCACCTCACTTTCATGGATTCCGTCCGAGGCCGTGGTGGGCAGCACCCGGCTCCCCTTCGATGCCGGGGTGGCCCACTACGACCAACCGCCCCCCGAGGTTCTCGGCGACCTCGACGAGCTTCGGGCGGCGGACCGTTTCCGCTTCGCCAACCGCCTCGCGGCTTGGATCGAAGTCGACAAGTCGGGCTGGATCAAGAGCTCCGGCTACGCCGGTGGCGGCCAGATCGGGAGCACCACGGTGCGCATCGGTGGCCTCAGTCACGTGTTCCAGGCGGTCGCGCTGCCCGACATCCAACGCAAGCCTGAGCGGGGCGAGGGTTGGGTGCGCTTCACCCAGACCGCAGGCGGTCGCACTGGCATGCCTGCACCGCGGCGCGTCCGACGGGCGCCGTTCGTGCAGTGGCAGGCCCCTCTTGCTTGGACCACGCTCACGCTCACGATGTACGCCGACGGTAGTGCCGAGGGGCAGCTCAGCGGCGCCAGCCGGTTCCCGCGCCACTGGGTCTACGACGAGGCGGGCCGCCTCGCCGCCAAGTCGGGGCTCATCGACTTCAAGGACTGGTACCGCAAGTCCTTCGGCAGGCAGACCCCTTGGGGCGAGCAGGAGTCCGAAGCCTTCGTGACCGCCGTCGAGTCCGCGCTCGAGCGCTCCCTCTCCTCGCAGCTCATGCGGGGCGCGGCCAAACCTAAGATCAAGAAGGTGAAGGCGGGCACGACCCTGGTCCGCCAGGGCGACGAGGGCTCCGAGGTTTACCTGGTCCTCGACGGCGTGCTACGCGTCGAGGTCAACGGCGAGCGCCTGGCCGAGTACGGCCCCGGTGCCCTCCTCGGTGAACGCGCCCACCTCGAGGGCGGTGCCCGCACCTCGTCCCTCGTGGCTGTGACCACCTGCCGGGTGGCCTCTGTCCCCGCCGAGTCGCTCGACCGCGCATCGCTCGAGGAGCTGTCCACCGGGCACCACCGTGAGGACTTGGGGGCGGGCTGACCGGGTGCGTGCCTATTTCCTCGGGGTCCGTGGCTCGACGCCCGCGCCGGGCGAGAGCTTCGTCCGCTATGGCGGCTACACCTCGTGCATCGCCATAGCCCATGACGACGCCGACGCGCCGACGCTGATCCTCGACTCGGGCACCGGGATACGACGCGCGAGCGGGCTCCTCGGCAACGACGCCTTCGCAGGCACGATTCTTCTCACCCACCTGCACTGGGATCATTTCCACGGCCTGCCCTTCTTCTCGGCCGCGGATCGCGACGACTCGCGGGTGGCATTGTTGCTGCCCGAACAGCCCGACGGAGCGGACGCGAACGAAGTGCTCTCGAGGGCGATGTCGCCGCCGCACTTCCCGATCGGGCCGGAGGGGCTGCGCGGCAAGTGGAGCTTTTCGACGCTGCCGCCGGGGACGATCGAGGCAGAGGGCTTCAGCATCGAGGCGCGGGAGATCCCGCACAAAGGTGGCCGCACCTACGGCTATCGCGTGAGCGACGGGGACGCTGTGCTCACCTACATGCCGGACCACTGCCCCAGCGCGCTCGGCTCCGGGCCCGATGGCTGGGGGGAATACCACTTCGAGGCCCTGGACCTCGCCAAGGGCAGCGACGCCCTCGTCCACGACGCCCAGGTCACCTCGGACGAATCGGCGGCCGCAGTCTTCTTCGGACATGCCGTTGCCGAGTACGCAGTCGAGCTCGGTCGACGGGCCGATGCACGACGGGTCGTGCTCTTCCACCACGCGCCGGACCGGACCGACGACGCCCTCGACGAAGTGCCGTTTCGCTTCGGTCCCGAGCCCGAGGTCATCGTGGCCTCCGAGTCGCTCGTGCTCGAACTTTGAGGCCTCCCCGCCGTGGAAAGCCCTGACGCCGTCGTCGTCGGCTCCGGCCCGAACGGGCTTGCGGCCGCACTCGTGCTGGCACGCGCCGGGTTGTCGGTCGAGGTGTTCGAAGGCGCAAAGTCCCCGGGCGGGGGTTGTCGCACCGAGGAGCTCACGCTTCCCGGGTTCCGCCATGACGTCTGTTCGACGGTCCAGTCCATGGTCTCGCTCTCCCCGTTCTTCGCCGGCGTCGACCTCGAGCGTCGCGGTGTCGAGCTGTGCAGGCCCGAGGTGGCCTTCGCCCACCCGCTCGAGGGCGGCCGTGCTGGCGCTGTCCTCGGCACCGTCGCTGACACCGCCGCCGCGCTCGGCGGTGATGGCGCCACCTACGCCCGCTTGATCGGTCCCCTCGTCGAGGAGGCGGCCACGATCGTTCCCACGGTGCTAGCCCCGCTGCGTTCCCTCCCGCGCCGGCCCGTGCCTATGGCCCGCTTCGGGCTGACAGGGCTGGCTTCGGCCGTCCGCCTTTGCCGGCGGTTCGAGACTGAAGAGGCCAAGGCCCTCCTGGCGGGGGTCTCGGCGCACGCCATGATGCCCCTCGACGCTCCGCTGACCTCGGCCTTCGGCATCTTCCTCACGATCGTGGCCCACGCCGACGGCTGGCCGCTCGTGAGAGGAGGAAGCGCAAGGTTGGTCGACGCGCTCGTCGGCGAGCTCACCGACGCCGGCGGCGAGCTGCACACCGGGCACTTCGTGACGCGGCTCGAAGAGCTTCCCGCTGCCGGTGCGGTGCTGTTCGACACCTCAATCGAGACGCTGCTCGCCATCGCCGGTGACAGGCTCCCCGACCGCTATCGCCGAGCGGTTGGGCGCTTCCACCACGGCCCTGGCATCTGCAAGGTCGACTGGGCACTGTCGGGACCCGTGCCCTGGTCCGCACAGGTGTGTCGGCGAGCCGGGACGGTGCACGTGGGAGGCAGTTTCGCCGAGGTCGCGATCAGCGAGGCAGACGTCGCCGCCGGCCGGCACGCCGAGCGACCGTACTGCCTCGTCGTCCAGCCCGGTGTCGTGGACCCGACGCGGGCGCCTTCGGGCAAAGAGACCCTTTGGGCCTACTGCCACGTGCCGCGGGGCTCGAACGTGGACATGACCCAGCGCATCGAGGACCAGATCGAGCGGTTCGCACCGGGCTTTCGGGATCTCGTCCTCGCACGCGCGACACTTACTGCCACGGGGGAAGAGGCCCAGAACCCCAACTACGTCGGCGGTGACATCACCGGCGGGGCTGGGACGCTCCGTCAGACGCTGTTCCGGCCGACAATGGCATGGAACCCCTACCGCACGGGTGCTCGCGGGATCTACCTGTGCTCAGCCTCCACCCCACCTGGCGGTGGCGTGCACGGGATGTGCGGCGTCGGGGCGGCCCGTGCCGTACTTGCGGACCTGAAGCGAGTGAGGCGTCCGAAGCGACGATGACTGCGGTGAGGCTGGCCCTCCGGGCCCAAGCGCGGGCACGATGGCGCTCCTGGCTCACCGTGGCCGTACTGATCGCCGTCATCGGGGGCATCGTGCTGGGCCTGGCCGCGGCCGGGAGGCGCACCGCCACGGCCTTCCCCCGCTTCCTCGCCGTCACAGACGGTGCCGACGCCCTTGTCTACAGCGCGAGCGGATTCAGCGTTCCCCCCGCTTCCATCGCCCATCTGCCGCAGGTGTCCGGTTATGGCGTCGTGGCCTTCCCCCAGGCCGAGCTCAGCGTCGACGGCCGCACGCTCCCCTCCGACTGGCAGCTCGTCGGCCCGGCCGACGCACGCTTCGGCACGACGATCGAGCGGGGCCGCCTCCTCCAGGGCCGCTGGGCGAACCCAGACAACGCGAACGAGGCGGTCGTGTCCTATGCCGAACCCAACGGCGTCCACATCGGCTCAGTCGTGACAGCGACGTTCTACAGACCCGACCAGGCCGGTGCGATATTCGATTCTTTCGGACCCGTTCCCGTCCCTCAGGGCAGGCAGGCGACGGTGCGCGTCGTCGGCGTCGCCGCCTACACGTCTGACTTCCCCTCAGGCGGTACGCCGAGCGTGAGCCTCTACATCACGCCGGCGCTACTGGGGGAGATCGCGAAGAGCTCGGCGGTCGCTTACGCGTCCGCGGTCCGCCTCCAAGGCGGTGCTGGCGCCATTACGGGTTTCGAGGCGGCGATCGTCCACATGCACGGCGGGTCAGATCTCTACGTCGACGCCCTCGGGGGCAGCTACACCAACGTCGAGCGCTCCATCCACCTCCAGGCCGTTTCGTGGTGGATCCTCGCCGCGATCGCCGGCGCAGCCGGTCTCGTGGTGATCGCCCAGCTCCTCACCCGCCAGGCCAGTTTGGAAGCGGGCGACTTCCCGACCTTGCGGTCCATCGGCATGGGCACCCGCGACCTTTTCCTGCTCGGCCAGCTGTCAACCACGGCCATTGCCCTCATGGGCGCGCTCGGTGCCGTCGTCCTCGCTTACACGCTCAGTCCCCTCACGCCCATCGGCGAGGCCGCCGTCGCCGAGCCCGACCCGGGTTTCGCATTCGACGTCAGCGCGCTCTTGATCGGCGCCCTGGCCATGTTCGTCCTCGTCTGCGCCCTGGGCGCCATCCCTGCACTCCTGGAGGCCAAGCGCCGCACGGCCCACGTCGGCGAGGGGGCCGGGGCCGGCCCACTGCGCCCCTCGATCGTGGCGGGCTGGCTCGCGCGAGCCGGCGCCGTGACCAGCGCGGTGGTGGGCACACGCCTCGCTTTCGAACGCGGCCGGGGCAGCGGGGCCGTTCCCATATTCGCCGCTTTCTGCGGCGCCACTCTCGCCGTGCTGGCACTGGTCGCAACGGCGGTCTTCTGGGCAAGCCTCGGCCATCTCCTCGACTCGCCCCGGCTCTACGGCGGCTCCTACGAGCTCCAGATCGAGAACCCGGGTGGCACGATCACGACTATCGTGCCCGATCTGCTCGGCTACAGGGACATCTCGCAGCTGAGCATCGGCCTCGAGTCCGCCGTCCGCATCGCACGGACGCCGATCGACACGATTGCCGAGGTAGCGGCGAAAGGTCCCCTGCTCACCCCCCTGTCATCACGGGGCACGCCGTTACCGCCCCTTCACAGATAGTCCTCGGCGAATCCTCGCTCCGCGAGATCCCGGGCCATGTCGGAGAGCGGGTGCCGGTCACGATCGGTCATCGCACGATGACCTTCAAGGTCGTGGGGACGGCGGCCTTCCCCGTGTTCGGGAGCACAGGCGGGTTGGGCAACGGAGCCGAGATGTTGCTCGAGTCCTACGACCGTCTCGCCGGCTGCGCGCCGCGCTCGACGAGCACCTACTGCATCGTCGACGGCGCTGTCTTGAACCTGAAGCCTGGCCCGGCTAGAGCCGGCACGCTCGCACGGCTAGAGACCGCCTTCGGCAACGGGGCGTCCCCCCCGATCGTCCCGACGTCGCTCGTCAACTTCGGCCAGTCCTCGGACCTGCCCCTCGTCCTCGGCCTCGCAGTGGCTCTGTTCGGAGCGGCCACCCTCTTTCACTTCCTGCTCGTGAGCGTCACACGACGCCGTCGCGACACCGGTGTGCTGAAGACACTCGGCTTCATCGGCCGGCAAGTGCGCCTGGTCGTAATGTTCCAGGCGAGCGCCGTGCTGGTCGTCGCGCTCGTCCTCGGGATACCGCTCGGACTCGCCGCGGGCCGATTCGCGTGGGATCTCACCGCGTCTGACTTCGGCGTCATCTCCGATGTGGTGATCCCAGGCTGGCAGATGGCAAGCGTCGTCGCCGGGTCGATCGTGGCCGTGAACCTGCTCGCGCTGCTCCCTGCTGCCTTGTCGGCGCGCCTCAAGCCGGCGCCGCTGTTGCGGGCGCAGTAGGCAGGATCCCGGCGCGCTCCGGGACGCGACAACCCTGAGAGAGCGCGCCTAGACGCTCTCCCGGGGAGCATGTCCGGCCGAGGACGGTCCGCTATCGCCTGGGTGTAGTCGGCCGGCACAAAAACTAGCCCTGCCCGTAACCAACGCCCAGGTTGCGGAGCACATCTAGCTCGGCTGCAGTTTCGATCGCCAGTCCCGTTGATGAGCCCCGACGCTCTAATGGCTGCGCAAGGCTTTCGGCAGGGTTCTGTCGTTTTGCTAGACGGGATGACGCAGGTCAGTCACTTCCCGGATCGGAACGGGCAGTCGAGGAATTGAGGTTAATCACCTTCTCATCCTCATCACCTTTGCGTACCTCCGCGTCCCCCCAGCAGACCGTAGTCAACTCGGCCCCGGGTCACGCCCGGGGCCGGGGGGGAGCTTCACGGTCACGCCGGAAGGACATGCTCTCCAATGTCAGTCAACAACTCCGATGCCGGCCTGTCAACAGACTCGGCGAGGGCGGCGCGGGAGATAGCTTGGCGACTGTCCAGACGCCCTTGACCCTCGGAGGTACAGACATGAAAAGCGCCGAGATGTTGACCGATGCCTTTGGCCGGATCCGGGAGGTCGTGGCGGAGGTGCTCGAGGGCGTGACGAGCGAGGAGCTGACGGCCCGCCTCGATGACGAGGCCAACTCGATCGCCTGGCTGATTTGGCACCTTACCCGTGTCCAGGACGACCACATCGCCGAGGTTGCCGGTATCGAGCAGGCGTGGACGTCCGCGGGCTGGGCACAGCGCTTCGGACTGCCGCTCGAGGTCTCCGACATCGGCTACGGCAACGACTCCGACCAGGTCGCGGCGGTGATCGCAGCCGTCGACGACCTACGCGGCTACCACGACGACGTCTATGAGAACACCCTCGAATTCCTCGCCCGGGTGGACGACGACGACCTGGACAGCGTCGTCGACGATCGCTGGGACCCCCCCGTCACTCTCGGTGTGCGACTGGTGAGCGTCATCAGCGACGACCTGCAGCATGCCGGGCAGGCCGCGTACCTACGCGGGGTCCTCGAACGCAGGCGCTGAGCAGGCGCGGGATCAGAAAGATAGGTCTAGACAATATGCAGGCGCGGGAGTAACTTCACGCGCAGATCGCTCCGGCGATCGAAACGGGGGGCAACCAGATCAAGGGGGGACAGGCGTCAGACGCCTTTGGTGGCGCGGCGCCTGCAGCGTGAGTTCCCCTCCATGACTGGTGATTCCATCCCGGGCACGAGTGTTCGGATGGCGAGCAAGGAGACGGGGGATGTCGCAGCTGGGTCAGGGGGCTTCGAGCAGCGAATCGGCGGACACCAAGGACCTGGCGGGCTTCGGGTA
>JBEKMZ010000091.1:0-14428 GCA_049523315.1 Acidimicrobiales bacterium | reverse complement strand
GCTCGTCGACTTCTGGGGGTCGTGGTGCGGCCCATGTCACGCCATTGCCCCTGTCTTCGAGGCCGCTTCCTCCGAGCATTCCGATCTCGTGTTCGCAAAGGTGGACACCGAGGCCGAGCGCTTGCTGGCCGGATCCTTCGGGATCCTGTCCATCCCGACCCTCATGATCTTCAGGGAACAGGTGCTCGTGTACTCGCGCCCCGGCGCGCTGCCCGTGTCGTCGTTGGCCTCCCTGATCGCGCAGGTGAGAGAGCTCGACATGGACGAGGTTCATGCGCAAGTCGCGACGGCGTCGGCCGAACGCACCGCTTGACGGCCTCGGCCGTCAGAGGAGCCCGGCGCGGACTCGTGCTCCACTTAGATGAGGCCTCCCGCGAATAGGGAAGTCGCAATTGGCGAACGAGACACGGCAAGACCTCCCGAGGACGACGATCTCAGCCTCAGCATGCGAGCCGGCGCAGGCGCACAGCCGTCGACATTCCCCTGGCAGTGCCTTCGACGATCACGATCAGTTTGCGGTAGGCCAGCGTCCGCACCGTTGGGTATCTCGGATAGGTCTGGTAGCCGCCGTCGAGATTGCGTGCCTTGAGTCCGAACTCGTGGAGCAAGGCGGCGGTGGCCGTTTGCCCTCGTTATCACTTCGCAATGGACGATGATGCCGATGGCGAGCGTTCCATGTATACCCATCGGGTATGTCCACAGTTGAGCCGGGGACGCACGGCGTTCGCTGTCGCCAGGCAGCTCGGTTTAGATTCCGTCTCGATCCGCCAGCCCCCTGGGCGGCACCGGGAGGTCGTGTGAGTCGCGAGCGTTGGAATGAGCGGTATGGGACCGAGGAGCTGATCTTCAAGTCCGAGCCGAACCGCTTCCTCGTCGAGGAGGTGGACTCACTCGGGCCAGGCCGGGTGCTCGATCTTGCCTGCGGCGAGGGTAGGAACTCCGTCTGGCTCGCCTCCAAGGGATGGCGCGTGACGGGGATCGACTTCTCCCCGGTCGGGCTCGCCAAGGCCACCCGCTTTGGCGCCGAGCGCGGCGTCGATGTGGAATGGGTCGAGGCCGATGTCGTCGAGTGGCAGCCTCCACCGGCCTCGTTCGACCTCGTCCTGGTCATGTACTTGCACCTTCCTGCCGCTCAGCGCCGCCAGGTGCTGGCACACGCCAAGGCTGCCCTTGCCCCAGGGGGAGTGCTGCTCGTCGTGGCCCACGACAGCTCCAACCTCCTGCACGGAACAGGTGGGCCACAGGATCCGGCCGTGCTGTGCGGCCCGGAAGAACTTTCCAAGGATCTCTCCGGGCTCCGGATCGAGCGCGCAGAGCGTGTCACCCGGACCGTTGCCACCGACACCGCGGAGGCGACCGCCATCGACGCGCTCGTCCGGGCCGTGCGGGCGACCTCAGCCGCAGAGAGCCCCGCAGTGGCCGGGCGCGCCAGCACGGCGTCTCAGGCGAGCTTCATGAACATCTTCTGGAGCGCATGGATGGGGTAGCCGTCCGCCTCGGCCTGCTCGGGGTGCTCCACGCAATAGGTGAGGCCGGCGGCGATAAGCCGGAATCCGGCCTGTTCCAGGGCCTTGGACGCAGCCGAGAGCTGCGTCACGACGTCGCGGCACTCCCGGCCGTCCTCGAGCATGCGCTCCACGCCTTGGACCTGGCCGGCCACGCGGCGTAGACGTTTGCGCACATCGTCCAGGACCGCCTCGGGAAGCTGCACTACGACCCCTCTCGTCGTCTGCCAGCCGCCGGCTGGCCACCATGGTGAAGGTCCACCACTCCATCATACCCCATAGGGTATATGTGACACGTATCGAGGCGAAGGTTAGATCGCCTGGGAGCCTAAGGGTGCTCTAGCCAGGCGAGCATGAGGAACTGGGGAAGCGGGCGTCCGCGTACCAGGGCGCAAGCTCGGGATCGGGGAAGAAGTCGCCGGTTCGGGGATCCTGGAAGTAGGCGACTGGCGCCTGCTCACCACCGGCTATCCGTGCGACAGCCTCGATCAGGCGGCCAATGTCAGCTTCGGTCGTGTTGACCCCGGCACTCGCGCGAACCGCCCCGGGTGTGCGGGTGCGGTCACCTCGCCGTACCTCGTTGCGAAACTCGGTCACCTCGTCGTCGCTGAGACCGAGGAGTCGCATCAGATAGGGATGGGCGCAGAAACAGCCGTGGCGGACGCCGATGCCGTCTTCTGCCGACAGCCGGGCTGCCACGAGAGCGTGCGGGGAGCCCTCGACCGTGAATGTCGCCACCGGCAAGGTGTCGGTCTCAAGATCTGGGCCGAGCACGCGCACGCCCGGTATGTGCCCGAGACCGTCGCGCAACAGGTGGCCGACATGGCGATCGTGGTCGATGATCGCCGGCCAGCCGATCTCTGTGAGCGTTCTCATGGCGGCGTGGAGTGCCACCGCACCAAGGACATTCGGGGAGCCAGCCTCTTCCCGATCGGGAGGGGCGGTCCAGACGACCTCGTCGAGCTCGACGAGGTCGACCGCGCCACCACCGGCCAGGAACGGATCGCCATCGGTGAAGCTCTCGCGCGGGCCGATGAGCACGCCGGTACCGAAGGGCGCGTACATCTTGTGGCCACTCCAGGCGACGAAGTCGGCCTCCTTCGGCAGGGGGCGATGAGGCGCGAGCTGGGCCCCGTCGACGGCCACGGGCACCTCACGGCGGTGGGCGATCTCGATGATCTCGTCGATCGGCGGCAGCCATCCCGTGATGTTCGACGCGGCGGTGATGGCCAGAAGCCGTGGCTTGGGGGTGCGGTCCAGCGCAGCCGCGACGTCGTCGGCATTAAAGGTCCCGTTTGCGCCACATTCGACGTAGCGGCACGTTGCCGCCCTTGACCAGGGCAGGAGGTTCGCGTGGTGCTCGACGACGGTCGTGACGACAGTGTCGTCGGGCGACAATTGCAGCCGGTAGGCGAGGTGGTTGATGGCCTCTGTCGTGTTCCGGCACATGATGGCGATGTCGTCGCGACCCTTGCGGTCAGCGAAGGCGATCGCAGCTTCACGCGCGCCCTCGTAGGCGCTCGTCGCGAGCTGAGACTTGTGGCCGGCCCCACGATGGACACTCGAGTAGGAGGGCAGGAACTCGTTCACACGGTCGAGGACGGTCTCGAGAGCGCCCGTGGACGCAGCAGCGTCCAGGGCGACGTAGGGGCGTTCGCGCCCGTCGCTGCACGGCACGAGCATCCCGTCACCGACGAGCCGAACGGGAAGCTTGATCACTGTCCTCCTGACGCACCCATGCTGATGCGCTGACCTTAGTCAGGCCGAGGCACCGCAGGGCAGGTGACGGGCGCCGAAGGATGTCTTCTATCGTTTCGCTTAGTTACAGAGATTTGCGACGGCGTGAGCCAACGATGGGCTCGAGGCGGGACGCGGACGCGCGAGGCCTGTCAGGTCCGGCGCGGCCCGCACCTCTCCCGAGGACCGCGCAGCAATCAGCGCCTTTCTGACCGCCGCCTCCGACGCGGTCTCGAACGGCGCCGGGGAGATCGGCGCTTAACCCGCCGGATGCTTCGTGGGGTGAGCCTTCGGTTTCGGCGACTCGTAGGTGTACACGCCCACCGGGGTCTGGGCGCTCGAGCCGCCGAGCGCGCTCACATGGACATGGACGATGCCCGAGCCCATCGGTGCCCAGACGGTGAGGCGCATAGGCGAGTAAACGTGCAGGTCTGTCGCCTGCTTGGGCCCGAAGCGCACCTTCACCGTCCCGTAGAAGCCGGTCCCGTGCACGGTCACGACTTCACCGCCCTTCGCTGGCCCCAAAAGGGGCCGGACCCTCGTGATCGTCGGCACGCCCACGAATGTGAACCGGTCCGGTTTGCCGAGTGAACTCGCGGTCAGGCCCTCCACGAAAATCCTGAGATCGTCCGTACCCGCCTTGGTCCGAGGCAATGTGCCCGTGCACCGTGTCGTGCTCTTGCACGACACGGTGATGAACTTCGAGCCGACCTTCAGCTCGTCGGATCCCCTTATCGGCAGGAAGCCCGCGCCAGAGATCGTCACTTTGGTCGAGCGCATGCTGACGCCAAGGTTCGGGGAGACACGCGTGATCTTCGTGGTGGTGAGCTTGGTGGCTGTGATCCCGCAGATGATGGCGGCGAGCCCGGGGACGAAGTTGCCGGGATAGGCGACCGCCGGCGTGCCCAATCCGCTCGCCATGTCGTATCCGGCTGTCGCCGGGTAGAGCTGGTTGGCGTTGGACGTCGTGCCGGCAGGCGTGAAGTAGTTGTTGCCCGAGGTCACGTCATAAAACGCGAAGGGGTAGTACGGGGTGTCGGCGATGTAGTAGAGACTGTCGGCCATCAGCCCGGTGGCGTCCTTGGCCAGCGTCCCTTTCGAGCTCGGGTCTACCGAGCCGTAGTCGACGCAGAACGGTGAGGCGTCCACAAGAGCGGCGATCGCGGCCCAAAGCGGCGCTGCAGCGCTTGTGCCCCCGAGGCCTCCCCGCCAGGCCGGTTTGCCCCCCGTCGTGTTGGGCGTCCAATAGATGACGTAGCCCGTGTCCGGGTTGGCATCCGCCGAGACGTCGGGGACCTCGCGCATGTAGCCGGAGGCACAGCTCTTGTTCGCCACCGAAGCGGATGTAATCAGACCGGCTGTGTTCGACTTGTTCGACTTCGTCGACTCGGGCTGGTAGCTCGGCATGCACTCGACAGCTGAGACGCCGCCGCCGCCGGCTCCGCCTCCGGTCGTGGTCGAGTCGTTCCAGACAGTCTCGGAGTTGGCCCCGATGGTGGTCCCACCCACGCCGATCACGTACGGCTGGCTGGCGGGGTCGTCGACGGCGAGCAGGTCGGAGTCCGACGATCCGAGATCGCTGTAGCAGTCTGACGACCCGGAGTCGCCGGCCGCGGCGAAGACGGTCTGGCCCTGCAGGGCGGCCTGCTCGAAGAGGGTCGTCTCGGACGTCACGAAGGCCGCGCCCCCAGTTGCCCCCTCCAAGTCGAGCTCGCACAGTCCCCAGCCGGTGGCGATCACCTGGTCGAGGTCCGAGGTCACGATGTCGGAGTACACGTCGTAGATGTCGCTCGGTCCGGGAGACGAGACGCCCTGGTAGACATCGATCGTCGCCCGGGGGGCGAGGCCGATGACGTTCTCGATGTCGAGAGCCGCCTCACCGCTGCCCGAACCGCCGGTGGGGCCGGGCGAGTCGGCGTCGATGTAGTTCACCGTCGTGTGCGCGTTGTAGCAGACCTTGTAGGCGTTGATGTCGCTCGGCAGGTTCGCCTCGAATTCGGTCAGCGCAACGTGGACTCCCTGGCCGAGGTCCCCGAGGGCGTACAGGGGCGTCAGGCCGTAGTAGGACGCGAACCTGTCAGAGGTGAGGCTCCCGTAGCTCTCGGCTGCGGTTATCGCCGCTGCACAGGGCTTCGGCGCGCCCGTCTCAGATTCTGCGAGGCGGGCGGTGGGCGGAGTGGACCTGACGGGGTTGCCCGTGCGGGCCAGCATGCTGTGTGCCTGGGCGAGATCGTTGAGCCCGAGCACGCCCTCGATGTCTCCTGACACGGCCGTCGAGAGGCTCGGAGGCGACAGGGTAGTGAAAACGACCCGGCCGCCCGGGAGGCGGTAGCGCTCGAGGTTCACGTGAAACGCCCGGTTGAGGAGCGACGCCGGTGCCTTCACCGGGATCTCGAGACGGTTCGAGGTTACCGGCCCGGGGTCGAGCCCGTCCGAGCGCAGCACGGCGTCAACGGCTGCCACCTCGGACAACGACGGCCCGAAGAGCTGTCCGAACTGGCCCTTTGCCAAGAAATGGCGATAGTACGGCGAGCCCCGGTGCGAAACCGACGCGAGATAGGCGGTGGCCGCGGAGGGGTCGGGCAACTTGAGCGTCACGTCGAGGCGAATGTCGGTCGCGGAGCTGAGTGGCCCGACGGCGACCGAGCGCGCGGGGAGCCGGGGGCTCGCGCTCGACCGCAGCACGGTGAGGGAGGTGGAAGCCTGCGCTCTCGATGGCGAAGGCCAGACACCGATCAAGGAGGAGGCCGCGAGCACGGCCGCGACGAAGGCCACGGGCCAGCGAACCGACATGAATCCCTCGCTTTCAAAGGGGGCATCGGCAACCCTATACGCCTCCCCGCCCGGCTTCGCGCGCGGGCCAGGGAGGAGCCCGGCGCACAACCCTGAGCGGCGCCGGCGGGTCAGCGCGCGGCGCTCTTTGTCAACCGGTGACGGTGAGCGTCTTCTTGGAGGAGGCCGAGCTTGCGAAGTCCGCGTTCCCACCGTAATTCGCGACGAGGCGGTAGGTCCCGGCGGCGAGCTTGCTCGGCGCGAGCTTGCACGATCCCTTGCCCTTCGAGAGCGAGATCACGCACAGTGTCGTCGAGGACTTCTTCACTTTCACCTTCCCTGTCGCTGTCGCGCCGGGGTACTCGGAGCTGACGCTGACCGAAAGGCTCTCGGTCTGCTCATGGCCGAAGCGGACGCTGCCGGTCGACAGCTTGAGCACAGTCTTGGCGGACTCCTTGATCACTGTCAGCGTCGTCGTCGCCGAGGTCGAGCCGTATAGGGCGTTGCTGCCTGCGTAGGTAGCCGCGAGGTAATACGTGCCGGCGTTCAGCTGCCTTGCGAGCAGAGTGCACTTCGCGGTGCCAGACGACAGCGTGGCCGAGCACACCTTGGTCGATGACGCCCTTAGGGTGACAGACCCGGTTGGTGCCGGTCCCGAGTACTGGGGCGTGACCGTCACCGAGATGGTCGCGACCTGTTCGTGCGCGTAGGTGACCACCTTTGATGAAGACTCGAGCACCGTTTTCGAATTGGCGTCGCCGACGATGAGTGAGTTCGACGCCGAAGTTGACCCTGCGAACTCGTCGTCCGGACCGTAGGTGGCGACGAGCTGGTAGGTGCCACTCGCTTGTTCGGTGAGCGTGCAGGTTCCCGTCGAGGCCCCTCCCGAGCCGCTGAGCGATGCCGTGCACGTTTGGAGTCCATCGGTCACCTCGACCTCGCCACCGGGCGTCCGCGTTGTCGCGCCGTTCGCTACCTGCACTTCGATGCTGACCGGTTGACCGACGATCGACTGTGCGGAACTCGAGATGATCGTCGTGGTCGTAGGCGCGAACACGAAGGCGTAGTTCTCCGCATCAACCGCGACGCAGAAGGCCGGCGAGGCACACGAAAGGGCGGTGATCTTCGCTCCGTAGGAGTCGGCCCGGACAGGCGTAGTCCAGTTCTTGCCGTCGTAGGTCATCGCGTTGCCGGTACCGTCCGCGGCTGCACAGAAGCTCGACGAAGTGCACGAGACCGAGGTGAGGGCGCTCGTCCCATCGATCGAGGTGGGGGCAGCCCAGCCCGTAGTGCCGTAAATGATCGCGTTGCCGACGCTGTCGACCGCAGCGCAGGACGTCGACGAGGTGCAGGAGACCGACGTAAGGGGCGTGGTCCCGTCGATCGAGGCCGAGACCCAGGTCGTCCCGCCGTAGGTGAGAGCGTTGCCGTCGTTGTCCACGGCGACGCAGAAGCTCGACGAGGCGCATGAGACCGCAGCGAGCCGCTGCGAAGCGTCGATCAAGCTGAGCGCCCCCCAGCTCGTACCGTTGTAGACCACCGCGTGGCCGGTGTTGTCTACCGCCACGCAGAAACCGGTCACGCATGACAAAGACGTCAGCGAGCTCGGGGAGCTGTCGATCGAGACCGGCGTGGTCCAGCTCGTGCCGTTGTAGACGGTCGCTTTGCCGGCTCCGTTAACCGCCGCGCAGAAGCTCGCCGACGCGCACGAGACGTAGCTGTCGGCGCCTGGGGCGCTGAACCCGGCCAGGGCCTCGAGCGGCCCCCAGCCCGTGCCGCTGTAGGTCAGCATGTCAGCGGATAGGTCGGACGCGGCGCAGAAGCTCGTCAACGGGCACGAGACGGAGCTCAGCCCAAGAACGCTTGTCGGGTCGACGGAGACGGGAGCACTCCAGCTGCTGCCGTAGATGAGCGCGTTGCCCAGAAAGTCCACGGCTGCGCAAATGCCCTCTGGGTCGCAAGACACTGAATTGAAGCCCTCGCCATTCGAGTCAACCGACGCGTAGGTCCAGCTGGTCCCGCTGTAGTTGAAGGCATTCCCCGTGGCATTGACGGCCACGCACGCAGTCGCCGACGCGCACGAGACTGACCGGAGGGTTTCCTCGCCGTCGATGAAAGTCCGGGCCCCCCACTCACCGTCCTTGTAGAGGAAGGCGTTCCCGGCGTTGTCGACCGATGCGCAGAAGTAGGAGGCGGGCGTGCTGCCGAGACACGACACCGAGACGAGGTTCGTGCTGTTCGTCTTCGTCGTCATCCAGCTCGTCCCGTTGTAGGTGAGAGCGTCGCCGGCGTTGTCGACGGCGACACAGAAGCTCGCCGAGGCGCACGAGACCGAGTTGAGCTGCCTGTCGTTGCCGATCGGCTCCTTCGACGCGGTCCAGCTCGTCCCGTTGTAGATGAACGTGAACCCGTAAAGGTCAACCGCGACGCAGAAGCTCGCCGAGGTGCACGAGACAGAGCTGAGGGCAAAATTGGTCTTGTCGATCAGGACCGGTGCGCCCCACGTCTTGCCGTTGTAGACGACCGCGTTTCCGAAGTCATCCGTTACGACGCAGAAACTGGAGGACGAACAAGATATCTCCGGGGTGCCGATTCCGCCCGTGTCCGGGTCAGCAAGAGTGGGGGCGCCCCAGTCGACGCCGTTATAGGTCAGGACGTTGCCGAAACTGTCGACGGCTGCGCAGAAGTCCGGGACCGGGCAGGAGACCGAGGTCAGGTCCCCCTGCGGAGTCTCAGCCAGTGTGCCGGTCGACCACGGCGACAACGCGCTCAGTTGAACCTGTCGGGCCGAGACGGGGTCCGCTGCAGCCGTCTGGGCCGCAACACCCGCCACGCCGAGAGTCACAGCGACGGCCACGAACCACGCTGCGATCGGCTGTCTCATCCTCGCACCTCCGACATGCGGCTCCCCCCAGGAAGCCGTGAGCGTCGAGTATCGCGCATACCGTCCGCGAAGACCAGGGGCGCCCAGAACGAAATGTGCAGCTCACTGGGCGCGAAGGTCCGTGACCGAGAGTGAGATGGTCGGCGAGTCGGTTCAGCCACTTGCTTGACCTCGCGGGCCGAGTTGCCGTCGGACAGAAAGAGCGCGAGATCATGGTCCGCATGAATGACGGATTCTCCTTGACGGTCGCACCGGAGGTGCAGGCGGCGCTCGAGGAGCGACGCCCTGTCGTCGCCCTCGAGTCGGCGATCATCAGCCACGGCTTGCCGAGGCCGCGAAACTTAGAAGTCGCCGTGGAGCTGGAGGCGATGTTGCGCGCGGCCGGTGTCGTACCCGCGACCGTAGGGGTGCCAGCGGGCCGGCCCACCGTGGGGTTGGACCTGGCACAGCTCGAGGTTCTCGCCACAGCCTCGGATGTGGCCAAAGTCGGTGTTCGCGAGCTTCCACTGGCCATGGCGGCCTCGCGGCACGCGGCTACGACAGTGGCCTCGACAGCGGCGCTCGCGCGCCGAGCAGGGATCCGCGTCTTTGCCACCGGCGGCATCGGCGGCGTGCACCGGGGCGCGAGCGAGTCCTTCGACGAGTCCGCCGACCTCGGCGCGTTGGCCCGGACCGCGATAACCGTCGTATGCGCCGGCGTGAAATCGATCCTCGACGTGCCAGCAACCTTGGAGCGTCTCGAGACGCTCGGCGTGGCGGTCGTTGGCTACAAGACGTTGCGGTTTCCGGGGTTCTACGTAGCCGACTCGGGAAGTGACATCGAGTGGTCCGCGTCCGGGCCGGACGAGATTGTCGCTGTCATGCGGGCGGCTGACAGAATCGCGCTCGACAGCGCCATACTGGTCGCGAACCCGGTTCCGATCGAGCATCAGCTCGATCCGCGGACTCACGACGCCTTGCTGGCCAAGGCCTTGGCCGCAGCAGAGGGGGAGGGTGTCCGAGGCAAGGCAGTCACGCCCTTCCTTCTCGACCACCTCTACAGGGCGTCCGGAGGCGCCAGCCTCGAGGCGAACATCTGGGCGGTGCGCAACAACGTTACGCTGGCGGCGCGGATAGCCGGCGCCTGGGCCGGCGCAAACGCATGACACAACAGCTTGTCGTTGTCATCGGCGATGTCATCAACGACATCATCGTGCGCCCGTTGGGGCCGACAGCCGTCGGTACAGACACCCCGTCCGAGATCGAGGGGTCACCGGGTGGCTCGGGGGCCAACCAGGCTGCATGGCTGGGCGCACTGGGCGCTCCGGTGCGCTTTGTGGGACGCGCGGGTGCACCCGATGTCGCCTACCACCGGGAGGCCCTGGAGCGCCTCGGCGTCGAGGTATCGATCGCCTCGGATGACGAAGAGACGACCGGCACGATAGTCGTGCTCATCTCAGCCGACGGTGATCGATCCATGTTCACCGACCGTGGGGCCAATCTCGCCCTTGGGGCCTCCGACATGCCCGCACACATACTCGAGGGAGCCGGGCTGCTGCACGTCTCGGGGTACCAGTTCTTCGAACCGGAGACTCGCTCGGCCGTCCGGGCCCTGTGGGCAAGGGCTCTCGCGCTCGGCATCGCGACCTCCGTCGACCCAGCCTCGGTCGCAGGCCTTCGCCAGGTTGGGCCCGCCGCGTTCTTGGAGTGGACCTCAGGGGCACGCTTCGCCTTCCCGAATCTGGACGAGGCGCGCTTGCTCACCGGGCTAGACAAAGCGGAAGAGATCGTCTCCGCTTTGCTGGACACTTACTTTGTGGTCGCGCTCAAGCTCGGCCCCGCGGGCGCGCTCGTCGCGTCGTCCGACGGCCACAGGATCTATGTCGACGCAGAGACGGCGCGCGTTGTGGACTCGACCGGCGCTGGGGACGCGTTCTGCGCCGGCTTCCTCTCCTCGTGGTCCGGTGACAGGGACCTCGAGACCTGTGCCCTCGAGGCCGTGAAGGTGGCGGCTCGGGCCGTGGGCCAGGTCGGCGCCCGCCCGTGACCGGTTTGACCGGCTCTGGCATCATCGTGCGGTGAGCGCTCCCCAGCCAGAGAAACGACGCGATCCGTGGCGGATGTCATCGTTTACTTCGACAGCGACGCCTAACTATGCGCGCCCTGAGACGTTCACCGTTCTTGCTGCCGAGGTCCGCCGGGCAGGCTTGTCGCCGACGCGGGTCGTCTCGGCCCGCCAGGTGCCGCTCATTTAGCAGCTAAAGGGGTGACATGGCGTACAACCTTGCTTCTGTCGGGGTCTTCTGTGGCTCGAGCCCGGGCCTCGATCCTGGCTTTGCCGTTGCGGCCGGCTCTCTTGGACGCGAGCTGGCCCGTCGCCGGATCCGACTCGTGTACGGCGGTGGGCGCGTCGGGCTCATGGGCGTGCTCGCAGACGCCGCCCTCGACGAGGGCGGCGAGGTCCACGGAGTGATTACCCAGGCACTTAGGCAAAGAGAGGTCGCCCACCTCAAACTCACCAAGCTCGAGGTCGTCGCCACGATGCACGAGCGCAAGGCAGCGATGGCAGACCGGTCGGGGGCTTTCGTGATGATGCCGGGGGGATTCGGGACCCTGGACGAGTTCTTCGAAGTGCTCACGTGGAACCAGCTCGGCATTCATGCCAAGCCCTGCGGCATCCTCAACGTCTGCGGCTACTTCGACCCTCTGCTCGAGCTGTTCGAGTCGGCCATCGCGCAGCGTCTTCTTCGCACCGAGCACCGCGACATGGTCGTGGTCGACAAGGACCCTACCTCGATGGTCGACCGTCTTGCCTCTTGGGAGCCGGTCACCATGGACAAGTGGTTGGACCGGGGCCAGCGCTGAGGCCGGCCCTAGGCTCAACTCCGATGCGGGCTGTGCCTCGTTTCGTCGGTGTCGCCATCACCGGTGATCACCGTTTGCAGCACCGCCGCTGCGGCCGAAAGCTGCGCCGGGTCGAGCCGCTCCGACAGCTCACGATTTAGCGCCTCGATCACCTCAACGACTGCCCGCGCGTAGGCCTCGCCCCTGGGCGTGAGCACGACGTTGAGCTTGCGCGAGTCCTCGGCGTCACGCTCGGTTCGGGCATAGCCGCGTAGCGCCAGCCCGTCGACGGCTTTGCGGGCAGCCTGACGCGTCACGCCGAGCACCGATCCGAGCCGGCCGACGGGCAGCGGGCCGCAAAGCAATAGCCGTAGCACCAACGCGTCGCTGCGCCGGTATTGGCTATAGCCCAGCCCTTCGAGCCGCGACGCCATCTGGCGCACCCAGCTGAGCCGGGCACGTGCGAGCAAGTCCCCGAAAAGCTGCGGGGCGGTTGACTTCTCAGGCACCGCGTCCCATACTACGCATTTATGCAACGAGGTTGCCTATTGCGTCGGGAGGAACGTGGCCCATGATCGTGCTCGCTGGAGTGATCTCGCTGCTGGCCCTCGCCGCCGTCGTCGTGAGTCTCGGTTACCTCCATCTCGAGCCGACCGGCCTGTCACCTGTGCGCAACGCCGTGAGCCAGTACGGGATCACCAGCTTCCGTGCCGGTTACCGAGTAGCGACTATCGCATTCGGGCTTTCGGGCGTCGCGCTCGCGTCCGGTGTCGATCGGGCGGTGAGCGGCAGAGGGCGGTCACTGGTCGTCGGCCTGCTCGTGGTCTTCGCGGCCGCGCGGTTCGCGATCGGCTGGTTCCCGATGGACGCGCCGGGCGCGGCGCGAACTCAGACCGGCCAGACGCATGGGCTGCTCGCCCTTTTTGCCTTCGCAAGCGCGACCATCGCCGCTTTCAGGCTCGGCGGAGTCCTCTCGCAAGAGCAGAGATGGCATTCGTTGGCGACGGTTTCGACGGCCTTGGGCTTTGCGATGGCGGCGTGCCTCGTCGGGCTCGGCCTTGCGCGCTCGATCCCAGCCGCGCGAACTCGCTTCGGAGCGATTGAGCGCGGCTTTTACGTCTCGGCGATCGCATGGTTCGCGGTCTTCTCCTTCGCCTGTGCCGTGAGGCCATGAACGAGGCCCGCCTGCGGATCTGTGGCAACCCGGAGTGGGCCGCATTCGTGGAGAATGAGTTGCTGCCTTGGATCTGGACGGGTGCGAGTTCGGCGACGATATCCGCGGATCTTGCTTTCGTTCAGCCTTCTAGCTCGAAGAGCGCTCGGCTCTGTTTGACCTGAGGTCCGCCACGACTCGTCCTCGCCAGCCGGCCGTTTCGCCGCGATGGCGTCGAGGACAGCTCCGGCACCGGCTCTCACGCGCATCGCGGGACAACCGGTGCCGGAAATCCGAACTGACGCTCACCGAGAAACAGGCCTCAGAACGCCACGATCCCTTCGCCGCCGGCTGCGCCGGCAACCGTGACCGAGCCGATCGGGCTGAGCGAGCCGTTCGCAGCGACGTGGAACTCGTCGACGATGCCGTTGGCGCCCGTCTGCACGTAGAGGAAGCTGCCGTCTGCCGCGCCAGCGGCGTCAACTGTCCCCGGGTCGGTGGAGGTCTGACCCTCGAGCGAGAGGATCCCGTTGCTGGTGTCCTGGAACTGGCTGAGCGAGGCGCTGCCGGCGTTGGATGCGTAGAGGTTGCCGTTGACCGCCACCACCCAACACGTTGCGGCCTGGCCGGTTGCGGCCGCGTCCAGCTCGATCGCCACGCCGCTCGGGCTGAGCGAGAACGTTACGAGCGCGCCGAGCCCAGTCTCGGCCACGACCAGGTTGCCGGCCGGGTCGAAGGTGGCGGCAAAGGGAACGGCGTTCGGCTCCGAGTTGACCACCGGCGCAGCTGAGAGTTGACCGTTGCCGAAGACCTGGAAGACGTCGATGTCGTTCCCGTTCGCCTTGGTGGTGACGATCAACTGCGAACCATCGGGGCTGAAGGCAACCTGCCCAGGCGTGTTGGTGAACTGCGGGGTCAAACTCGGGTCTAGTCCGAGGGCCCGGTTAGAGCCGAAGATCGGCACGACGAGCCCGCGGACGATCCGGTAGCCCTGCACGGACCCGCCGTTCTCGGCGTTGAGCACATAGACGAGATTTCCGTGAACTGTCACGCTCACAGGGAACATGCCGCCCGAGGGCAGGACCTCTTGCAGGGCGAGGCTGTCATTGTGGGCACGGAAGACCGAGATGGTGTTGCTCCCGGCGTTCACGGCGAAGAGGAGGTTGTCGTTGCTCGAGTAGCCAAGCGAGCCTTGGGAGGCGAGGTAGTCGACCACAGACCCGCTCAACTGGCCGCCCAGGCCTCCTGTCGAGTAGGTCGCGCCCAGCGTGAGGGTCCCGTCTGGTGTCCGGTACTTACGCCACTACCTGGTTGCCCGAGAGGTTGTCGGTCTGCACGAAGACGGCGCTGCGCGGGGCGTTGTGGCGGGACTCCGAGCGCTGGTGCGCGCTCTGGGCTCCGGCCAGTCCGGTGCTTGCGGCGACGAACCCGATCGCCAGCGCGGCGCCGGAAATCAACTGGAGTGCTTTTTTCACTAGATTGTCCTTTGGTTGGGGGTACTGGTGTTGTCAGCGATTCAGTCCCCCAACCACCGGAGTTGTTACAAGGGACGAC
>JBEKMZ010000090.1:0-14843 GCA_049523315.1 Acidimicrobiales bacterium | reverse complement strand
ATCTTTGGCTACCTCGTCTCAGGGATGAGCGTCCTCGAGAAGATCGGGGCCGGCGGGACGGCCGTCACGGGGTCGGGCAACCCCACGATCAAGTACTACCTCTTGAGCATCGTCGCCACGCAGGTCTCAGGCTGAGCTAGCCGACGAGAGAAACGGAGTCCCCCCAATGACGAGCGAGTGCCCCCCTGCTGACGGCTCGGCGCCGAAGACACAGCGTTTCGACGCTCCGCCCCCGATGTGCATCGACCTCTCCAAGCGCTACAGCGCCGAGATGGTCACCTCGAAGGGCACGATGGTCTTCTCCCTCGACGCAGTAAGCGCTCCGAGAACAGTCAACAACTTCGTGTTCCTGGCGCGTTACCACTACTTCGACGGCATCGTCTTCCCACCGGATCATCCCCGGCTTCGTCCTGCAGGGAGGCGACCCGCAGGGGACTGGCAGCGGCGGGCCGGGATACCGCTTCGAGGACGAGCTTCCCCACGCCGGGCGCTACGAGCTGGGCTCGCTCGCCATGGCGAACGCGGGCCCCGACACAAACGGGAGCCAGTTCTTCGTCATCTCCGGGTCGGACGGGATGCGCCTCCCGCCGCTCTACTCGCTCTTCGGCCAGCTCGTCTCCGGGCGTGAGGTCGTGGCGGCCATCGACGTGCTCGGGACGAAGTCGGGCTCGCCAAAAGAGAAGGTCCTTATCGAGTCGGTGACGATCAGCGAGCTGGACTGATCCGGCGCCGCCCCAGGCTTTCCGGGTGCGGTTGAGGCCTCAGCGGGGAAGTGCCTCCAGACCGGCTTCCACCCCGTCGAGATATACGAATACCTGCTTGTCGCCCGCGCAACGCCACGAACCGTCGGTGTCGCGGATCAGCGCCGTCCGCTCGGGGATGCCCACGATCGGCAGGCCTGCAGGGGCGAGCTCGAGCGTCCGCCAGAAGTGGTGCGAGGCACCCGAGTCGTGGTGCGGCACGACGGCGAGCTGCTCGACGAGGCCGAGCCCGACCGTGAAGGCTCCGCCGCGAGGGTCGACCATCGGGTCGACGAGAACCATCGCCCCCGCCGAGGAGCCCGCTACGACCGCTCCCTCGCGCCAGGCTTTCGCGAGGGCGTCGAAGACGAGTGAGCCCTTCAGCACCGAGAGCAGATGCAGCGGCGAGCCACCCGAGAGATAAATGAAGCGCGCCTCGGCGACAACGGCTGCGTTCGCCTCGTCGTTGGCCTGCGCATGGCGGAGAACCATCAGCCCGCGGGCGCCGGAGCCGAGCGAGGAGAACCACTCAGCAGCCGTCCCGACGGCGCGGTCGGGGTTCTCGTAGGCGGCGGCCGTCGGGAGGACCAGCACCTCGTCGGCGCCCGAGCGCTCGAGCAGCTCAGCGTCGAAATCGGCGCCTGCCTGCCATTCCCCACCTCCGACGAGAGCCAGCAGACCAGCCGCGTGCCCGATGTGCTGCGGATCGCTCATGGGCCGGGAACCTACACCTTGTCCGGCGGGATGTACCGGGCCGTCTCGATCGAGCCCGATTCAGCCTCGAGGATCAGCACGGACCCTTTGCGCACCTCGGGCGGACTCGCAAACCTGGCCCCTGCCGCCTGGAGCAGCTCGACTGCTCCCCAAATGACGTCGCCGTGCGTGCACAGCACCGGCACGCCGCCTGTTGTGGCGAGTTCGTTCACCTTGAGAAGGAACTCGGCCGGCTCGGCGCCTTCGGAGAGGAACTCGGCGATCACGATCGGCAGCTCGCACGCGGCGGCGAGCGGACGGAGCGTCGCAAGGCAGCGCTCGGCCCCGCTGGACAAAAGCAGGGTTGGCCGGGGCTCACGGGCCCTCCCTCCGCGCTTTTTAGGAGGCTCGCCGGGGAGATCGGTCTCGAACCGGCGCGTGAGCGCCTCGGCTTCCTTCACGCCGCGCTCGGTGAGCGGCCGGTGCCTGTCGGACCCGCCCCAGCCCTCGCGCGGGTGCGCGTGGGCGTGACGAACGACGTAGATCGAGACCCGTGCCATCGCCTAGAGCTGCGCCCGGGCCCGTGCGCGCTCAGAGGTCTCGGTGCCCCGGGTCGCAGTTCCCATCAGTGGACAGTGCTCAGGCCGACGGCCGAGCCGACGCCGTACGTGACGGCACCGGCCGCGGCGCAGATCGCGAGCTGGCGGAAGGCCGACCACCACCACGAGCGGCCGGTGAACAGCGAGAGGGCGGAGCCGACGATCACCGCCGCGATGGCCGCGATCACGATGGACACGAGCACCGCAGCGCTGCCGTGCCCGATAAGAAAGGGAAGCAGCGGGAGCAGTGCGCCCACGCTGAAGGTCACGAAGGAGGCGGCGGCAGCCGAGAGGGGCCTGCCGAGAGAGTCCGGATGGATGCCGAGCTCCTCGCGGGCATGGGTCTCAAGGGCGATCTGAGGGTCGGCCATCATCTGCTGCGCGACCTGGGTGGCGAGGTCGGTCGAGATACCGCGGCTCTCGTAGATCTTGACTAGCTCTTGCAGCTCTCCTTCCGGGCGGCGGTGGATCTCCTGACGTTCACGTTCGAGCTCGCGCTGGAACAGCTCGGTCTGTGCCCTCATCGAGATGTACTCGCCGGCGGCCATCGAGAACGCTCCGCCGAGAAGCCCGGCAAGGCCGGCAAGGCGCACCACGCCGGCGGGCGGGTTCGCCCCGGAGAGCCCGAGGATCAAAGAGATGTTGGTCACGAGACCGTCACTGATGCCGAACACCGCCGCTCGGGCGCTGCCGCCCTGGACGTCGCGATGGTGGTGGTCGTGCACCTCCCCCTGCTCTTGTTTCTTCGGCCGGCCCTGACCCAGCACGGTTGACAAGCGCCCGAAGGCGGGTCTGCGCGTGCCAACGGAACGGCGCGAGGAGGCAGGAGAGCGGTCAGGGGACGGGGCCACGGCTCCAGTTTGGAACAGGTGAGCGCAAAACGCGTAACGCGGGAGGTCGCCGGGCACCGCCGGCTGCCACAGCTCGCAACCGCGAGACCGGAGAGACTTCGAAAGACATGAGAATTCGGCCGAAAACGGCGGGATTGGTCGACCGGGCGCGTCTGCGGCCAAGTGCACAGCGCCTACACTCGGCCCAAGCCTATGGACCGACCGCCTTCCCGATCACGTCGCAGGAGCGGTCTTCGAGGCTGTCGCGCCCGACGGCGGGGCTACCGACGCGCCCAGTGGCGCGACGCCCAGAGCTGAGCCACCCGGACATGGACACCCTCGATGTCATCCTCATCGTCGTCATCCTGGCTGCCGCGATACGGGGGCTGCGGAGAGGAGCGGCCGTGCAGGTCCTCTCCTATGGCGGCGCTCTCGCCGGCCTGGCGGTCGGTGTCGTGCTCGTACTGTTGATCTGTCCGCACCTTCGCGGTGAGCACACCAAGACGATCGTCGCCCTCCTCCTGCTCCTCGTCCCTGCAGCGCTGCTCGCGGCGGGGGGGCGCCAGCTGGGCTCGGGGCTCTGGCGCCGGCTGCGCCGGGCCCGTTTCGGGGCGGTGGACGCGGCGGCCGGGGCGCTCGTTGCGACGGGAGGTGCCCTCGTCGTTATCTGGCTGCTCGCCTCGATCCTGGTGAACAGCCAGTTCAGCCTCGTCGCGACGCAGATCAACAACTCGAAGATCATTCGGGCCGTCACCAACGTCATGCCTCCGATCCCGACCGCGCTGGCACCGGCGGAGCGCTTTTTGAGCAACGAGGGCCTCCAGGTCGTCGCCGACGGCCTCGTTCAGCTCGCCGGCCCAGTCGCCTACCCGACCGGCGCGCAGGTACGGGCCTGGGCCGCGGTGGCGTCCCCCTCCACCGTCAAGGTCGTCGCGGTCGGCTGCGGCGAGATCCAGGAGGGCTCGGGCTTCGTCGCTAGCCCCGGCCTCGTCGTCACGAACGCGCACGTCATCGCTGGCACCGGGTCGATAAGGGTCGAGGACGCGACCGGCTACCACGTCGCTTCGGTCGAGCTGTTCGACCCCGAGTTCGACCTCGCCGTCCTGCGGGTGCGGGGGCTGGCTGAACGGCCACTAAGGATCGACCCGTACACGGTGGGGCGCGGCACGAAGGCCGTCGTGATGGGCTATCCAGAGGGCGGGCCTCTCGCGGTCGATCCTGCCGGCGTGCGGTCGGAGATCATGGCCACCGGGCTCGACGTCTACGGCCAGAACCCGACCGTGAGGGCTGTCTACGAGATCCAGGCCCTGGTGAGGCCCGGCAACTCCGGCGGCCCGCTCGTCGAGCCGGGCGGCCTCGTGATCGGGGTCGTCTTCTCACGCTCGCCCAGCACCCCGGACATCGGCTACGCGCTTGCCTCGCCGGGGGTCCTGCAACGGGTCGAGAAGGCCGAAGCTCTCGCGCCCTCGTCGGTCGTCGGCACAGGCGGGTGCATCTCGAGGTGAGTCGGGAGCCGACCGGCGCGCTTTCACACGACGGCGGGCGCGTGTCGGCCATTATGGAGCGGTGACGCTTCGGATCGAGGATTACGGCCTTATCGGGGACACGCACACGGCTGCGCTCGTGGGCCGGGACGGCTCGATCGACTGGATGTGCCTCCCGCGATTCGACTCGGCCGCCTGTTTCGCCCACCTACTGGGCGATAGCGACCACGGCTACTGGAGGATCGCGCCCGCGGCGAGCCCGCAAACGGGCGAGGGCGCTCCGCTGCTCGCGACCCGCCGCCAGTACGTCGCCGACAGCCTCGTGCTCGAGACCGAGTTCGACCTCCCTGCCGGACGCGTCCGCCTCACCGACTGCATGCCGTTGCGAGAAGAGACCCCGAGCATCGTCCGCCTCGTCGAGTGCTTGAGCGGCACGGTGGACATGCGGATGGACCTCGAGATCCGCTTCGGTTACGGGTCCGTCGTCCCCTGGGTGCGCCGCATCGACGGCCAGCTTGTCGCGATCGCAGGGCCGGACGGGCTCGCGCTTTGGACAACGGCCGAGGTGCACGGCAAGGACATGCGCTCGGTCTCCGAGTTTCACCTCCGCGAGGGCCAGCAGGTCCCCTTCGTGCTCACCTACTTCCCGTCCCACGGCGAGGTCGCCAGGCCCGTCGCCGCCCAGTACGCGATCGAAGAGACAACGCGCTGGTGGCAGGAGTGGGCCGATCTCACCAGCTTCGAGCCGCACCGTTGGCGAGATGCCGTCGTCCGATCGCTCATCACGCTAAAGGCGCTCACCTACGAGCCGACCGGTGGCATTATCGCCGCGCCGACGACTTCGCTCCCAGAGACGCTCGGGGGCGAGCGCAACTGGGACTACCGCTACTGCTGGCTTCGCGACGCGACCTTGACGCTTTCCTCGCTCATGGCTGCCGGGTACCGCGACGAGGCGGCGGAATGGCGCGACTGGCTGCTGCGCGCGGCTGCCGGCGACCCGTCCGAGCTTCAGATCATGTACGGCGTCGCCGGGGAGAGGGACCTCAAAGAAGACGTCGTGAGCTGGCTCCCGGGCTACGAGGGGTCCAAGCCCGTCCGTATCGGGAACGCTGCCTCGGACCAGTACCAGCTCGACGTCTACGGCGAGGTGCTCGGCGCCCTGCACGAGGCGCGCCGCACCGGCCTCGAGCCGGCGGGCCCCGCCTGGGACCTGGAGCTCGTGCTGATGGACTTCATCGAGACGGGCTGGAAAGAGCCCGACGACGGCATCTGGGAGGTGCGGGGCCCCCGGCGGCACTTCACCCACTCCAAGGTCGAGGCATGGGTGGCGGTCGACCGGGCCATACACGATGTGGAGGACTTCGGGCTTGAGGGTCCCGTGGAGAAGTGGAAGTCGCTTCGCCACGAGATCCGCGCCCAGGTCTGCGAGAAGGGCTTTGACCCCGAGCGCAACACCTTCACGCAGTACTACGGCTCCAAGGAGCTCGACGCGAGCGTCCTCATGATCCCGCTTGTCGGCTTCCTGCCGGCCAAGGACCCCCGCGTCATCGGGACCGTCGAGGCCATCAGCCGCGAGCTCATGGTGGACGGTTTCGTGGCCCGGTACGACTCGGAGCGCTCCGAGCACGTCGACGGGCTCACCGGCCGGGAAGGGGCGTTCCTCCCTTGCTCGTTCTGGATGGTCGACGACCTGCACCTGATAGGGCGCCATGACGACGCGGTCGAGCTGTTCGAGCGCCTCTTGGCGCTCAGCAACGACCTAGGCCTGTTGTCCGAGGAGTACGACCCTGTCGCGAAGCGCCTCGTGGGGAATTTCCCGCAGGCATTCTCGCACGTGTCGATGGTCAACAGCACGGTCGGGCTCCTGGGCAAGACGCACGGCTTCACCCACGAGCACCGCATCGCCCGCGTGCAACCGACCGTGAGCGAGGAGTCTGGGCTGCGGGCCGGCCGCCGGCGCCGGCGCCCGGCTATGGGCGGCTGACGTCCCCAAGATGCGGCACGGGCGCGACCACATCACCACAGGTGACGGGAACGGCCCTGGCGCACCGAGCGTCTCGAGGACACCGGTGAGGGAGTGTCTCGCGGCCCCCGGTACGCCCAGGACCTTCTCCCTCAGGCTAAGTCCGTAATCGGAGGGCCCATAGAGCCAAAAGTCCCATTAGGAGATGTCGAACGCGTTTCAGCTGCGCCGCACCGGGACGCTGGGCAGGTCCTGTGACACTCGCTTCACTTGGGCGCCCACAACGACACGTCCTCCCCGCCAAGTGCTTCGAGCTCGTCGCGCTCGGTCGGCAGCTCCGGACGGAACAGTTGCTGGGCGATGAGGGTCGGCAACAGCGCCGAGAGGAGCACGACCGTCACGAGCTCGGTGTACTGGGACTTGTCGACGAGATGGTGCGTTAGCCCGAACAAGGCCGAGATCGAACCGAAAGTGAGGCCGGTCGCCATCAAAAGCGTCGTGTAGGTGCGCTCGCGCGACGGGATCCGGAACGCCGATGCCGTCGGCCAGACGCCGAGGAGCTTGGTCACCATCTTCACTCCGAAGAGCAGGGCGATAATGCCCGCGCCGGACACGAGCGCGGGTGCCGAGATCAAAAGGCCGGCGTGCAGGAAGAAGAACGGCGTCAAGAGCGCAAAGGCGATGGACCGGATCCTGTCGACGAGCACTCGGTCGTGCATGAACACGCCCGCGACGACCAGGCCCGCTACATATGCGGGGAGCACCGCCTCGGAGCCGGCGGCGGTGGCGAGCCCGCCGAGAGCGAACAGCACAACGAGTAGGAACTTCACCTCGGGCTCGCTCACGCGGTGGCCGAAGCGGTCGATGACAAAGCGCGTCGCTCTCGGCAGGACCAAAAGCGTGACGATCGTGACGGCCACGAAGACGATGAGCAGCCAGCCGTAGGTGGCGAACAGGCCCCCGAGGGCGAGGACCGTCCCGAGATCTGTCACGAAACATGCCGCCAGGATGAGTTTGCCGAGGTCCTCGCGGTTGAGCCCCGTCTCGATCATCACGGCGTAGACGACTGCCACCGAGGTCGTGCTCAGCGACACGCCCGCGATCTCGGCCGCGTGCAGGTGCCAGCCGAGGACGAGCTTGCAGAACCCGAACGCCCCGAGGAACGGCAACAGGAAGGACACGACGCCGATCGCCAAGCTCGGTTTCCAGTGTCTTCGTAACGAAACCGGATCGATCTCCGCCCCGGCGAGGAAGGTCAACATGAGCGACCCCGAGCCCGCGAGGAACGTCGTGATGTCGGTCTGGTGGATCTGTTCCTTGAGGCCTGGGATGTTGCCGAGCACGGCACCGACGAGGATCTCTACCAGGGCGACGGAAAGCCCGATCTTGATGCTGATCAGCGACGCCAGCAGCGCCATCGCGATCCAGATGGCGAATATGTAATACGAGTTCACCTGGCGGTACCCCCGGTTCGGCTGACAGGGGTATCTACGGCCCTACCAGCATCGGCTATGGCTGGTAGAAGCCATCAGTCGAACTCACGCCCGACGGTTCAAGGAGCGGGCCTCATCGCGCCTCGGGTCACTATAGCCAAGGGGCGCTGTTGACCCGTTTAGTAAGAGTGATTACCATTCTGGTCGGTGCGGCGCGAATAGTCCCAGCCGCGAGAGGAGTCACGAGATTGGGTTCGCAGCATCGCTGCGCGCAGCGAATCACCGCAGTCGGCCTCGGCCTGCTCGCGTGCGCGTGCTCGTCGGCCGCCAGCACGCCTGGGAACAAACCGATAGTCGCCGTCGGGGCTGAGAACGAGTACGCGAACGTCATCGCTCAGATCGGCGGCCGCTACGTGGCGGTGACGGCGATCATGTCCAACCCCAACACCGATCCGCACAGCTTCGAAGCGAGTCCGTCGGTTGCGCGGGTCGTCAGCTCCGCCCAGCTGATCGTGCAGAACGGCATCGGCTACGACGCTTTCATGAACACCATCGAGGCGGCCTCGCCGGACCCCAAGCGCAAGGTCATCGAGGTCCAGCACATCTTGAAGCTCCCCGATAGCACGCCGAATCCGCACCTTTGGTACGACCCGGACACAATGCCGGCGGTGGCAAGGACTGTCGCGGCGTACCTTTCCGGCCTCGAGCCGGCGCACGGCTCGTACTTCCGGGCCAATCTCGCCCGCTTCGAGCGCTCCTTGAAGCCGTGGCTGGCGGCGATCGCCAACTTCAAGGCCCACTACGCGCGCACGCCCGTCGCTACGACCGAGCCGGTCGCCGACTACATGCTGCAGGCGGCCGGGACAGACAACCTGACCCCGTTCGGCCTCCAGGCCGACATCATGAATGGCGTCGACCCGGCGCCGCAGGACATATCCCTCCAGGACAACCTCTTCAACGACCACAAGGTAAAGGTCTTCTTGTATAACGAGCAGGTGACCGACTCGATCACCGAGTCCTTCCTCTCGCTCGCGAAAAGTGACGGGGTCCCTGTCGTCGCGGTGTACGAGACGATGCCCACGCCCGGCTACGACTACCAGACCTGGATGCTGGCCGAGGTCCGCTCACTCGAAAAGGCGGTCGCCGGCAAGACCTCGACCGAGCATCTATGACGAACCATCCGCTCGGCGAGGTGCAAGAGGAGGTCCTTTGCCTGGAGGGCGTGACCCTCTGGCTGTCGGGACGCGAGATCCTCCACGACGTCGGCTTCAGCGTGCACGCAAGCGAGCTCACCGGCCTGATCGGCTCCAACGGCGCCGGCAAGACCACCATCTTCCGGGTGATCCTCGGCCTCGAGACACCTTCGTCGGGAAGGGTGCTCATCTCCGGTCGCCCGCGCCCGCGTCGCAACCGCTCAGTCGGTTACGTTCCACAGAGCATCGGTCTCGACCCGGATGTGCCATTGCGGGCGCGCGACCTCGTGGCGCTCGGGCTCGACGGTGACCGCTTCGGCATCCCGCTCCCCTCGCGGCGGCGGCGCGAGCTCGTCGACGAGATGCTCGAGGCGGTCGACGCGCGGTCCTTCGCGGACTCCCGCGTCGGCAAGCTCTCGGGAGGCGAGCTGCAAAGGGCGCTCATTGCTCATACTCTGATCTCAAAGCCCCGCCTGTTGCTGTTGGACGAGCCGCTCGCCAACCTCGACATCCGCAGCGAGCAAGAGGTGGTCGGCTTGCTCGCGAAGATCGCCAAGGAGCAGGCCATCGCGGTGCTCATCTCCGCGCATGAGATGAACCCGCTCTTGCCCGTGATGGACCGCGTGGTCTACGTGGCCGCGGGCAGGGCCGCGAGCGGATCGACCGAGGAGGTCGTCCGCGAGGACGTGCTCAGTGCCCTGTACGGCCACCACGTCGACGTCCTGCACCTGCACGACCGCATCCTGGTCGTGGCGGGCACGCATGAGGCCCCTCACCACGAAGAGCTCGAGAGAACCGAGAGTGCCGTCCCCCGCGGGCTCGGGTGACCAGGTGAACGCAGTCTTGAACGGCATCTTCGAGCCCGGCCTGTTCACGAGCGGGCCAGTGCGGGTGGCCCTCGTGGTGGGTGGCGCCGTCTCGCTCGTCTCAGCGATGGTGGGGGTGTTCACGGTCATCCGCGGCCAATCCTTCGCAGGCCATTCCCTCGGGGACCTGGGCACGACGGGGGGCTCCGGCGCTTTCCTCGTCGGAGCCAACCCACTTTGGGGCTTTGTCAGCTTCGCTGTCGTCGGCGCCGGAGCCATGGAGCTGTTCGGAGTCCGCCGCCAGCGCGGAAGAGACATGGCGACCGGCATCGTGCTGGGTGCCGGCCTCGGGGTCGCCGCGTTGTTCTTGTACCTGGGCACGACCGAGCGCAACACGACGGGGGCGACGATCACGATCCTGTTCGGGTCCATGTTCGTGATCCGGGCCTCAATGATCCCGGTCTTCGCATTGCTGAGCGTGGCGGCTCTAGCCCTCGTCGGCTTGCTCTACCGCCCGCTCTTGTTGAGCGCGCTGAACCAGGACATAGCTTCTGCAAGAGGGGTGCCGGTTCGCGCGGTCGGGGCCTTGTACCTGCTCGCGATGGCGATCGCGGTCTCGCTCTCGTGCGTGACGATCGGGGCGATCCTCTCGACGGCGGTGCTGATCGGCCCTGCCGCGGCGGCACTTCGCCTGACCAAGCGCCCGGGCCTCGCCTTTGCCTGGGCGGGCCTGATCGGCCTCGGGGTGACCTGGCTCGGCATCGTCCTCGCCTACGACAGCTACTACTGGCCACCTGTCGGTCGGGGCTGGCCCGTGAGCTTCTTCGTCGTCGCCGTAATCCTCGCCGTCTACCTCCTGGCAGATGTCGCCGGCCGGCGATCCGAGAAGCGGGCGGGCAGGATCCGCGGCCGCGATCTTGTGGACAGAGCCATGGACAAAGGGGCCGAGTGATGTTCGCCGGCTTCATGGTCAACGCCTGGATCGTCGCGACGATGGTGGCGGTGGTCGCCGGTGTCGTCGGGTTCTTCACCGTGCTGAGGGGTTCGGCCTTCGTGGCCCATGCCGTGCCCCAGGCCGGCTTTGCCGGTGCGGCGGGGGCCTCGCTCGTCGGGGTCAGCACCTTCGCGGGCCTGGGTGTGTTCGCGGTGGCAAGTGCGCTCGCGATCGGCGTCTTGGGAAAGCGCGGCCGCCATGACGCCATGACGGCGCTCGCGCTCGTGTTCATGCTGGGCCTCGGTGCCCTGTTCTTGAGCTGGAGCAGCGAGTACGCGTCGGAGATCTACGCCCTGCTCTTCGGCGAGGTCCTCGGCGTCAGCACCAACCAGGTGCTGGTAACTGCCGTGCTCGGCATCGTTTCTGTCGCGGCGGTGGCCGCGTTGTTCCGGCCGCTGCTGCTGGCATCGGTGATGCCGGAGGTGGCGGAGGCTCGCGGGGTCCGCGGACAGCGCATCGAAATGTGCTTCCTCGTCGTCGTGGCGCTGGCGACGACGATGTCGGTCCCCGTCGTCGGAGCCCTTTTGATGTTCAGCCTGATGGTCGGCGCTCCCGGGGCCGCCCAGGCCCTCAGCGGCAAGCCCTTCGGCGCTCTCGCTCTGTCGGTTGCGATCTCGGTCGCCATCGTCTGGGTGGCCATTGCGGCTTCGTACGCGACCGACTGGCCGATCGGGTTCTTCGTGGGGGTGCTCGGCGCAGCCTTCTACGTGGCCGCCCGCGCCTTGGCCGGCTGGCGCCGGTCCAGGGTCGGGCGGGCGGTTTCCGCGGGCGATGCCCGAGCAGCGCACGCTACTCCCTCCGAGATGAGCGTCGCGGAGGCCTAATGTCGGGCACCGTGGTGCTCTCGCGTTCCGTGCACGAGGCTGTGAGCCTCCGCCTCGCCGGCGTGGACCAGCGTTACACGCGCATGCGCAGGGTCCTCGTCGAGACGCTGGCGGCGGCCGGGCGCCCGCTGACCGTTCCCGAGCTCCTCGCCTGCGCGCCCGAGCTCCCCCAATCGAGTGCTTACCGGAACATGACGGCGCTCATTGACATCGGTGTCGTGCGCCGCGTCGCGGGCTCTGACGACCACGGCCGCTTCGAGCTCGCCGAGGAGCTGTCGGGCCACCACCACCATTTCGTCTGTGCGACGTGCGGGAAGGTGGAGGACGTCCACCCCTCGCCGAAGCTCGAGCGCGCGCTTGGTGAAGCAGCTCGGGCCGTGGCCGAGGAACAGGGTTACGAGGTCACCGAGCACCAGCTCGACATGGTCGGCCTCTGTGCGCAGTGCCGCGCCTAGGACTCCGGACCGAGCCGTGTGGGCGCACCCGGACGTCACCGATTTGCCAAAGCTGGGCATGTGTCCACCCTTCTTGCCGATGGACGGCGAGTACGAGCTTGCCTACAGCGCGCCCGAAGCAAACTTAGGCGGACGCCTCGACGTCTGCGTGGTGTCGAGAAACTCCTCTGCGAGACCTTCTCCCTGCGCCGCCCCGGGCTTGATCGCCGCGAATTGGCTCAGCTCCTTTGGTACCACCCGATGTTGACGCACTGCGTTTCTGGCGCCATCTACGCCCCAGCGGCTCGACTTTGCCGCGGCGGAGCACCCGCTTACGCCCCGGCACGCCAGGCGGCGCGGCGGTGACCGCCCCGGCGCCGACAAGCGCACCGCCCCGCCCGCCCTGGGCGAGGTTCGACTCGGTCGCGCGCCACGTCGCGCTCGCGGCCTTGAGACACACCGGCGGTGCCGCTCTCGAGGTCTCAGACGGGGGGCGGACTTACCGGCTCGGGATCGGCGACCCGGTCACACGGCTGCAGGTGAATGACCAGCGCGCCTACCGGGCGGTCCTCTCCTCCGGCTCGGTCGGCCTCGGCTCCTCGTATGTGGCGGGGTGGTGGGACGCCGACGACCTGACCGAGTTCCTGCGGGCGTTGTTCTCGAGGGTGCGGCCGCTGCTTGATCGTCTCGACCGCCTAGGCCGGGCTGTGGGCGGGGTGCTCGACATCACCGAGCGCCTCGGTGCTCCGGGTCGGACCGAGGACCGGGAGAACGTGCGGGCGCACTACGACGTGTCCAACGACTTCTTCGAGCTGATGCTGGACGAGACCATGACTTACTCGTGCGCCTTGTTCGAGCATCCCGGTGCGAGCCTGCACGATGCCCAGCTGGCCAAGATCGACCGCATCTGCGCAAAGCTCGACCTCGGCTCGAACGACCGTCTCGTCGAGATCGGCTCCGGGTGGGGCTCATTCGCACTGCGAGCGGCGGAGCGCTACGGGGCCATGGTGACCACCACCACGATCTCGGAGGCCCAGCGCGCCCATGTCGACAAGCGCGTCGCCGACGCGGGCCTGGGCGACCGCATCACCGTGCTGGGCCAGGATTGGCGTGACCTGCGGGGACGCTTCGACAAGCTCGTGTCGGTCGAGATGATCGAGGCCGTCGACTGGCGGAACCACGACGAGTTCCTCGCCACGTGCGCCAAACTGCTCGAAGACGACGGGCTGGCGGCACTGCAGGCGATCGTCATAGACGATCGCAGTTTCGAGCGGACCAAGCGGCACGAGGACTTCATCAGCTCCATGGTGTTCCCAGGCGGCTGCCTCCCGTCCGTGGCCTCTCTGACCGCGTCGCTGGCACGGGCTACCGACCTGCGCATCGTTGACCTCGAGGACATCGGGCGCCACTATGCAGAGACCTTGGGCCAATGGGCGGCAAACATGGCCTCCCGCGGGCGCGAGATCGAGCACCTCGGCCTGGGTGTCGAGTTCCGGCGGCGGTGGGATCTGTACCTCGCGTACTGTCAGGCCGCCTTCCTGGAGCGCCATGTGAGCGACGTGCAGATGCTGCTGGCCAAACGCGCCTGGCGCGGCCGTCTCGGCACCCGCCCCGCCTGAAGATTCCGTGTCGAGCCACGCTAAGCGCGGAACTCGGAGCTGCGGGCGTGTACCTGAGAAGCTTGGGCCTCAGTCTCTCCCGTCTGCGATCGCCTCAAGGGCGCGCACTAGCTCGCCGCCGTCGCCACCGGTAAACACGTCGGCACCGAGACGCGCAGCCTGAGCTTCGTTGGCAATGGCGGCGCCCCCGAGAAGAATCGGCACCTGAGGCACCGACTCGCGGAGGGTGGCAATCACCTTCCGCGCCGACTGGGCGGAGCTCTTCGTCGTGCAGACGATGCCCACCGCTATGAGGTCGCTCTCAGCCGCGGCGGTTTGCGCGAGCGCGTCCGCGGGCGTGTCAGCCCCGAGCTCGATCGCGGCAAAACCGCGCCAACGCAGGAGGTTGGCGGCGATGGCGACAGGCCCTCCGTGCAGCTCACCGGGCGGCGCCGCGAGGATCACGGTCCCTCGCTTGTGGCCGCGGCGACCGAAACGGGCACCGAGCCTGCTGATGAGGCGCGTGGCCACCGAGCTTGCCCGGTGCTCGTCCGCGACGGTGAGTGCGCCCTGCGCCCAGAGGGACCCGATCGAGCGCAAGGTTGGGGCGACGATCTCGAGGAGGACGTCCTCGGGTTCCATGCCCGAGCCGAGCGCTGCCTCGAGTACTTCCCATGCCCCAGGCTCGTCGCTGGCGATGAGCCTCGCCTCGAGGTGCGATCGGGCCGGAACCGTCCCAGTTGGCCGGTGCTGACGGGAAGCGTGCCCGTCCCGTCGCATGTTTTCGAGATCAACGGGGTCGATCTGCCACGTCCCCGCCACACGCCGGGCGGGAAGACGCCCGGTACGTACGTAGCGGTAGGCGGTCATGTAGTGGACACCGAGCTTTTCGGCGACCTGCGGCAATGTCAACGGTCGTCTGGCCATCCTCGCCCCAATCAGCTCATTATGCACTAACTTACCGCTAAATAATAATGGTCACATTGATCGTAACGCGTCCGCGCAGCGGAAGCGACTCAAGCGCGATCAGAGCTGATAGCGCACTCAGAGGATGCTAGCTGGGACGCGACCGCAGAACTTTGTTGTCGTGCGAACAAGCATCGGAAACTTGATCCCAACGCCGAAATACTCCGAGCACAGGCGTCTGGGACGCTGAACGTGCCTATTTTCTCCTACGCGGCTGTTGTCAATTGCGGCCAGCCTGACGCTTTCGTGAATCTGGAGGTAGATGGCGGCTGTCTGTGTGGCGAAC
>JBEKMZ010000089.1:0-14561 GCA_049523315.1 Acidimicrobiales bacterium | reverse complement strand
CTCACAACCTGCTTCGACTCTGGGCGAGCTGATCGAGACCTCTAGCAACCGAACGGACGGCCGGCCCGATTCTGACGCCCGGCCGGTCTTGCCCGATGCCACGGATTCGTGCAACAGCCTCGAGCTACCTCAACGAGGTGATGGGTCTTGGCCTCGGCTCCGAGGACGTCGCCGCGTTGGAGGAGCGTACCGAGGGGTGGATCGCCGCGCTCCAACTGGCCGCCCTCTCGATGGAGGGACGAGACGACATCGCAGACTTCGTCGCCCGGTTTACGGGCAACGACCGATACATCGTCGACTACCTAGTCGAGGAGGTCCTGCAGCGCCTCCCCGCCGACATCGGGACGTTCCTCCTGGACACCTGCATCCTCGATCGGATGAACGGCCCGCTCTGTGACGCTGTCACCGAGCGAGGCGACAGCAAGGTGATGCTGGGCACCCTGGAGCGGCGGAATCTATTCGTCGTTCCGCTCGACGATCAGCGTCGGTGGTACCGCTATCACCACCTGTTCGCCGACGTCCTGCAGGCTCATCTCGAACACGAGCAACCCGAGCGTGCTCCAGAGCTGCACCGACGGGCCAGTGAGTGGTACGAGCGCGAGGGCGAATGGACCGAGGCCATCCGCCACGCACTTGCCGCTCGTGACTTCGAGCGAACGGCGGAACTCTTAGAGGGGGCACTTCCGGCAATGCGCATGGCCCGCCAGGAGACCGCACTGCTCCGCTCGGTTGAGGCGCTCCCCGACGACCTCGTCCGGCGGCGGCCCGTGCTCAACGTCAGCTTCGCAGGTGCGCTGCTGGCAACTGGGGAGTTGTCGGGCGTAGAAGGCCGATTGGACGACGCCGAGCGCCAGGTGATGCCACTGACAAGTGACGACGGGGCGGCATCATCTGCGCGAGTGGCTGAGATCGCCTTCGTCGACGAGGACGAGCTACGCCGCGTCCCGGGGCACATCGAAATGTACCGGGCGGCAGTCGCGCAGGTTCGAGGGGATGTGCCCGCCACAGTGGAGCACGCACGGCGGGCCTTCGAGCTGGCTCTCAAAGACGACCATATGGTGCGGGCCGGGGCCGCCGGCTTTCTGGGCATCGCCTTCTGGACCGGAGGCGACCTCGGAGCGGCTCACCGGGCATGGAGCGAGTGCGTCGCGGGGCTCGAGCGGGCGGGGCACGTCGCGGACGCACTTGGGGCCACCCTTGCCCTGGGTGACATCTGCATAGTGCAGGGACGCCTCGACGACGCCCAGCGCACCTACGAGCACGCGCTGGCGCTTGTGCCGGAGCAAAGCCGGGCGCTCGTGCGGGGGACGGCCGACATGCACGCCGGGATGAGCGAGGTTTGCCGTGAGCGCAACGACCTGGAGGGTGCCCGGCGCCACCTCCTCGAGAGCCAGGACCTCGGTGAGCACGCCGCGATGCCACAGCATTCCTATCGCTGGCGGGTGGCCATGGCACGGCTGCTTCAGGCCGAAGGAGGTGCCGAGGAGGCGCTCACTCTGCTTGAGGAGGCCGAGCGCTTGTACGTAAGCGACTTCTTCCCCAACGTTCGCCCGGTTGCAGCGTTGCGAGCTCGCATGTGGATCGCCATGGGGCGTCTACGGGAAGCTCGCAGGTGGGCCCGTGAGGCGGGGCTGTCGCTGGAAGACGAGCTCAGCTACCTGGGCGAATTCGGGCACATCACCCTGGCCAGGTTGGTCCTCGCTGCCGCGAAGGCCGACGGCAGGGCGGAGGAGTCCAGGGCGGGCGCGGTGGGTCTCCTCAGACGTCTCCGGGCGGCGGCCGAAGCGGGAACCAGGACGGGCAGCGTCATCGAGATCCTGATCCTCGAGGCGCTCGCCGCCGTAAACAGCGGCGACACGGCGTCGGCCCTTTTTGCGCTGGAGCAGGCGTTGACGGCAGCAGAGCCTGAGGGCTACGTCCGGCTGTTCGTCGACGAGGGCCACGCCATGAAGGCCCTTCTCGGGGAAGCCTCCCGGAGGGGCATCACCACTGAATACATCTCAGAGCTGTTGGCGGGCTGGGAACCGCCATCGCACCATCCGGTGAGAACTCAGGGACTCGTCGAGGCGCTCAGCGACCGCGAGCTGGAGGTGCTCCGCCTCCTCGCTTCCGAATTGAGCGGGCCTGACATTGCCCGCGAGCTGATGGTATCTCTCAACACCATGCGGTCCCATACGAAGAACATCTACATGAAGCTCGGCGTAAACAACCGTCGGGCTGCCGTCAGGCGCGGCCAGGAACTCAGTCTGTTGTCGGGACCTCGTTAGAGGCATCGGGATGTGCCGGTGCCGAGCGGGCAACAATCGCGAGCGTTGAGCAGGTTCGGACTGTGAACGCCGGCCGCTCGGTACCGACACCGAGAATCCGCACATAGCTGCAGGGCCGAGTTACGGCCTGAGCCAGGATCGTTGGCGCCAGAACGAGACGGAATACGCGCTCGTCTGCCAGTCACGCACCCTGCCGACTCGGTCACGATGCGGGATCAGTTCGCTCGCCGTTCTAGCGCGGGCTGACCCGGCGTTCGGTCGCCTCAGGGACGGTGTAAATGATGATCGAAAACGGCAGCACCTGACCATCCCTGAATCTGTTCGTTCTTGCTTCAAGGCTTTCGTGCCTGAGCGGACGAGCAGAACGGGAGAAAGACAACACACAGTGACCTCAGTTACCCAACTGCTGTTTAGTACTAATGCAGGAAGGCAGCTCGGACAGTGCTCCAGTTAGCCCCGCCGTCGGTCGACATCAGGATCGACACTGCATACTCACCCGGCGGTTGGGCCCGTTGACCACCGACCGCAAAGCACAGTTGCTCAGAAGCGCAGGCTGCACTCATGATTGAAGCGGTCGGTTGCGCAGAGCCAAGGTTGACCTCCGACCAAGTAAGTCCGCCGTCAGTACTCCGGATCATCAGAGCGCCAGGGAAAGAGGAATCGCCAGCGCTACCTGCCACGCAAATGGTGCGCGAGGGGCATGAGACGGTCCAGTCCCCGAACAGCTCCGGTCCCTTCCCTCGGCGCCAGACAGTCCCACTATCTGTCGTGGCGATCGAGACAAAGTGATCAGTCCCGCTCGTTGGGCTCGTCTCGGTCAAGTGATCGCCGACGCCTGCACAGCGCGTGGCCGAGTTGCACCCGAAACCGTAAACGTTGTCGAGGCCGTGGAGTACCGAGCGCCGTAGAAGCTGCCAACCGGACGCGTACACCCGGTAGCGCAGGATGACCGCACTTGAGTTGTTGATGGCGTTGCCCTTTGTCACATGCTGGCCAGCCAGGTAGCACTGCGAGGGTGAGGCACACTCGACGATCACTTGCAAGCCCATTGGAAGGTAGTGGAGGACCCATTTGGCTCCGTGGTCGAAGGTGATCGCAACTCGCTCGGTCTGCTCGGCGGTAGGCGCGCCGGTAATGCCCGTGATCGCGCAGACCTTCGCGGTGGCACATGAGATGCCGGTGAGAATGTCCGTGGCAATGGGCACCTGTGTCAGATGCCAGGACGCTCCTCCATCAGTCGTCCAGTAGGTGATGGGCCGATCACTCGGCGCCAAGTTCCCGGCCATGGTGCAGCTAGTCGCACTGCCGCACGAAATAACGGGCTCCGGCTCCATCCTTGGAGTCTGGAATCGGATTGCCCAGCGCTTGCCACCATCGACTGCGACAGCCACCGAGTACGTTCCGGCTTCGCCTTCTGCGCTGTCGGGTCCGACAGCCATGCACGCTGAGGGTGCGTGGCACGCCACGTCGAAGAGCGCTCTCGGAGTTGATGGCTTTGCAGTACCACCTTGTGCATTAGCGGAAGATGCCAGGGCCAGCACGACGCCCGCCACCATCGTGACTGTGAGGATCTTGCCCTTCATGTCCAACCTCCTGATTCCTGGCGGTGACTACCCCCTATGGAAGGGCGACCTGTCGCCAGGTCCGACCGTTCGTGGAGACCGCAAGCTTCTCTCCCGCGCTGAATGTCCCCGTGCCCAGTACCCAGACGGCATCGGTGCCCTTAGACAGCGTGAGAGTCGAGGGCCACGTCGTGATGCCCGGCTTCCAGGCGCGACCACTGTCAAGCGACACATAGACACCACCGATGGAGTCGAGTGCCGACAACATCACCTCATTCGGCATAGCGACGACCCTGACGGGGTAACCGCCTTCCGGACACGAGCCGACTTCGGGAAATGTCTCCTGCGGGCCGTTATTGCAACGCCGTGTCCACGTCGCACCGCCGTCGCTTGACGTGACGACCGCCATCTCTCCAAAGCCCGTGGATACCCATCCGAGGCACAACGCCAAGAGCCGGTTTCCCGATACCGTCAACAGCCCGCTGATCGTCTCCGGACTCTTGCAGGGCAGTCGACTGGTATACCAGCTGCGCCCACCGTCGGTGGTACGGGCGACAGCGAGCCGTGTAGAAGACCGATTGGACCAGCCAAGCAGCCATGCGCTCTGCTCGCCCTCGACGACTAGACCGTCGGGCGGGCTCGTGACAACTCCGCCCTCCACGACCGAATCAAGGGGCACCGGCCGACCAGTCCAGTGCTCGCCGTCGTTATCCGAGTACAACAGGACCTTGTTCGACTGGCCACACTTCAGTGCCAGGACGACCCACACGGACTTGCCGGAAGCTGCCACCTGGCACGCCGTGTCGGCGAACATTGGCGCGGGCAGGAGATCCCCGGCTGTAAGCAGCTTGAAGCCCGGGCGGCCAACCCTACCTCGGTAGAGCCCTTGCGCCGTGGCGAGGAACCAGGTGCCATCTGCCGTCATTGCCATCTCGTCTGTGGCACCGCCTGCCTCGCCTGCTGTGCTGCACGAGGCGTCCCCGCTCAACAGCAAAGGAGCAGTCCAGCTCTTGCCGCCGTCGGATGTCGTATAGACGGAACGGTTGCAGTCGGCCACCGTGGATACCTCGCTTCCGGTCTCATCGACTACGGCGCCGAGGCGGCTATCGGCAAACGCGAGAGTGACCCACCAAGAAGGGTCGGTCGAGCCCTCGGCTCTAGCCGCGGGCTCCGTAGCAGGTCGCAGGCTGTACAGGATCGTCTTGGCGACCATGCCGTTACCCGCCAGCCCGAGGGACACGTACACGGGCTTGGAGCGCCCTGGCACCGTGACCTTGAGAACGAGGATGGAGTACGCGGGCGACGTTGCCGGACAAGCGGTCAGGTTGCTGATGTGAATGCACAAGCCGCCTGTCGAGAAGGACCCTTCGGAACCTAGCGGGTCGCCGCCTTCAACGATTACGCCGTTACGGGGTTCCTCTGGGGGTTGTCGTGGCGGACATGCCTGCGGCCAGAATCTCTGGTCGGTGTCAAGGAATACTCCGCCGTACAGAGCGACCGGGCCAGGACCACAGAGCGCCCATGTGCATGGCCCCTTGACAACCCAGCTTCGAGGAACTGAGAAACGCAGTCCAGCAAATGTCACTGCACGCCATGACGATGGGACCGCTGGTGCTGGGCCGGAGGCCAGAACGAGGGTGCGCGGCGAGCGCGTCAAAGTGTCGGTGACCTTGGTGGCCATCGGGCCATTTGCTGTCACCACTACACCAAGGGAGGGTGCGTAGTACTCGACGTGTGTGAGCGGTGGCTGCGGACCCGTGGAGATAACCGGGTAGACAAGTATGCCGTTGAGGACGATGTGGTCGCCACGGACGTAGCCCGAAGGCACCTTGAATACCGACACCGACACGATGTCAACCGTCGTGGCCGGAAGGTATCCCGGCGCGGTGCAAGACCGTGGCGCCGTGTCTGCGGCAAGGGGTCCCAAAAAGAGCGCGCCCGGAGTCGCCCACAGACGGCAGGAATCCTGTCCTGGGTAGTAAACACCGAACGAGGCGGGCACCGATATCTGCACGTCCCCGTAGTCGACAGGTACCCACCCTGCCGGAGTCGCCGTGGTGTCCACGGCGGATACCGAAATGACATTGCCGTTGAGCGGCGGCTTGGTCGTCGTGGTTGGAGATACCGTCGGCGAGCTTGTGCAGGCGCCGAGAACCAGAGCCGTAACCGCCGTGGCGACCGTGACGAGATTGCGACTCATGCTCATAGTCCCGCCTAACCTCATCGCTGGGCCGTCGCGCAGCGGGTCGTGGTGGGCACGGGTGCAGTAGCCGTCAACAGTGCGCACAAGGCCAACATCAGGCTGCGGTGGCGGTTGCGGAATGTGAGCTTCGTCCGCGACATCCTTTCCGCCTCAGCCATTTGACGTGCAGGCGCGACCAACCGAAACTGCGACGAGTGCCCCAGCTCTTAAGTGGACAACAGCGCCTGAGATGAGTGCCACAAGCAACCGACCCTGCGATGTCAACCCGAGCGGATATCCGGCGCCCAATATCAGGTTTGTGTCGACCACTGTCGTGTACGGTGCGCCGCTTGCCGAGACCGTAGAGCACCCGAGGACTCCTCCGCCACCGAAGCTACCCCAGACGACTTCTCGGACGAGAACCATGGAGAGGACACCGAGGACGAGCCCCGACACCCTTGTGGTGTGCAGCCCGCTTTTGGAGAAGTAGTCCAACCAGGCACCGTGTCCCCCGTCTCCTCCGCTGTACCACGCGCCCGTGGAGGTGGCGACGAGGCCATAGCGCCCGTAGTCCACAGGTCCGTCGTAGTGCCGCTCGACCAGGACGGTCCAGGAGGCGGGATTCACCTCGGCGATGACTCCACAGGCGAACAGCGACTGGCTACCCACACGCTGGAGGCAGAAGGTCATGTAGAGGGGACCTCCCTTCGATGCCATGGCAAGGCTGGTGACGTTCCCGTAGATGCCATGCGGTGCGGGCCTGCTGGCTACTAGTTGACCATTGGCGAGATTCACCAGCTCTATGTGTTTCCCATCGGCGATCCAGGCTTGGTTGCTGTTCGGGGTTGTCGCGACTGCTATGGCGGGATCGGTGGGTGCGCCATCGGTGACGGTCGCTTCGATGAAGGGCAGCCGGAGGAATGGCACCGGCTTGAGGTTGCTTCCGACGCGCCACAGTTCCACATGACCGACAGAGCTTCCGCACAAGTTGAGCAGGAAGACCTGGCCACCGTTCCCTGTGAAGAGATTGGCGATCCCTGCCACTTTTTGACCGAGTGTGACTTTGCCGGTGGAAAGCTCGATCTTTGCCAGTCGCTCAGGCGGGTTTCCGTTCGATCCGGTACCCGTTCCCAGGAGCGCCACGGCCTCGCGGCCACCGTCGGTTAGCACCGGCGGGGAGTCATATCCATCGAAGAAGAGATTCTTTGGCAGCTGAGCGAGCACTTGGACTTCACTGCCTGTCTGCTTCTTCGGTGGCACGGCTGACGCCGCCGTCTCACAAGCCTTCGGGATAGGAACCGTGATCACATCACCATCGCCAGCGAGCAGCACCCTGTGGGATTCCGGTTCGACCCCGAAGGGGTCGCCGTATGCCAACAGAGGTCCTGTCGATGCGACGGCGTATCGCACCTTGTCGGAAGTGCCTGTCGAAAAACACAAGAGACCTCCTCCCGGTTCCGCCCAGACCACGCTGCCGTCCGCCATGAGATCGAAGCTGCCGAGCGATGGCCATAGGTGGTCCGTTCGTCCGTTGCTCACCGGCTGCAAACCGACCTTCGTGAACAGCTCTAGCCACACCCCGTTGCCGCCGCTACCCAGACTCAGCCAGACCCCAGCGGGGGTGGCGACCGTCTCGAAGCGTCCATACCAGACGATCCCCCAGTAGTGGCGCACCGCTTGGATTGAACCTGTTCTCGGGTCGATCTCGACGATCTGTCCGCATCCGGGCGGGTTGTGAGTGAGCGGGCCACATAACGTCGCATAAAGCGGCCCCGATGAACTCGCCATGGCGAGGCTTGTGATGTTCCCCTCGTTGTCGCTCGGCCCAGGCCAGGACGCCAGTAGCTTCCCGTTCACGAGGTCAACGAGCAAGAGATGGTTGGCATCGGCGATCCAGGCTTCGTCCTCGGAGGGAACCGGGGCGACGGCGACAGTCGGGTCAGTCCACGAGCTGATGATCGTCGTCTTCTCCGGATAGGGCAGTCGCGCAAGGGGCGCCAGCGCAAGATCATCAGGTACGCGCCAGAGCACGAAGTGACCCAGGGCACCGCCGGACAAAGTGAGCAAGAAAACCTGTCCGGACGCGCCTTTGAACAGTCCAGCCGTGTTCTTGGCTACGACTCTTCCTACGACAACGTGACCGCTCGAAAGGTCAATCCTCGCAATACGAAGAAAAAAAGGGGCGTGGTTTGGTACCAGCAAAGCGACAACCTCGGAGCCCCCGCTCGTAAGCACCGGGGCACTGGCGAAAGAGAGTCCATTGGGCAGCCGGGAGACCACCTTCATCTCGCTCTTGGAGTTCGATAGGGTCGTGGCCGTCGTGGTTGAGATAGTCGTCTTGAGCGACGGCGCGGTCGAACTGGTACACCCGGCGAGTGCCAGGGCCATGACCACTATCGCGATGGCGCCAAGTCTGCGCACTGTCGGTATCTATACCACCGGTGCCCGGTCCCCCGTACGTCGCGTCTCCGCAGGTCGAAGAGCGACTTGACTGCCGAACGGCGAAGCGTATAGTCACATTGTGAGCAGTACCACTCCAAAGGTGGAGATCGACTTCAACAGCCCGGTCCCTCTCCACGAACAAGTCGCTGCCGCCATCAGACGCGCCATCGCCGACGGTGAGGCCAAGCCCGGTGAGCGTCTTCCTCCGGCTCGGGACCTGGCGGCGGTGCTTGGGGTCAACTCGAATACGGTGTTCCGCTCGTTGCACACGCTTCGAGATGAGGGCCTATTGCAATTTTCGCGGGGTCGCGGAGTGACAGTCACCGGCGTGGCACCCCAGCGCAGTCTTCTCGTCAAGCAAGCGCGGGAACTGGTCAAGCTGGCGCGCCGGTTCGGCTACGACCGCGACGAACTGTTACAGATCATCGAGCAGGTGCCGTGAAGGTCATCGAGGAACCCCGGCACGCGACATGGGACCATCCACATACTGAGCCGCTCAGCGCCGAGGCGCTAATCAGGGGGGCACGCCAGCGGCAACGGCGCAGGTGGATAGGCGGCGGCATCGTCCTCTTGGTCATAGTCGTGGGCAGCGTTTCGTACCTCATCGTCAGCCGACCGAGTGGCCGTGCCCGCCAAACGGGGGCGTCGTCCTCGACCACGACAATCTCGCCGACTCAATCTGGCGCCTTCGTATCACCGAAAGCTCCGTACGCGTTGGCCGTCGCTCCAAACGGTGATTTGCTCGTCGTGGACAGCGGCAGGGACCAGATACTCCGGCGCTTGCCCTCCGGCAGGTTCCAAGTGGTCGCCGGTACCGGCAAGCGCGGGTTCTCGGGAGATGGTGGCCAGGCGATCCTTGCCGAGATTGACGACCCCTCGGGGATTGCGGCCGCGAAAAACAGCACAATCTATTTCTCCGACGAAGGCAACGGGCGTGTGCGCGAAATCATGCCCGACGGGATAATCGAGACGGTCGCAGGGGGTGGCACCATACCTCTTGGGACCAAGCCGGTGGCGGCGCTTAGTGCCAAGTTCCCTGCACCCTCCGAGCTGTTCGGTCTTGCCATAGGTCCGAACGGGGAGTTGTACATCGGCACCAGCGCGGTCTACCGCCTCAGCCCGAATGGAATCCTCGATTGGGTCGTTGGTTCGAGTGCCCGCGTTCTCAACAAGGGTTTCAACGGTATCTACAGCAATCCCGCCTTCCAGATTGACTTCAACCAGGCGAAACAGCTCGCACTAGATACCAAGGGTGACCTAGTCGTCGCGGGCGGGTACGGCTTCGGTCTCTACGAACGAACCGCGTCCGGAAGCTTGCGGTTCCTCGCGCACTTCCGCGATGGGGCAAGCACGGGTTCGCTCGCGACGGCGCCGGATGGAACCGTGGTGCTTGCTGGCGGAAACGTTGGGCTGGCACGCTTCCAACCCTCGGGGTCGGCCACACCGATCGCCGCGCATGGCCTCGCAACAGTGCTCGGCCCCCAGAACGAGTTCCTACTCGACGACAGCGTTGCCGTGGCAGCGAACGGTGACATCTACCTCGACGTTGATGCTGGCTGGTTTTCCTCAGTGAGCGCGATTGTCGAACTGCGCCCGAATGGGAACGTGTTGCCGCTGTGGAAATCTTGAACCCGACGGCCATCGCGCCGACAGCGCTTCTCACGTCCGCCTCGACGGGGTCTGTTCGCCATCTCGGCGCCTCCGGAGTGTAGGGAGCACATGTGACCGGTACTCGAAGCACCGCCGGACCCGCTCGGAAATGACCACAGTGCGCAAGCTCGGCGCCATCGCGACAGTGGTCATGACGCTGATGCTCGCCGCTTGCACCAGTTCCTCGACCCCACCTCACCGCACGACCGGAATCATCGCCTGGGTATCAACCCCGGCACCGCCGACGACTTCGACCACCACCATCACGACGACGCTGGCCCCGGCACCGCTGTGCACCAAAGCGGACCTGCGGGTCCAGTTCCTAGGTGCTGGTTTCGCGATGGGCAGTGCTTCAGACGATTTTCAACTTGCGAACATCTCCAAGACGACCTGTCGCTTGCAGGGCCAACCAAAGTTGTCTCCCAGCACCTTCGCCGGTGGACACATACCGAGCGTCGTCCGCCACGGCTACTTACCCTCAGATATCGTCCCTGGCAACCTCGCCCCGAAAGCGTCTGGCTACGTCATCATCGGGGGCACTGACAACTGCCCATCGTCACCGGTCATGCAGAACACACGCGTTAAACCAGTGCCCTACAAATACGTCACGGTCCTGCTGCCCAACGGCGAAGGTTCGTTCACCACAAGCGAGATGCCACCGTGCGTGCCGATGAGCGTGAGCCTCGGGGTCCCGCCGTTCAATCCCTACATCCTCCCACCGGTTCCCGGCACGCTCCCGTCCCTACAGGTGATTGTCGAGCTACCAAAGCGTATTGTCGGTGGCCGTGTTCTGCACTTTGTCGTCGTGCTCGCGAACCCCGGCGCTGTGGTGGTGCCACTGAAGCCCTGTCCAGGCTATGAGGAAGGGACCTACCCTTGGGGTGAAAGCCCTCCACCGCTGGTACGGACCTATCAACTCAATTGCGGACAGCTTCGCGTACTCGCCCCAGATCACCGCCTGAGATTCGCGATGGAACTACCGATACCGAAATACACCCAGCCACTACCGGTCAGGTTCGGCTGGGACCTCATTACGGGCAACGGTCCCTGGACCGACACGCTGGTCACGTTGTACCCGTGACCGAGTACGCGAAACGCCGCCCGACCTGCTTCCTGAGATGATGAGGTCCGCCTGGCGCGTTCTTGCCGTCCTGGTCATGACCGGGGTGGTCGCCGCCTGCACTAGTTCCTCGACTCCGTCGCCTCGCAGCAGCGTGGCAGGAGTTGTCGCCTGGATATCAACCCCGGCACCGCCGACGACTTCGACCACCACGACCACGACGACACTCGCCCCAGCGCCCTACTGCTTGGCCTCAGCCCTGCGCACACGGGCAGGTACCGTCGGCGCGGGCATGGGCAACGTCGTCGACAACTTCTACTTCACCAACGTGGGAAAGGTGACCTGCCGCCTATCTGGCTACCCGACCTTGACCGCCATCACGACCTCTGGTGCGCGCATCTCGCTGAGACCAGAGCACGGCACCTACTTCGGCAACACGACAGCCGCCAACCTGCGACCGGGCGCCAGAGGGGAGTTCCTCCTCGCTGGCGTGGACCAGTGCTCGCCTACGACGGTGCCGCTGGTCGTCTATCGCGCCGTGGTCATCAGCTTGCCGAACAACGCCGGTTCGTTCACGACCACGCGCTTCCCACCGTGCGGCTACACGGACGGATTCTGGGAGAGCCAGGTGGGGGTCAGCCCTCCGGTCCCTGGCGTCTTCGTCCCGGCATCCGGGACCATCGCCTCCCTGCAAGCCAAACTCGAACTTCCCGTCCGCATCACGGGCGGTCACGTCCTCCACTACACCGTCGTCCTCTCGAACTCTGGTCCCCGAGCAGTCTCGTTTTCACGGTGTCCCGGCTATACCGAGTTCCTCACCTTGACCAAGGGCTTAAGCGTCCGGCTCCACACCTGGTCCTACGAACTCAACTGTCGGGCCATCGCTCGCCTCCAAGCTGGCAAATCGGCGAGATTCGAGATGGACATGACTGTGCCGAAGGTGTCGCAGGCGTGGGTTGCAAAGTTCTCCTGGGAACTCGACACCGGCAACGGTCCATTCATTGGGACCGTCGTCAGGATTGAGCCATGAGTGCGGTCTCGGTCCGAGCCACGCTAGGCACTTGTCGGCACGCGGACATGTGTCGCCACGTTCGCTTTGAGACCTTGACGCGCGAGTTCGGCGTAGTCGTGATGGTGGCCATGACGCTGACGCTCGCCGGGTGCACAAGCTCGACTTCGTCAGCGGTGACCAAAGCAGCCAACGCCGCCCTGGCAGCAGCACGCTCGGCTCTGAAGGCTGAAACGGCGGCAAAGGCGGCAGCCGCACCAGAGGCGGCAGAGATGTCGTCCGCCCAACCGTGTACGGCATCGCAACTCAGGCGTTGGACGACGTGGATGTCCTCGCCCCGGCGGAGGTCGGTGGCATAGCTGTGGCGCCATCTGTGAGGGAAGTGCCGACCGGCCACGCCCGCCGAAGTACCGGCCTCCAACACCAGGTCGTAAAGCGCCCTTGGGCCGTAGCGACCACGGAGCCGCCGGCCGCTCATGGCGCCGAATTGGGCGCGGTCGACCCGCCCGCCGCACGCCCAGCTCCGTCCGCGACGTGTAAGGGAGGACTGGGGGCAGGTTCCGTCATCCTCAAAGCCCGACGTGAGATTGTGGGATGACTCCACGTGAACGCGCCGAGGGACCTTGGCATGTAAGACGTGTGCCGGGAACCATCGGAACACGACGATAAGGCACGGACATCTCCCTATCAGAACCCCCCGAAATCGACTCACGCCAGCCGGGAGACGGGCGCGTCGGTCGGCGTCGCTTTCTTTCCGACGCCGGCAGACTGGGCATGGCCGGCGCCGGCATGGTTATGGGCGGCAAGGTCGCGAAGTCCGCTCCGGAGCCGACCCGTTCGGCGGGGGAACCACTGTTGGCCGGCCGCGACGGGACAGGCGTCAACTGGTCGGTAGCCGCTGCCCAGAGAGCTGGGCGATCACCAGCCGACACCGCCTGGGGATGGTTGCCACCTCCCGCCCAATCTCCTGGCTCACTGCTGGTCGTCGACACGACCGGGGTCGGCAGCGAGACGCGTGTTGCGCTAGCCATCCTGCAGGGTCTGGTCAACCACCGGTTGCCCAGCGGAGGTCAGGCGGCTTACCTGCAGGTACCTCTCATGCCCAATTGCTTTCCCGAAGAAGTCTTCAACCTGTGGCCCGACGTCTACTCGAGACAGCTGGCGATCGGCTCTGAGAGCGGAACCGCAGAGGATCTGGTCAACCTGGCACTCCAGCGAGGCGTCGACCAGTACGTGATATGGGACCCGACAGTACCCGCCACGATCAATGTGGCCACGACACTTGCCTGGCTTCGTGGAACCGCAGCCTTCGGCCCTGACGACGCCGTCGGGCCGCTGGCCCATGGTTTAGGCCTTTTCTTGGACCTTCGCTCTCTCGATTTCAAGAGCCCGGCCAACGCATACCGATGGGCTCTCGGTCAGATCACCAGCTCGACTCCGTCGACGCTGGCTCTGGTGTCTGTGGGCGACCTTGCTGGCGATCCTTCAGAGGGCGTTGTGAACTGGACGGTCCGGGACTACGCGGTTGGCGCTCGAGCGTTCACCTGGACTGCTGACCTCCGTCACATGACCTTTGCTGGCGAGCGCGGCGACCAGCTCGAAGGAGCCATCCTCAGCACGGTCGGCCGGCGCCGGGCCACGATGTTCGGCTGGAGCAACGACGAGAGCGCCCAGACGGTCTTGTCCTCCAGGCACGGGATCAACTTCGTCGGGGCGGACACTCCGGGCCTTCCTGCCGCGAACCTGACAGTTCACAACGCCATCCGCACCAAGGCCGTGCAACGCCCATTGCCTCGACCTCCCCGGCTAAGGAAGGACGTGGTGTATGCGACGGTGGTCTTCACCGACGGCGACAACATCGGGGTGCTCATCGGCCACCACGAGGCACGGTGGGTGGCTCCGGAACGCGGCCAGGTACCGGTGGGCTGGTCGATGCAGGGAATGGCTTCCTCCTGGACTCCCGGAATCGCCCGGCATTACTTCGAGACCTCGACGTTCAACGACGAGATGGTCGCGTGGCTTCCCTTCGGGTATCCGGACCTGCAGTCGTTCGTCGACAACCCCCTCTGGGAGGACTATGTAGCCGCAGCCCAAGCGGCCCTGACGAGCGCCGGACTGGCTGTGAGCCAGGACCTCCCCCATAGGAACGCGATCCCCTCTGAACAGGGATCGGGGCTGTGGCAACTCCTCCATGGTGAAAGAGCGCCCCAGGGCCACTTCATCGGGTATCAGGGGCCGCCCGGCCTGTACCCAATCGGCGAAGCGCTCTGGATAGATGGGCGCCCCGTGTTTCCAACGGGCGGGTACGCGCCGAGCGGCCCGACTCCCAGCGCCCTAGCGGTCTCGAGCATCGCCAATGCGGCCGCGGTCAACAGCGAACGACCCCTGT
>JBEKMZ010000088.1:0-14678 GCA_049523315.1 Acidimicrobiales bacterium | reverse complement strand
TGGTAGCACAGGCTGCGCGTCTGCCGACCGTCGCCGTAGACGGTGAGCGGGCGGCCCGTGAGGGCCTGCACGATGAAGTTCGAGACAACCCGGCCGTCACCCTCCCGAAAGCGCGGACCATAGGTGTTGAAGATCCGCACAATCCCGACGTCGACACCGCGCTCGCGCGCCCAGGCCATCGAAAGGGCCTCGGCGAACCGCTTGGACTCGTCATAGACGCTCCGCGGCCCGATCGAGTTGACGTTGCCCCAGTAGGTCTCGGGCTGCGGGTGGACGAGCGGGTCACCGTACACCTCGCTCGTCGAGGCGAGCAGGTAACGGGCCCCGTGCTCGGCGGCCAGCTGGAGACAGGCCGCGCTTCCCCGGCTGGCGACGTCGAGGGTCTGAAGCGGGAGCCGGAAGTAGTCGGCTGGCGACGCCGGGCTGGCGAGGTGCGCGACGGCGTCGACCGGCCCGTCGATCGTGAGTCCCTCGGTGATGTCGGCACAGACGAACGAGAAACCCGCGTCCCCCAAGAGGTGCGACACGTTGGTGCCGTCACTTGTCGATAGGTTGTCTACGCACACGACCTCGTACCCGCGAGCGAGGAGGGCCTCGCAAAGATGTGAGCCGAGAAAGCCCGCCCCGCCTGTGACAACGGCACGGCTCGCCGAAGCGCCGGTCACAGGATGCCGATGCCTTCGTATTCGAAGCCGGCTCGGCGAATCGCCGCTGGGTCGAGGAGGTTACGGGCGTCGACGATGGCGCGGCGCGCCATGGCACTGCCGACCTTGTCGAAGTCCAACCAGCGGAACTCCTCCCACTCGGTGGCGAGCACGACCACCGAGGCGCCCTGGCAGGCGGCATAGGCGTCGCCGACAACCTCGATGCCCTCGAGGGGACCGCGAAGCGTCGGATCGTACGCGCTCACCGTGGCGCCGGCCTGGCGGAGTCGCCAAGCGACCTCGAGCGCGGGCGAGGAACGCAGATCGTCCGTGCGCGCCTTAAACGTCACGCCCCACAGGCCAACGCGCACGTCCGAGAGGCTTCCACCGGCGAGCCGGGCGGCCTTGCGGACGACGCGGTCGTACTGCTCCTGGTTGACGGCTATGACACCTTTGAGGAGGCTGAAGTCATAGCCAGCCTCCTCGGCGATGCGGACGAGGGCGGCCGAGTCCTTCGGAAGACAGGACCCGCCCCACCCCGGGCCGGGGTGGAGGTAGCTCGAGCCGATGCGCGGATCGAGCCCCATCCCGACGCAGACCTGGCGAATGTCCGCACCGACGGCTTCGCACAACGCCGCCACCGCGTTCACAAAGCTCACCTTCGCCGCCAGGAAGGCGTTGGAGGCGTACTTGATGGTCTCGGCTGTGGGCGGGTTGGTGAAGATCACCGGTGCGTCCATCCCGGCGAACAACCCTGAGACGCGTACGGCAGTCTCCTCGTCGAGTGCCCCGATGACGATCCGGTCGGGATAGAGGAAGTCGTGCACCGCGGAGCCTTCCCGGAGGAACTCCGGATTGGAGACTATGCGCACGTCGCTTCGTCCGAGCACTCTCCCAACGGCGTCGGCCGAGCCGACCGGAACCGTCGACTTGTTGACCACGATCGATTCGTCTCTGAGATGCGGCCCGATCTCGGTCGCCACCGCCTCGACGAAGCTCGTGTCGGGCCTGCCGTCGGGGCCTTCAGGTGTCGGCAGGCAGAGAATGGTGAACTGGGCGTCCTCGACCGCCCAAGTGTTGTCGGCACCGAATGCGAGGTGGCCGGAGGCGAGACCCGTTCGGACGAGGTCCTCGAGACCCTCCTCGAAGATCGGGATCCTGCCCGAGCTCAGCAGTTTTACGCGCGCCGTGTCGCGATCACTGCAGCGCACGTCATGACCGAGGTGCGCCAGGCAAGCCGCCGTCGTCAGGCCGACGTACCCGGCTCCGATGACGGCGACACGGCTGGACGCGGGCGCTGTCACGCGCGGCTCCCGGAGGCCACGGGGCCACGCGGCCGGGCGGAGACTTGATTGCGGATGATCATGACGGTGGCCAAGACGGACCTCGCCAGCCTCAAGAACGGTAACCGGCTGCTCGACGACCTCCCGTGAGAGGAGCATTGTGGATCCAGCACAAACGTCATATTGCCATAGCGAAGATGGCACTAGCAGGCCCGACTCGTGGGTGGCGACGCAAGGATGCAAACTGGGAACGCACTCGGAACCAACGACACCGCTGGAGAGCATCAGGCGAGGAACCACCACCTCAACTTCCACAAGGGTCGCAACAACCTCGAGTGTGAGCGCGCTCGAGGGTCGTTCTATCGCCATCGGAATTGATGCGGCGGTGGTGGCCAACCATCACGTCGTGGTCAGGCGCCGACACGCCGGCCGGAAGGACGAGGTGGTCGACGGGTACGTTGCTGCACCGAGCTTGGCCGGAATGGACGCGCTTCCAAACCAGTGGCGCAAAGGGTCAATCACGCGTAGCCTTCTCCGTTAGCGCAGCCTGGCGTGTACCGACGTGTAGGGGTGAGCAATGACGTCATTATCGAAGGACGCGCGTGTCTTTGTCGCAGGCCATGCTGGTCTGGTCGGATCTGCGGTGCTCCGGAAGCTCGAGGCTGAGGGCTACACAACTCTCCTCGTCGCTCGGCGCGACCAGCTCGACCTGCGTGACCAGGCGGCGGTCAACTACTGGTTCCGGGCCAACCGGCCCGAGTACGTGTACCTGGTGGCAGGCACGGTCGGTGGCATCATGGCCAACTCCACCCGGCCTGCGGAGTTTCTCTACGACAACATGATGATCCACGCCACCGTGGTCCACGCGTCGTATCTCTACGGCGTGACGAAACTCTTGTACCTCGGCAGCTCGTGCATCTACCCGCGCCAAGCCACCCAGCCAATCACCGAGGACCAGCTGCTCATGGGCCCGCTGGAGCCGACCAACGAGGCCTACGCCCTGGCGAAGATCGCTGGCATCAAGCTGTGCTCGTCCTACCGCGCGCAGTACGGCAGCAACTTCATCTCGGCTATGCCGACCAACCTGTACGGGCCGAATGACAACTTCGACCTCACTAGCAGCCACGTCCTGCCCGCGCTGATCGGCAAGTTCCACGACGCGAGGGCCAGTGCGGCGACCCAGGTCGAGATCTGGGGAACGGGCAGCGCCATGCGCGAGTTCCTGCATGTCGACGACCTCGCCGATGCGTGCCTGTTCCTCATGGAGCACTACGAAGAGGAGGGCCACATCAACGTCGGCACCGGCGAGGACTGCAGCATCCGGGCGCTGGCAGAGCTCGTCCGCGACATCGTGTACCCCGCGGCCGAGCTGGCGTTTGACACGAGCAAGCCCGACGGCATGCCTCGCAAGCTGCTCGACGTCTCCAAGCTCCGCTCGCTCGGCTGGTCGCCTACGATCGGCCTGGAGGACGGCATCCGCTCCACGTACCAGTGGTTCCTCGATACATTGCGAACCGCCGAGGTGCGCGGACGAGAAGCGATCCTCGCCGCGACGTGATCGCCTGCGTCGCCGGCCGAAACGCTTCGTTCCTCGCAGAGCTGCTGCTGGCGACGAATTTAGGTTACTCGAGCGAACCCAACTCGACGAGATCTACAATCTGGCCGCGCAGAGCCACCTCGCCGCGTCGTTCGAGTTGCCCGAGTTCACGGCCGACGTCATCGCGGTCGACGCCCTGCGCATCCTCGAGGCGTTGCCCATGACCGGCCTGAACGCCCGCTCTTACCAAGCGTCGTCGCCGGAGATGTCCGGCTCGGCCCCTCCCGCCGCAGAACGATCAGATGCCGCTCCACTCCCGCAGTCCGTACGGCATATCCAAGGTCTTCGCCTACTGGACCACCGTGAACTACCGGGAGGCCTACGGGATTTTCGCCGCCAGCGGCATCCTCTTCAACCAGGAGAACGAACGCCGCGGCGAGACGTTTGTGACCCGCAAGATCAGCCGTGCCGTCTGTCGCCGTCGACCCGAAGAGCGATCGGCCACGCCGAACTCGTCGGTCTATATCACCGGATCGGACTTCACCAGGGCGTGCTGAATTCCGTCTCGCTGGTTCACAAAGAGGATGAGTTGGGTACGCATGGTGGGGTTCGCTGCTACCAGTGGAGCGCTCGCGCAAGGCGGGCAACATGAGTGAGGACATGCCCCGACGGCGGCCGGTGGCCCACAGCCAACCTACACCAAGCGGCGCCTCTATTCGCTATGCGAATGGCCGGGTCAAGCGGGCCTTCGACTTGACGGCCGGCGTGGCATTGAGCATCGTCACCGCGCCGATAATCGCGTTGCTTGCCGCCGGTTCTGCCGTGAGCTTCCGGGCCTGGCCCCTGTTTGTGCAGAAGCGCCTCGGTCGGGACGGCCGTCCATTCTGCTTCGTAAAGCTGCGCACTCTGCCAACCGACACCCCGGTCGACGCTGACAAGTACGCGATCGCCGCCACCACCACAACCCGGTGGGGCGGGTCCTTGCGTGCCTCGCATCTCGACGAGTTGCCCCAGTGCTGGCTGTTGGTCACGGGTCGCATGAGTCTGGTCGGTCCCCGACCCGAGATGCCCGCCTTGGCGGCCAGGTTCGAAGCCGCCTTCATGGGGGAACGCCTGGCGGTACGTCCCGGTATCACTGGCCCGTGGCAAGTGAGCACGGCGTCGGCGAGGCTGATCGGCGAAGCGCCCGAGTTCGACCGCCTCTACCTCGCCCACGCCGGGCCGAGACTCGACGCCTGGGTCTCGCTTCGTACCATCGGCGTGTTGGTCGGCCTGCGGCCATTACCGCTCGAGAACTTCCCCGGGTGGATCTGCAACGGCTCAGCCCCCGCTGGTGCGCCGATGCAGGATGCCGACGTCGCCGCGCAAACCGCAGACTGCGGACCCGAGACGGATTCCTCGTCGTGAGCGACACCGCCGGCTTCTCCCCAGGCACGAACCGCTGTACGCCCTCGTTCACCTGCTGCTCGGTGCGCATCGACGCGCACACTCTCGAGTCGGCCGTCGACGCACTGCTCTCGCGGCCCGATCCGCACGAGGGCCGGTCCGTGCACCTGTGCAACGCATACACCTTGTCATTGGCCCGGCGCGACCCGGAGCTGCGGCATCGGCTCAACCAGGGCAACCTCAACCTGCCCGACGGCATGCCGCTGATCTGGGTGGGCCGACGGCTCGGCCTCGACCACCTCGAGGGACGGGTCTACGGCCCCGACCTGATGCTCGCCGCTATGGACCGCGGTCGCAAGCTCGGTCTGCGCCACTACCTGCATGGCTCCACTGACGAGGTGCTGAAGGCGCTCGAGGCCGAACTGCGGCGACGCTTGCCCGGGGTTGAGATCGTGGGGCGCGACGCGCCGCCCTTCCGCGAGCTCACCGCCGAGGAGGAGTTCGCGCTCGAGCAGCGCCTGGTTGTCCTGCGACCCGACATCGTGTGGGTGGGCCTAGGAACACCGAAGCAGGACGTGTTCGTCCACCACTTTCGCCACCGGGCCCCGTCGACTTTCGTGGCCGTGGGCGCGGCTTTCGACTTCATCTCGGGGGCGAAGCGCCAGGCGCCAGTGTGGATGCAGGAGCGGGGCCTCGAGTGGGCGTATCGCATGGCCCGCGAGCCGCGGCGACTGGGGAGGCGTTACCTCGTCGGCAACGCGCGCTTCGTGGCCGGCATGGTACTAGACCGCCCAAAGGTCGAGGTGCCGTAATGCCGACGGATGATCACCGGTGAACGTACGACAGCTGGTAAAGCGGAGCCCGCTCGCTCCTCTTGCTGTCTTCCCAGCTCGGGCGCGGACGGTGACAAGCTATGAGTGGCACCAGGCAAGACGATCCTGGGCGTGGCTCGTCGGTTCTCGCGAGTACACCAACTTCACATACGAGCTGACCGCTGAGAACGTCATCGAGATGGCTTGGTTCGTAGCGGCAGTGACCGGGCTCGGGTTCGACGAATCCTTCGGGTACATCGAGGAGCTTCACAACGACCGGGCGTTGTTCAATCACCTCCGTCGTGATGCCGCCGACTCCCCGCTGCGCCGCGTCGTGGATCTTGAGCCGCGTTACAGGCGTCGAGCAGCTTGGTACGCGATCGTTCGGGCCACGCGCCCACAGCACGTCGTGGAGACCAGGGTCGACAAGGGACTTGGCTCCTGTGTGTTTGCCGCCGCGCTACTTCGAAACGCGGACGAGGGTCATCATGGCCGCTTGACCGCGCTCGATATCAACCGGGATGCCGGCACGTTGATAGGCGGAGAGTACGCATCGGTCATCGATCTTCGCTATGGCGACTCGATTGCCATGCTGGCTGCGTCCGCATCACCGGTCGACTTGTTCCTCCACGACAGCGACCACCGCTACGACTACGAATCCGACGATTACAAAGCCGTCGCTGGAGCTCTCACTGAGAGTGCGCTTGTCACGACCGACCATGGCGGTCTAGCCCTAAGTGACTTTGCCAAGTCCAGTGGTCGCCGCTTCCTGATAATTCGAGAGGTTCCAGCTGACCATTGGGCGCCCAGAGGGGTGCTCGGCGTAGCCATGCATATGGCGAGGTAATGGTGGACGAGGAGACCCATGACGGGCCGGTCAGCGAGGTGCCCGGATGAGGGTGCTACAGGTGCACAACCGCTACCGCTCCGCATTTCCGTCCGGCGAAAACAGGTCCGTCGATCAACTGGCCGACATGCTTCGCAAGGTCGGTGTGGAGGTTGAGTCCTACTTCCGAGACAGCGACGAGATCGAGCACTTCGGGCTCGTCGAGCGGGCGGGGTTGGCGGTGCGGCCGATCTACTCTTTTGAGGACACCAAGGCGCTCAAGGCACGGATCTGGTCGTTCGGCCCCGACGTGGTGCAACTGCACAACCCCTACCCGTTGATCTCGCCGGCGTGCATCCGAGTGGCGAAGGCCGAGGGTGTGCCAGTGGTCCAGTTCGTGCACAACTACCGCTTCGCCTGTGCGAACGGGCTGTACTTCCGCGATGGCCGCGTATGCCGGGACTGCCTGGGCAAGCGGGTTCCCTGGCCGGCAGTGAGGCATAGCTGCTACAGGAGCTCAATGCCACAGAGCGCCATCATGGCGGGCTCGCTGATCGTCCATCGCTCCACTTGGCAGATGGTCGATCGATTCTTGCCGGTGAGCGACTTCGTAGCGGAGCAGCTCGTAGCAGCGGGGGTGCCAACCGAGAAGATCGCGGTTCAGCCCAACATAGTGCTGGACCCTGGTGAGCCAGCGCCATTTGGCAAGGGGCTACTGTTCGCAGGACGGCTCGACGAAGAGAAGGGTATCAAACTCTTGCTCGAGGCTTGGCACCTGTCTGGCGTGGGCAAAGCGACGATGCTGACGATTGTTGGCGATGGTGCGGACCGCAGTGCTGTCGAGCGGGCAGCCCGCGTCGACCCAAGCATCAGTTACTTGGGATCGATGCTCGCCGACCAAGTTGGTCAGTTGCTCGACGATTGCGCCGTCTGCGTAGTCCCTTCGCTCTTTCTCGAAACCTTCTCGAGGTCCGTCATCGAGTCATTCGCGAGAGGCCGGCCGGTCATCTCGACGGGCATGGGCGCGATGGGCAGAAACGTGACTGACGAGGTCGGCTGGGTCTGTTCCACGCCCAGCCCCGTCGGTCTGGCAGACACGATCCGGCAAGCGTTCGGGGATCAAGATGGTGCACGCGTGCGAGGTATAGCGGCCCGATCGCTCTACGAGCGTTCGTATCGACCGGACATAGCGATCCGATCGATGCTCAAAGTCTATGAGGGGCTCAAACCATGACGGAACCCAACACCGTCCACCTCTTGCTGAGCGACACTTTGTATGGTGAGTTCGCGTCGATCCCCGGTAACCGAAGACCACCTGCCTGGAATTACCTGTACAACGCCATGTCTGCAATCCAGAAGATCCGCCCAACCAGCCACTGGCTCGTGGTGACCAAGCCAAACTCGCCAGCGTCGGTCGCCGCGCCATGAGGGTGCTCCTCGTGCTCGGCTACAGCTTCCCGACCCAGCAGGCGCTCTGGGAGGAGGTATCACGGCGAGACGTCGATCTGCACGTCGCTTACACGCTCGACATCCCCCGAGGCGGGGCGGTCGGCGCACCCGACTTCGGGACACCGCATGAGCTCGCCGGCATCCGCGTCCGCGGGGACCGCTACACCTGGATGGCGTACCGGGGCCTCATCCCGCTTGTCAAGAAACTCCAACCCGATCTCGTTCATGTCCTCAACGAACCGTGGTCAGTGGTGGTCCTCCAGGCGAGCCACGCGCGAGCTCGTCATGTAGTAACCCACGGAGCCGAGAGCCTTTGGGACCAGGGTAGCCCGGTGGAAGCCATGGTCCGACGTCACGTCACCTGCCACAACCTCTCCCGGACGAGAGGCTTTGTCTCCTGGAACAGCGAGGGAGTCGCTTGGGCCCGGCGGCGGGGGCTACCGCCAGCCAGTCCGACGATCATCCTCAGCGCTGAACTACCTTGTCTCGAGCGCTTTAGCTATCCTGAACGGCGACGAGCAGCAGGTCGAGAAGGATGGGGATTCGACCAGGAGTTCATCGTCGGATTTGTTGGGCGACTGGTCGCCGGAAAAGGACTCGCCTGGCTGCTGGAATCGTGGAAAACAGCCAGCCTTCCCGATCACGCTCGTCTGGTATTCATCGGACAAGGTCCGATGGAAGCGGCGATCCGCGCTGCCGCGACTTCCGACCCACGGATCCGGCTCATCGGCCCTGTACCCTTCGAGCAAGTGCCCACGGTGATGGCCTCGCTCGACGCGCTCGTTCTGCCTTCGCTGACCACAAGAGACAACCGCGAGCAGTACGGGCGGGTGATCACCGAAGCCATGGCTTCAGGGGTACCGGTGATTGCCAGCGATTGCGGTGCCATTCCCGAGGTCGTCGGAGACGCCGGGATCATCGTAAGCGAGGGATCGACGGCAGAGCTTGCCGCGGAACTCCGGCGCGTGAGTCAGGACCCCGTGTTTCACAGCGCGCTCGCGGAGGCCGGATTGGCACGGGCGCAGACTGCCTTCTCCCCCGTGATAGAAGCTGAGCGTCTGCGTGGCTTCTGGAGGGCGGTAGCGGATTGATCAGTAAAGTAACGGACACTGTCGGCAGCGCTCACTTGACATGGATCAGCGAAAAGCCATGACAGACCCGAATCCTTTTCACAACCTGCCCACCGTGGCCACTACGAGAAGCGGCCCGGCACTGGTCGATATCTTGCTCGTTGGCCGCGGCCGGGGCAGCCGTCTCCGCTACGAAGATCTCACCGCCAATCGGTTCGTCGAACTGGGTCGCCTCTCAACCGAGCTCGGGTCCCCGGTCAATATGAGCCGGATCGCCGATAAGTCCGTAACGTTTGCACTGAACCATCTGGTCGGTGGGAATTCCGTCCGTTTCCACTGGGAAATGCCCATCAGGCGCGACGAGGAGTGGGTGTCCGCGATGCCCCTCTCAACGAAGCTGCTCGTCGGGACCGCAACGTCACCATCGTTGTCGAAGTGGGGCTACTCGCTCTTCAGTCCCTCAGATAGGGCTCGCCGATGAGTCGACGGAGGCGATCTCGGATCGGCAACCGGACAGATCCCGCCGCTCCGCTGAGGGTGCTACACGTGTTCAACGCGCTCCGACACTCGGGGGGCGAGGTCATGCTGCGTGTGGCATCGGACCTGTGGGCCGAGCATGGTGTCGAGTGCGAGATCGTGGCGGTTGCTGATGTCGTCGGCCCGTACGCCCGCACGCTCGAAGATGCCGGGTACCGCATCCACCGGATCTCGCCCTTGCTGCCTCGACTGCTTGCGTCGTTTCCCAGATTGCTCCGCGCCGTCAAGCCTGACGTCGTGCATCTTCACGTCGAACGGGCCAACTTCTGGCTTGCCCTCGAGGCGCTCGGCTCCGGGGCGCGAGTGGTGCAGACGGTGCACGGCTGCTTCCCGTTCAGTGGGGCCCTACGGATGGAACGAACGATCCAGCGCCGAGTACTGAGCAACCTCGCTGTCGACTACGCCGCAGTCGGCCCGAGTGTCGGCCTCAATGAGTGGCGCATCTTCCGGAACCCGACGGAGGTTATCTGGAACTGGTGTGACCTCGAGACCTTCAGCCAGACCACTGACGCCGATCGCGATGCCGCTCGAGGCGCACTCGGCCTGCACGGCGACGACCAGGTGCTGGTAAGCGTAGGCAATTGCTTGCCGGTCAAGAACCACGAGTCCATTCTCCGGGCTCTGGCGACGGCATCGATACCGTCGAATGTGGTCTACCTCCACGTCGGCGACGACAGCGGTGAGGCGGGGGCCGCCGAGCGCAAGCTCGCGGCGAGCCTCGGCCTCGGCGACCGAGCCCGATTCCTTGGGGCCATAGAAGACGTCTGGCGGGTGCTTCACGCCGCTGACCTGTTCGTCATGCCGTCGCACAATGAGGGGCTGGCCATCTCGGCGGTCGAGGCTGTCGCAACCGGCACACCCACGCTCGTGACTCCGGTTCCCGGGCTACGCGACATCGCGGCGTTGAGCAGCGCTATAGACACGGTCGAAGCCGAGCCGGTCGCTCTCTCGGAGGCGATTGCACTTTGCCTGGGCCGCAAAGACCGCGACAAGCGATCACGAGACCTCCGTGCGACGGCCGAGCGGTGGTTCTCTCCCGCGAGAGGCGTGGCCCAGTACGCAGACCTGTATCGCTCATCTGCTCACGCCAGCGCCGCCTCGTTCGCGTCGATCGAGCCGGCGACGATTGGTGCCCTGCTCACCTGCCACAACCGCCGGGAGCGCACGCTGGCGTGCCTGGAGAGTCTCCGTGCCACTGCCATACCGGGAATCACGGTCGACGTCCACATGGTCGACGACGCGAGCAACGACGGTACCACGGAGGCCGTGGCTGCGGCCTATCCCGAGGTTGAGATCAGCCGCGGTTCGGGTGACTTGTTTTGGGGCGGAGGAATGCGTCTCGCCTTCACCCGAGCAGCGCCGGCACGTCCAGACCACGTGCTGTGGCTCAACGACGATGTCGTGCTCGACCCAGACGCGCTCGAGCGACTGCTCACAACCTACGCCACCTTGTGCGCTGAGCGACAGCCACTCTCGGTTGTCGTGGGCTCCACTCGCGACCCGCAGACGGGGGCCACCACCTACGGCGGCGCCAGAAGGGCCAGCCGACTGCGACGGATGACCTTTGCACTGGTCGCACCAACCGACACACCTCAGGTCTGCGACACCATGAACGGCAACGTCGTCCTCATCCCCAGATCGGTGTACTCGGTCGTGGGGAACATGGATCACAGGTTCACCCACGGCGGGGGCGACACCGATTACGGGCTTCGAGCTCGCTCGGCCGGGTGCCAGGTATACCTCGCTCCCGGCCACGTCGGTGCCTGCAGCGTGAACCCTCGCGCCGGCACATTTCGAGACGAGACACTAAGCCGTCGCGAGCGCCTTCGCCTTGTGGCTTCGCCGAAAGGGCTCCCGGTCTCCGAATGGGCAGCGCTGTGCCGTCGCCACGGCGGTCCGCTCTGGCCCGCTCTGGCGCTCTCGCCCTACGTCAGGATTTTGGCAGGACGACGATCACGATGAGGGTTGCCATCGCCACTCCGATAAGTCTTCGACAACTGGCGGACGTACTCGACCAGCCCGCCGAAGTTCCCGCAGGGCTCGGCGGCACCCCGCCACTTCCCGAGGTTCGAGCCCTGATCGCGCGCGGTCACGACGTCTCCCTCGTCACGCTCGATACAGATCTCACGAGCGAGGTCGTGTTGCGCTGTGACCGGCTGACGGTTCACATTGGGCCTTTCCGGCTACACAACCTTCCCACCACGCGCGTGGGGCCGCTTTTCGCCCAAGTGCCGGCTGCAGTACACCGGTCGGTTCGCGCAGGGATGGCCGCTCTCGTCGCGCATAAGGCAACGCGCCTGATCGCGGTATCCCGTACGTTGAACGCCACTTCCGCCACGCGCTGCGTTACCGAGGCGAGATCACGGTACTCCCCGAGCCTGATGTCACCGCCCTCACGTCGACCGGTATTAACCGTCGGATGGTCGCCGAACGAGGGCACCAGCTTCCTCACGATTCTCAGTTCGTGGGCGCGCGCAAGAACGGGACCACGGTGATCGAAGCCTTCGCTCAGGTTCGAGCCCGCTTGCCCGACGCGTCGCTCCACATGGTCGGGCAAGGCTTCGGGCCGGGTGGCCCCGGCCGAGCTGGGCCGCCGGACGTGGCCTGGCCGATGGGATCACCTTCGTCGGTCCGCTCCGTCATGACCATGCTCGACTCCCTGGCCACGGCCGATATCGTGTCCATCCTGCCCTCGAAGAGTCGTGTTGCATGGCCATCGGCGAGGCGCAACTGGCCGGTGTGGCGGTGTCGGCGGCTCACACCAGGCCGGTCGAGCTCGTCGACATGTGGAGCACGAGTAGCCTTGCCGGGGCAATGAGAGAGCTTGCGCTTGACTCCGCGACCAGGTCGAGACGGGCCCGTACCGGCCCCGACCTCGCCCGACAATGCCACGATCCGGAGCGTCTGATTACCGCGATCGAGGTCCTGCTCGATACCGCGGCCCACGACCACCGAGCCAAGACCGATCGGACCGTTTGAATGGCGGGCCTGACGCTCGAGTCGGCGCTCCTTGCTGCCATCGCGCTCGCTCTCGTAACGCTGCTTTCGGTGGTGTTCGCCAGCCGACCAGCGAGCGCGATCCCACTGGTATTGCTGGTCGAGATGGCCAGCCTCTTTTCCATCCCGCAAGGGGTCATGGTGGGCCAGTTCCACGTGTACCCCGAAGACATCATCACCGTGGCTCTGGCCGTGGCGACCCTGATCCGATGGCAACAACGTGGCGACGGCCTGCCCCCGACCCGGCCGCTGGTTGTCCTTCTGGTGATCCTGTTGCTAAGCATGGCGCGGGGCGCAGCGGCCTTCGGCCTTCAGCCGTCGGTGGTTGCCGCCCGCGAGATACTGCTGATGCTCGCTGCAGCCATCTTCTTCAGCACGGTTCGCGTCACACCGCAACTCGTCCGGGCCGTGAGGAACTGGTTGCTGCTGGCCTCTGCCGTGCTCATACTCGTCGCAGTCAACTTCTGGTTGCAGCATGGCTTCGGCACATATGCAGTAACAGGCGGTCGAGCCCTCGATTCGTTGCAAGCACTGTTCGTTCTCGAGACAACGATCATCATTGTCGTGTTTCCGCCCTTTCGTGGCCCAGTTCTCCGTTGGGTTGTACCGCTGGTTGGCTTCGTCGTCGTGGTGCTCTCGGTGCAACGGACGGTCTGGGCAGCTGGACTCGTCGCAGCTGCTGTTCTCGTGGTCGCTCGCCAGAAGAGTCGTGGATCGACGTCGGTCGCCGGCCGCCGGCTCCTCGTGGCGGCAGCGGTGCTCGCCGTCGTTCTCCTCGTCGCCGCCGGTCCGCCCGGGGTGACGAGCAGTCTCACGGCGGGGTATCAGCAGACCAGTGCTGCTCAGAGCAGCAACAGTACCTTCAGTTGGCGCCTCCAAGGGTGGTCCGCAATGATCAACCGTCAGAGGGCCGGTCCGGTCGCGGACCTGGTCCTTGGTTCACCGAGCGGAACCGGGAACGAGAGCATCAACGAGGCTGTCTTTCTGCCCGCTTCCCACAGCCAGTACGTGTGGACCTTCACCATTACCGGGATCAGCGGACTTGCCCTGCTCGTGTGGGTGTACGTCACAGCCCTCAGGAAGAGCCGGCGGCGATTGCGCTCACCTTCCGCCTTCGTCGGCCAGGCGGCCCTGCTGTTCACGGCGTTACTGGCGCTCCAGCTCACCTTTTTCGTCGGCTACTCATCAGGCGGCTTGGTCGGGCTCATGCTCGGCCTTGCATGCGGATTCGTCCACGGAAGTGACCGGGATCTGTCGGTCGATCGACCGCAACACCTCATGCCAACACAGAGGTCCTGATCGATGCACACCCCAGCTGCCACGAACGCAATCTCCGAGCAGTTCGAAGTCGGAGTTCCCGCGCTTCTCGCCGCATTCGTTATAGTTGTCTTTGGCTATCCGCCCGGTAGTCACTACTAGCTGATCGACGCTTTGGATCAAAGTCTCGGGAAAGACACCGCTAAACAACAGGAACGCCGCTCGATGCAATCGGATGTCTCAGGTCAAAGTAAACTAATGTCAGCTCTAGTCAGGCGAACGACTAGTGGCATTTGGAGACGGATAGATTTCACCGACATAGCTCAATGGGAGTGTCGAGAATATGGCGACCCGAATATCTCAGAGCCGCTGGGAGCAGGCGCAGCAATGGGAGCTTGCCTTTTGGACGCGCGGAAACCGGGGACTACGGGCCTGGTTACGCCGGATCCGCGGCCGAGGTGGTGATGACTGGAACCATTGGTGGGCAGCGCAATTTGATTGCTATCGCTTCATACCACAGGAGCTTGACAATGTGATCGAACTCGGCTGCGGACCTTACACTAATGTTCGTCTAATCCTTCAAGGTAGATCAGTGCGACATCTTGTTTGCAGTGATCCCCTAGTCCTTCGCTACTGCGCTCTGCCGGGAACCTGGATTCGACGGGCAGTGAGGTCGGCCCACGTGTCGCTCGACGACCACGCGATCGAAGACGCCCCTTTCAAGGAAAAGTACTTCGATCTAGTAATCATGATCAACGTGCTCGATCATGCGCAAGACGCCTTTCGATGTTTAGCCGTAGCGACTTCGCTGGTGAAGCCAGGTGGGCTACTCCTCCTCGGCCAAGATCTGACCGCTGAGGAGGACGATATCGAAGACGTC
>JBEKMZ010000087.1:0-16166 GCA_049523315.1 Acidimicrobiales bacterium | reverse complement strand
CACGCCATCGACAAGAATCCGGCTTCCGATTGGCTCGGTGAGCTTGACCGACAAGTGGTCCAGGTATCCCGGCAGTAGGCAAGGAACACCTGAGGGTATGACTCGCGTCTCGGCGACGAACACAACGACGATGTCCGTCTCCTGAACGACACGCGCCTCGTAGGTATCGTCACAGCCCTTCGTCCCAATCTGACCGCCGACGAATCCAATGGTTATGGTGCGGCGCCCATCCCCGAGAACCGCCGAGCTAACTGACACGTTCGGTCCAGGTCGAGGCTCGGAGACGTGACGCGGATGGAACAGGCCCGAAGCCGAGAGCGCGAGCACGGAAACGGTTCCGTTCAGCCCCGAGACGGTGAACAGCCACGCCGGAAAGCGCATGGTCCCGTGAGCGGTCTCCCAGACGTCCGTGCCAAGGTGCACACTGAGAACCTTGTCAGGCGGTCCCGCATACGTCCCCTGCATCGGCGGCGTTGGTGTCGCCAAGCGATGGAACGCCTGCTGCACTGAGATGACGGTCCAGTGTCCGTCTCGAGCCGGAGACGAGGGGAACCGGGTGGGCGGCGTGACGTGACCGAAGCTGAAGGCGAGTTTCGCGTCGCCACTTACGAAGCCAGCGCCGCTCAACTGGACTGCTGGAGCTACCAGACTGGGAGGGCTGGAACCCCCAACGCCAGCCCACGCCTTGTTAGCTGCGGCCAGCTCTTGCCTTTCGAGAGAAGAAAGGTTGGCGGTTCTTGTTACGACACCGGTGCCCGCGGTGGTGGTTGGGGCAACCGTCTGCGAGCTAGTGCACGCCGATAGGGCCAGAGCCACGACCACCAGCACCAGGGCGCGCAACCTCACTGTGCTCATGTTCCCATGAAGCCGGGACCGGTCCGCTTCGCGTACGTTGCCGACCCCTAGAGGCAGACGGAGCGGAAGTTGGCTGTTGTACTTCGACCAGCCCGCACGACAACGCTCCTGGGCGGGTAAGGCTGATCAGTTCCAGTCGCCATTCGCTGGCGCACCTTCAGCGTGTATACGCCAGGCGCGGCTGTCAACCGGTACCTGTTACCCGAGCGGACAGTCTCCGAGGCGACGGACCTTGACGCGGAGTAAAGGCTCACCTTCAAGTAGAAAACCTCGCCAACTGATACGCGAACACCCACGCACGCGTAGGCAACCCCGGTCACGACACCGGTGGGCTTGCGGGTCGTCCGGCTGGGAGACGCCGCCCGCAACGAGTACAGGATCGTTCTGGCGACCACTCCGTTCCCAGCAAGACCGATGGCTACGTACACCGGCTGCGGGTTCCGTGGAACGCTTACCCGAAGAGCGAGGACGGAGTAAGGCCAGCCCGTCGCGGGACAGGCAGTGAGGCCGTGAAGCTTGCGGCACTCCCCGGAGAAAGACGCCGCAAACGCCTCCAGCGAGTTCGCCCCTTTGTCGATATCGACCCCGTTGCCCGGTGCCCGAACAACCGGTTCAATGGCCGGACACTGGTCTGCCCAAGTGGAACTCGTGTCGGTGCTCAGCGACACCTCTGGGACGGCACCGCTCAGTTCCGTTCCCCCCGTCCCACACGGCCAGCCCAGTTCGTTCGCGACCGATGTCTGTGCCACTGGCCACGAGGCAGGGACGGAGAAGGAGACGCCGTCGAAACTCACGTCCTGCCAGGACGACGGCACGGGCGATGCGGGTTCCTTGGCGAGCACGACCGAGCGGGGCGACCAAGTAAGCGTGTGCAGCACCTGCTGGCCACGAAGACCATCGACCGTGATCGCGATCCCGAGCGCCGGAACCAGATAGACGGTGTCGCTGACGCGGGGACCGGCGGGGTTCTGGTACACACGAACGCCGTTGATGATCTCCGCGGGTACAGACTTCGGTATATCGCCTGGGCTTGCCGGGTTCAGCACTACGGTCGTCTCAGGTATCTTGCCAGGCCCTCCCCTGCAAGCGGTCCGGGTCTCATGAAGTGGGTCTATGAATATCACGCCCGGCACCGAAGCCCCTATGGTCATGCAGTCGTGGACGAGGACCAACCAGTCGGCCGGAACGGACACCTGCGCATCGCCGTAGGCGACCGGCACCCAGCCCTTCGGCGTCGCCGCCAGGTCCACCTGGGGCTTTATGCCGCTGATGACGTTGCCGTTCAGCGGGGTCGTCGTGGTGGTCGTACTGGCCGCGATCGACGGCGAGCTAGGTGAGATGTCAACCGACAGCTCCTGTTCCGGTCCCCAGCCGGGCGTGTTCAGTCTCCAGATCAGGTCGGCGATCTCCAAGTGAGGTACGTCCGGGACGTGTATCTCCATGGCCAACTTCGCAGCCTTCCCCGAACCGAGCGCCCGCAGTGCGCCACAGTTGAGCAGATACGAGTAGCTGTAGGAGGCTCCAGGCCAAGTGAGAGTCTCGGTGTAGCCCGGACAGGGAGTGAAGCGCCCCAGCTGCACGCTTGGGTCGGAGTAGCCGACAACGTAATGCAGCGTCGTGCCGCCCCTTACTGTGCCGGGTGCACCGTCGATGGAGGCTGAGCTTCCCAAAGGCCACTTAGGCGCCGGAGGCAAAACGGGAGCCTGAATCAACCTCCCAAGCTCGCTATCCCACCAACCGCTCCAAAAGCAGCCACCACCGAAGTCCACAGAGCCTTCTCCATGAGGCAAGTAGATGGTTGCCGAGCGGATACTTGTGGACGCGGTCGAGGTCGGCGGCGCCGCAGGACACAACTGTCCGATGAGGAAACCACCGGTCTGCCCAGGAGTTAGGTCGGCAGGCTCGCTGCTCGGTACTGGATACGTCGAACCAGCGCCGAAGTAGCTCCCATGGCGCGGGACTTCTGGTATCCGCCTGCCGGTTTCGGTGACGACCACCACGGTGGCGTATCCCGAGAGACGGCAGGTGACCTTGCCGATGTTTCTCAGGCGGACAGCTTCCATGCCCTCCACGCCAACGGAGTTGTCGAAGCTCACCCTGAGGTCTTGGCGGGAACAGAACGGCTCCGGGGCAAGCGGCACCGTCGTTGTGGTCGAGGTTGTGGGCGGTGCCGGGGTCGATCTCCAGGCGATAAGCGTGCTCGATGAATGACGGACCGGTGGGGCGGACGTACTAGTACAGGCGGCCAGAACCAGAGCTGAAACACCGATCGCCAAGGCGCGCAGCCTCACTGTCGCCATGCCGCTAGACGCAGGTGGAGCGGAAGTTGGCGGTGACCGAGTGACCGGCTCGCACCGTTACATCCTTGGAACCCCACCAACCCATTACCTGGTACTCGCCTGCTTTGACCACGAACCGGTACCTGGCACCTGAGCGGACCGTCTCCGAGGTCACAGCCCGGGACCCGGAGTAGAGGCTCACCTTGACATGGCCGCCCGGCGCCCGAACACCCCCGCAGGCGTCGGCAACCCCGGTCACGACGCCTGTGGGTTTGGCGGTGCTCGATGTGCAGGCGGCAAGCGGTATCAGCGTTATGGCCACTGTCGCGATGGCGCCGAGCCTGCGAACCATGCTCACGCTCCCATGAAGCCGCGACGGGACACTTTCGCGTACGTGCCGTTCTTCCCAGCAGATAGGGTTGGGGGTCGCCCGGCGAGCGTCAGCGTCATGGCCAAAAGCGCCACAATGCCGAGCCTGCGCAGCATGGTCATCCTCCTACGGTCGGGGTTTTGACTGGCTGCCAAGTGCGACCGCCGTTGGTCGTGCGCCACAGCAGGTTGCTCCCGCCAGGCCCCTCGTTGACTCCCAGGACCAGCCACGTAGTCGTGCTGGCAAAGGTCATGTAGAAGCCATAGCTGTCGGACAGCGACAAGGAACTGAAGCGAACAGCACTGAAGTGCGCACCACCATCTCGGGTCAACCACATGCCCGCAACTCCCGGCTGGAACACAGCCTCGGTGTTTGACAGGGGAAGAATCAGGCCACCGTTGGCAGCAGGTCGGTGCCCTCGAATCCACCCGGAGAGGGTCGAGAAAACCCGCCCTCCATCGGTTGAGCGAACGGAGTAACCCATGAGGCCGGTAGCGCAGAAGCCCCAGAGCGTCGTGGCTGAGGTAGCCCTAGCACGGCAGGCAAGGCCCTCCATCCCGGTGCTCGGCAGGTTTGTGAAGCTGGCGCCGCCGTCATCGGAAACAAGTACCTTGGCGTAGTAGCCCCCGTCAGAGACGACAATGAGCCACACCTTGGCACCAAAGGCTGCCAAGGCAACGTTATATCCCGCGGTATCTATCGAAACACGCCTTATGGTCCACCTATCGCTCGTCACCGTTGACGACCCAAGGTCAAGCGTCTTGCAGCCACCGTTCACAATGCAGCCCTCGTAGGCGAGCACGTAGGCACGCCCCTCGGTAGTGATGATGGACAGGTCCTGTGATTCCTGGAACGCGGCGGGTGCAAGGCGCCAGCTCCTGCCTCCGTCGCCGGTCCAGTAGAGCACCGACTTCACGGTCGTGCCGCCTCGAAAGTACGCGTAACCGTCCTCGCGATTTGCGAAGACGAGTGTGTCAGCAGAAGGGGGAGGCGTGCCGACCTTGACGAAGGACTTCCCGCCGTCGCGGCTTCGCATGAGCACAGGGCAGGTCCCAGTGGCACATGGATACGTGCCGAGCATCCACAGGTATCCGTCGGCACCGGTGACGGCGGTAGGGGTGATGTGAGGTCCAGCCGCTTGAGCAGTAGTCACCACAGCGTTCTCCGGCGACACCGCGAGCACTGCACCTTTGACGATGGGCGAGACGTAAGCCGCGCTGGCAGGAGGGCACAGCAGGATGCCGATGACCTGCACGGCGACATCTACCCTGAACGACGCTCCCATGTCCGGGAGCTTGACCCTGATAGAGGTCGCCGTCGGGCAAGTCGTGCCACCCTCGTTGTCGTAGTTCGTGATGACGAAGCCCGCGGCGGCCGCTTGACCAGTAGGCAGCACGACCCTCGAAACGTCTCCGAAGAGGCTGGTGTGGGCCACGGCGACCCGTAGTGCGTGCGCGGGATAGGCGGCGGGGTCAAAGCGCGAGCTGGCATTGCCCAGGAACGTCACGACCGGATAGCCCCTGAGTGAGCACGGCGACGAGGAAGTGTTCGCGATGCGGATGGTGGAGACACCGGTCCCGGCTGCACCGCTGCTTCCGAAGCCGCCCACGGTGACTTGGGAGGCCGTACAGGCTGCAGCGGTCCGCGGCAACGTCGTTGTTGTCGTCGTCCTATCGCCGCCTGGTGGAGGAATCGTTGCAGGGACCGAGAGGGTTGTCGTCTTTGCAGTCGTGGGCACGGTGGGCGAACTTGATGTCGTGCAACCGGCAAGGACAAGACCCAGGACCACCGTGGCCACGGCGATGAACTTGCGCATGATGCCGTCCTCCTGTCTACACGCTCGGGGCCTTCACCGGCTGCCAGGTGCGACCGGCGTTGGACGTGCGCCACATGAGGTTGGGCGGTCCGTAACCCGAGAAGCCGAGCACAAACCATGTCGTTGCGCTGGCGAGTGCGACTTCGCAGTGGTAACTCTGCGGAACCCTTAACAGGGAACTGAAGTGTCCGCCACCGTTGCGCGTCAGCCACAGGGCCCCAGAGAGGAAGATAGCTTCATTGCCAGAAACGGGATATATCTCGACGGCGTTCGACAAGCCCCCCGGAGTTAGCACGGTGACGAAGTTCTTGCCCCCATCAGTCGAACGAATCCCGTAGCCGCCGTTACCGGTCACGCAGAAGCCCCACAACGTCGTCAGCGACGTAGCGCTGAGACTGCACCCAAGAGCGCCGACATAGCCGCCTGGCGTCAGCTTGGAAAATGTCCTGCCGCCATCATGAGAGAGCAGCACTTGAGCCTTGCTGACGGAAGTCAGGATAAGCCACACTTTCGAGCCAAAAGCTGCCCAACCGAATGGGTTCTCGGCTTGGTCCACCGTCAATGGCAACTGACTTTCTGTCCAAGCATGGCCGCCTACCACGGACGACGAGAGTTTGAGCGACTTGCACTGACCTTGTGTTGAGCAGTCATCCGGGACGAGCACATAGGCGCGACTTCCTGCAAGGACGACCGGGGCGCGGAATCTGGCAAATGCAAGCCGCCAAGACTTTCCCCCGTCCTCGGTCGAGTAGAGGCGGGATAGGTCGTCTTGACTTCCCGCGCTATACGTGTAGCCGTCCTGGCCGTTTGCGAACTCGATGCCGTACATGCCCGCAGGCGGCGTGCCGACCCGGAGAAAAGACTTGCCACCATCGGTGCTCCGCATGAGCACAGGACAGGTACTGGTCGCACAAGGATAGGTCCCGAGCACCCACAGGTAACCGTCGGCTCCCGTCACGGCTGTCGGGGTCACGCGCACCGGGTTCCGCGCCGTGACGTGGATGGCGGTGGTCCTTGTCCCCGTGGCACTGGATGACACCGAACCCGTACACCGGGCCAGCATGAGCGAGATGGCTATCATCACGACTGCACCGAGCTTGGCGCCAGCGACGTTCATGACGCACATCGAGGGTCGAGCGGGAAGATCGCAACCTCCGGTGACACGTCGGTCCCGCCTGGACCCCGGAACTGTGTGTTGACCGCCAGGTAGCCGTCACCGGTGGCGAGGAAGCTCAGGGCTGAGTCGTTCCCGGAGTATCCAGCGGTAATGGGTCCATAACCAGGGATACGGACTGTGGCAAGGACCGAGCCTGCGGAGCCACCGGCGCACTGGAGCCATCCCCCGGCATGGCTCATCCAGGCAAGGTCCTCGCTCGTGGTCACGTTGAATGTCCCATTTAAGCCGTTGAAGGTGCAATCTCTCGATTGGGCGCACGGGATAGGAGCCAGAGTCACCGTCGAAACGGGAGCGACGTGCCCGTACATGCCACCCATGAGTCCAACCCAAAGAAGATCTCCTGCGACACCGACCAGACTCTCCATCGGGAAGCCCTTGGCGCCTGGGACGACCTCGAATCGCCCAGTCGATGGTTGGAACCGTTCGATCGCGTCCGACGAGGTCGAACTCGTCTGGTTGACGGCAAATATGTAGAGCGTGCTACCACCTGGCCCCACTGCGATGCCCTGGGCCGACCGATACTTCTTCAATCCGAGAAGATGAACTCTCGTAAACGCTCCCGTGCGGACGTCGACCCGTCCGAGAACGGTCCCAAAGTCATCGCCTATCCAGATCGCTCCATCGCTCGCGGCCAGACCGCCATCGTCGTATGAGCTGGGCAGGGAGATCTCACGCTCGACCGAGAGGGTGGCCGCGCTCAGCTCGTAGAGGACCTGTGCGTTGGTGATGTCTGGTCGAGTGTCGACGGTCACCCAAACCGACCCGTAGGCGACGACCAGATCGCCCGAAAAAGCACGCCATGGCGACTGGACGACGGGTCCACCGGACAGTGGAATCCTCGCTATCCGAGTGCAGACGTAGTTGCCCGGCTGGTCGTATGTCAGGTAGAGATTGCCGCCCACTATGACTGCCGGGTGCGGGTCGTCAACCGCGAGAGCGCGGACCGCCTTGAATCTCTGGTGAGTCGCGAGGTCGGTCTCGAACAGACCCGCTACCGACTGTGGTGCAAACGACGCTGGCTTTGCAGCCGAGCAGCCGGTCTCACCAGTGCTGCTCGTGGTCGCAAGAGGGAGGGAGCTGCCCGGCCGAGCCACTGCGGATGCGCTCGAACCGCTCCACGCAGCAAGCGTCATAGTCATGGCCACTGTCGCAACTACGACAACCCTGCGCATTGTGCATAGCTATATCACCAGTGCAGGTCGCCGGGATGTCGGGATGATCACGCGCTCAGGGCAATGGAACCGGTCACGTCACCCCCACGGGAGCGTCGGTGTCGTGAGCGCTCCTCGGCGGTACAGCCGGGTCGGCACCACTCTCGGCTCGCAGAGGCCGGTGAACCGAGTGCCCGGTGTGTTTGCGGCTGCCGAGACAAGGCGCACCTGCCAGCGTCTAGCTCGTGATCTTGAGTATTCTGTCTACAAGAGTATCATGAGAACATGAAGACCATGCGGGAAGCCACCTTCTACAGCCTGGCCGCCCTGCTGGAAGGCCCGGCGCACGGGTATGCGATCCTGGAGCGAGTCAAACAACTCAGCAGCGGGCACGTAAGTTTGGCGACCGGGACCTTGTACGCGGTGCTCGATCGACTGGTGGACGAAGGGCTGATCCAGCGAACAGCCACTGAGATCGTTCGCGGGAGGGCGCGGCAGTATTTCGAGATCACCGAGGAAGGCACCGGTGCGGTGCGAGCACAAGCGGAGCGCATGGCTTTAGGCGCTGAAGTCGTGCGAAGAGCAAGTCTGTCGCGTCCTGTCAGGTCGGGCACCACAAAGAGACCCACTCGTCGACTGGCACCTGAAACGCTGGCGTTCGTATGAACGACCAGACGGAAGTCGTTGACGGCCCTGGCGACACCTCGGTCTATCGCTGGTGTCTCACTGCCTATCCGCCCAAGTACCGGTCCGAGCACGGCGAGGACATCCTCGCGACCATCAAGGACGCTCATAGGGACCAGAGCCGGGCTTCCTTGCGTGAGTGCGCGGCGCTCATCGTGGGTGGAGTTCGGCGTCGGGCCGCTGACGCAGCCGTGGACGGACCAGTGAAGGCACTGTTCTCGGCATTGCGCGGCGCCGCCATGATCCTGCTGTTGTTCAACGCCGCGGTCGAGATCACCGGGCTCGTGCACCACTGGACGGCTCCGATGGTAGAGATTCCAACCTTCTGGCAGGCGATCTACCTAGGAACCCCGAACGGCGAGGGCATTGGCGCACTCATGTGGGCCGGAGCGATCCTCTCCGTGCTTGCGGTCGCCCTCCTGGGCGCAGGGTTTCGTCGGTGGTCCGGCTTCGCCCTGCTGGCAAGCGGCGTGTGTGTCGCGGGCGCCGCCGACTGGCTGACGGGAGTGGAGGTTCACAACTACACGATGCTGCAAGCTTGGGGGGGCGTACCGTTCACCGCGGCCTTCGGTAGCGGGGGGTTGTCCTTCCAGGCAGTTGACTTTTCGTTGGCGAGCACCCTTTTGGCACCGGCGGCCTTGCTCATGGTCCTGCCCGCAAGTCGGAACGCAGCAGCATCGCGACGACCTGGCCTCGTTACGGCCTGCGTCGCGCTGGTCGTACTGGTGCTCGGGTCGGTCTTGATACCCTGGCTCGGGCGGAATCCGGGACTGGCTCTGGTCGTGGGCGTCGTCGCGGCATCGGCACTGGCTCCGGTCGACGGGCGCATCAGCCTCGTAGCCAGCGCCGTCGTGTTGATCTACCTGCCCCTGCTGACACGGGTACCGCGTTCGGTGGACAGTTTGCTGCCGATGTCAAGTGCTCCCTGGGTCCCGGACTTCTTGATCGGCGCGGTCATTCTCGCGGCATGGGGCTGGTTCTGGACAGACCGCCGCCGCGCTCATCCGCCCGCACATTTCGCTAACTGAGGCTTACGACCAGTCGGAGATCCGCGCCGTCGGCCCTCCCATGTGAACCCCACTCCCTCGCTAACGCGTCACGGTTCGATGCGGCAGCGGGCGGTTGTCCGGGGACGGGAAGAGGTGGCCGGGCGGCGTCCCGGCGAGAGGCGAACACGGAACGCACGGACGGTAGGACGGGGCGTTTAGCAGCCGATGGGCCGAGGATGCGTTCCCGGCGCTACGGAAGGGCGACCTGTCGCCAAGTCCGACCGTTTGTGGACTCGGCCAGTCTCACCCCCGGGCTTGTTGGCCCGACTGCAAGTATCCAATCCGCGCCGCCTGCCTGAGAGTTGTCCAAGAATGTCCCCGCCGTTCTGAGAGCGAGCTTCCAAGCACGGCCCCCGTCGACCGACACGTCTACACCCCCGACCGGATAGCCGAGAGACATGACGAGCACTCCGTCGGGCATTGCAGCGATCGCGCCCGGGTAACCGCCGCCCGGGCACGAGCCGACAATGCGAACCAAGTCAGCCGGACCGTCGGCGCAGCGCTCGGCCCAGGTCACCCCAGCGTTGCCGGAGCTGACGACCTCCATCGGCTCGAAACCGGCTGTCGGGTCGCCGAGGCACAAGGCGGTGACTGTCTTCCCGGAGACGGTCACAAAGCCGGAAAGCAAATCATCATCTTTGCAGGGCAGTGTGATCTTTACCCAAATCCGGCCCGCATCAGTGGTCCGGGCTACAACGAGTGGACCGCGGGAGGTAGCAGACCCGAGGAGCCACAGGCTCTCTGGGTCCGTCGGTACCAGGCTGTCGGGTGGAGTGGCGAAGGTGGACGCGAAGTCCACGAGGAACGCGAGAGGCACCGTTCGGTGAGTCCAGGTGGCACCGTCGTCGCCCGAGTACAACAAGACGGAAGGCGACCTCAAACCGCAGGTTTCGGCGAGCGTCAGCCACACGGAACTCCCCGAAGCAGCCACCGAGCAGATCGCTTTGGTCGGTGTCGAACGATCGAGGTGTGTCGCTTGGACCAGCTCCGAGCCCGGACGGTTTACCTGTCCAGTAAAGAGGCCCTGAGGCGTCGCGAGGAGCCAGTGCCCGTCTGTTGTGATCGCCATCTGGTCTATCGAGCCACCTGCCTGACAGGACGCTCTTCTGGTCAGCAAAACGGGAGTGGCCCAGCTCGCGCCACCGTCCGACGTCGCGTAGACGGACAGATCGCAGTGCGCAGCTTGTTCGACCCCGCTTCCCTCGGCCACGACGCCGAGACGGCTGTTGGCGAACGCGAGCGTCACCCACCAGTGCGACTCGGTCGCGCCAGCAACTGATCTCTTCGCCCGTGAAACCTTCACAATCACTGTCGCACCGCGGACGATCTTCTCTCCCGCTGCCGGACTCTGTGCGACGACAACGCCTGGCTTGGTAGGGGCGCTGACCGTGCTGACGGTTGCGAAAACGCCAAGGTTGTGCAGCTTCTGTAGGGCCTTGTGTTCTGTCATGTTGAGCAGAAATGGCATCGTCACGGACGAGCTGCGGCCCTGAGCCGTGGCAGGTCGCAGGCTGTACAGGATCGTCCTGGCGACCATGCCGTTGCCCGCTAGACCGATCGAGATGTAGACCGACTTCGAGCGCCCCGGCACCGTGACCTTGAGGACGAGGATGGAGTACGCAGGCGAGGTCGCCGGACAGACCCTGAGGTCATTCAGGGAGAAGCAACGGGTCGAGAAAACAGGGGTCAGAGTCTTCACGGTTGGCTTGCGTGGCTCAGAAGCGATCTCCAGGCCATCTCGTGGGATCGGTGGTGAGGATGCTGTCCTGAAACAGAAGGCGGAACTCTTGTCAGTGCTCAGGATCACCAGCGGGGTGATGTGTTTCGAGATCATCCCGGGGCACATCGTCGGGCTGAAGAACCAGAGATAGGTTGAGGCATATTCGACAGGCCACTCGGCGGGCGCTGCGAACGCCAATCCCTGGAAGCTCAGCTTCTGCCAGGACGACGGGACTGCCGGTGCAAAACCGGGCGCAAGGGCCACGGCGCGGGGTGAAGGGGTAAGTGTGGCGAGGATGCGCTTTGCCAGCGGACCCTGCGCGATGACTTGCACCCCGAGCGACGGAGCGTAGTAACCGACGTAGGTGACCGCAGTCAAGATGCGGTGGACCCGTACCCCGTTGATCAGGATGGACTTCATCTGGATGTGCGAAGGGTGAAGAACCGAGGCGAAATAGACCATGGTGGGATGACGCTCGACAATACAGTGGACCGTCTCACCTGGGGGTATATCGACCAAAAGACCACCAGGCCCAGAAGCCGAAGCCCCCTCACAGGGAAAGCTCTGGCCCGGATAGACGACGGGGAAGTCTGGCGGCACCGACAACTGCGCATCGCCGAAGGCAACCGGCACCCATCCCGCCGGTGTGGCCGAGACATCTACAACTGGGAGCTTGGTAGGCGGCTTCGTTGCCGTATTTGACGGGGTGACGAGACTGTGGAACAGGCTGACGTGGGGCAGGGGGACGAAGAAGACGACCACGATGGCGACGGCGACGGCGATGACAACGGCGCGATGGGTCCAGGTGCCGAACCGCCATGTCCGACGCGACTCGATTGGGTCTACCTGCTCGGACTCGATGAGTGTTTGTAGCCTCGCCGCGAGGCGCTCGCGGGCCTCAGGGGTCAGCCCAGGGGTCGAGTCGACGAGCGCGGATAGGTCGAGCGGGGTGTCGGTCATGGCACTGGGTCTCCTGTGACGTTCTGCTCGCCAGTGTCAGCCAAGCTGGCGGCGAGTTGAGTCCGGGCACGCGAATAACGCGAGCGGACCGTGCCGATGGGGATGTGTAGGGCAGCGGCAGTTTCCTCGTAGCTGAGGCCACCGATGCCGACGACGAGGACAACACTTCGCCACTCCGGCTTCAGCGACGCCAGGGCAGCGGCGAGTCGTAGGCGCTCGTCAACCTGCACGGCGCCGTCGGTGGAGCGGCGAAGGTCCTCGTTCGAGAGTGCAAGCGCCTTGATGCGCCTCTGCTCGTCTCGGTGGTTCTCCCGGACGAGGTTCGTGGCGATGCCGAACAACCACGCCTTTACCGACCCACGGTCAACCTGGTAGCGACGCCTCCCGGCAAAGGCGCGGGCGAACGTCTCGGCTGTGAGGTCCTCGGCAATGTCTGATCCGACCCGAAACGACAGGTACCGATGGATCGCATCGACGTGGCGCTCGAACAGCACGGCAAACCTCGCCGGTTCGGCGAGCGATGCCGCCAGGGCATCCTCGTCCGAGCTGACACCTTGTGTCACAGATACCTATTGTCTCTCGGGCTCGATTTAGTTCCCGGTCAGACGAGAATCCTTCGCTGTGGCCACCCTGTGCGAGCCGGTGCAAGCCGCCAGGTCCAGAGCCATGACCACCAGAACCACGGCGCGCAAACTCGCCGTGCTCATGTTCCCATGAAGCCGGGAAGGGGTGATTTCGCGTAGCGTGGCCGGTGCCGTGGGGCGACATTTCCTTACTCCCCCAGCGAGCGTGTCGCCTTGGCTGGCAGGGCAAGTTCGGCCTTCATCACGACAGCGTCGCGCAGCTCATTACGTGGCGCTCTCGAAGACGACCTCGGTCCAGCTGTGCCCGCCGTCAAACGTCTGAAGAAGCCCGCCGTTGCTTGCCTTTGCGGTCGTACTTCCGATCAGGTATCCATGCCGGATATTCAAGAAGGTCATTTCACTGGCAAAGGGCAGGTGGGCGATCGGGGTGAAGCTGGCGCCGCCGTTGGTCGTGAGTTCCAGCTCGGACGGTCGCGGGGTCGAGACAGGACCCGTGTAACGGTATGCGACATCGTTGCTCACCGCGTCGAAGTCCGTCCCAGCCGTTTGGAAGGGCCACCAGAACCGCCTGAAATGGCCTCCTTCGTCGTTGCTGTACAGCCATGCCTCCTGCATCCCGGTGAAACAAAGCTCCCACATCGACGAATAGCTGGTCGCGGTGAGTTCGCAGGCTCCTGTTGTGCTGGTCCAGTCGCTACGTCCCGCCACCCGCAAGGGTGCCAGACCTCCTTCAGAGCGGAGCAGCGTCTCGCCCTCGCGTGGTCCCGGCACCGAGACGGTAACCACGCGACCCCAAGCGGTGACACCCATGTACGCCAATCCTGAGAGTTCATTTGTGGAGGGAATGGGAACGCTTGACCAGGTCGCAGAGCCAGCGAGTGATCGCTCAAGGCGGTAGTCGTCACAGGTCGCAGCTTCTCCCCTAGTAACGCAGCGAGCCGTAGCGGCGTAGAACCAGCCGTCAGAAGAAGCCAAGCCGCTAACGACCGTATGCGACGCGAAGGAGGCGTGGGCCCAGCTAGCGCCGCCATTAGTCGTGGCGTAGATGCTCGATTGGTTGAGCACATAGCCATCGAGCGCGTTGGCAAATACAAGTTCGCTCAAGTAATCCGGCGACGTTCCCGGCGGCACCGTGCGCTGGACAAATGAGCTACCGGTCCCGACCCATAGCTCAGGACCAGAGCAGGACCCTACAGTGCAGTTCTTGTAGCCGAGCACGAAGATTTCTCCGCCCGCCGAGGCGAGCGCGACCTGCGAGGGCTGGAACTGTGCGGTCGTCTGACTGGTCGCAGAGCTGGTCCCGGCAGAGACCGCCAGCGTCATGACCACCGTCGCGAGTAAGGCGAACCTGCGCATCGTGCTCAGCTATACCACCCCATGTGGGCGTTGGTATGTCGCGGCAGCGCCATTCCGGCCCCCGACTTGACGCCGGGCAGGGTGAGCGTATAGTCACAGTGTGAGCAGTACCACTCCCAAGGTGGAAATCGACTTCGATAGCCCGGTCCCCCTCCACGAACAGGTCGCCGCCGCCATCAGACGCGCCATTGCCGACGGGGAGGCCAAACCCGGTGAGCGGCTCCCTCCGGCGCGGGACCTGGCGGCGGTGCTCGGGGTCAACTCGAACACCGTGTTCCGATCGTTGCACACGCTTCGCGACGAGGGACTGTTGGAGTTTTCCCGCGGGCACGGCGTGACGATCACCGGTGCCGCCCCCCAGCGCAGCGTCGTTGTCAAGCAAGCGCGGGAACTGGTGAGGCTGGCCCGCAGGTTCGGTTATGACCGCGACGAGTTACTACAGATAGTCCAGCAGGTGCCGTAGGAGCGGGCATGAAGGTCATCGAGAAACCCCGGCAGGCAACAACAGACCTCCCCGATGCCGAAGCGCTAATCAGGGAGGCGCGTCAACGGCAACGTCGGCGTTACTCCGTGTTCGCCGTAATCGTCGTCCTGGTCATCGCAGGCGCCTCCACCGCCGTCGCGATAGTCACCGAGGCTGTTGCACGAATCCGTGGCATCGGGCAAGAGAGGCTGTTGCACGAATCCGTGGCATCGGGCAAGACCGGCCGGGCGTCAGAATCGGGCCGGCCGTCCGTTCGGTTGCTAGAGGTCTCGATCAGCTCGCCCAGAGTCGAAGCAGGTTGTGAGTTGCGTTAATGAGCTTCCATTCCGTGGTGCAGGCGGCGAGCCCTCGGCAGCTAAAGCGGGAGAAGCCGCGCACGCATTTATGGCGGGCGAAGACTGGCTCAATCATCACCTTCCTGCGGCCGTAAAGGGCCCGGTTCTCGGGCAAGGCGAGCTTCTTGTCCATAGCCTGCCGCGCTCGGGTATACCCGCGAACGCGTTCTGACCGACGCCGCCCTCTCGGCCGATGGGCGGGGACGATGCCTTGCCGGCCGTCTTTCGCATAGGCACGGGCGAGGACATAGGCACGGGTCAGGGACACGCCCATTTCCTCAGCGACTTCAACCATAGAGATATCGCCCGTCATCCGCCTTTCGAGAATCGCCGCGCGGCGGTTGAGCTCCACCAGGTCCTCGAGGTTCTCCTTCTCCTCGATCGCGATGTGCTCGTCGATCTCTTCAATCGGCCTGCCGTCTTGTTGACGAGCCTTCGTCGTCGCGATTAGAAGCTCGCAGTCGACGTCAGCTGCAGCGTTGTCCCAGCTCCAGTAGCCAGCATCAGCGAGGAGAACGCCAACGTTGTCAGCGATGTCGGCCGCCTCGAGGCTCGAGTGGACTGCGTCGATCATCGGGAGCAGCTGGTGACGATCGACGGGTTCGTTCGTGAGCTCGGCAGCAACGACGATCTTGTCTTGGGTCGCCACGGCCTGGCCGTTGAAGCACTGACCGAAGCCTCCGGGCATCTTCATCAATCGCGAGTCGGGGTCGGTGATGTTCCGGCGCACACGCTCGTTGGTGGTTGTATCGCTTCGCGCCTGGCGGAGCGCTTCACGTATCCGTTCTCGACGCTCGCTACCCACCGGCACTGGCCTCTCTTGTGCTGCAGAGATGGCCGACTCTTCTTGCGCGTCGAGCGCGTCCGCGTCCTCCAGCCACGATGCGACATCCGCCTCCAGGTCCTCAAGCTCGCGATTCGCGTCCTTCGCGGCGTTGGCAGTGACCTTTGTCCCGTCAAGCGCCAACAAGCTCAAGTCGACGAGTCCCGCCTCATGGCACAGCCTCAGGATCTGGGCGAACAGCCCGACGAGCGCATCGGCGTGCTGCTTGCGAAAACGCGACAACGTCGAATGGTCCGGCAGGTGATTACCGGCAAGAACCCGGAAGGCGACGTCTTCCACGCAACGCCGCTCGATGCGCCTACTCGACGGCTCGCCGACGCAGTAGGCGTAGAGCCAGATCGCAAGGATCATCGCCGGGTCATAAGCGGCTCCACCGCGACCATCGGCACGGTAGGCGGCGAGGAACTCCGTGAGATCGAGTTCGCTGACCACGTCGAGGACGAACCACGCCAGATGCCCTTCAGGTAGCCAGTCCCGCATGCTCGGTGGCATGAGAAAGGCC
>JBEKMZ010000086.1:0-14758 GCA_049523315.1 Acidimicrobiales bacterium | reverse complement strand
CCTTCAAGCTCATCGAGGCAGCGGAGGACCGCTGGCGTTACATCAACGGCGCCGCGCTCGTCGCTCTCGTGCGTGCAGGTGCGACATTCCGAAAGGGGGTGTTGGTCGAGACAGTTGCGAAGAAAGAGGAAGACGCCGCGTGATCAGCGGGTCGGGCCGATCCACAACTTTTGACTATTCCTCATGCCCGACGGCTCACCCCAGATGACCCAGACGTGGGTTGACACCGACGGCGAGCACATCGTTATCAACACCGTCGAAGGCTTCCAGAAGGTGAAGAACGTCGAGCGCGATCCACGCGTGGCCGTGAGCGTCTCCGACCCGCGCAACCCCTCCCGTTACTACGCGATCCGCGGGCGGGTCGTGAACATCACCACCGAAGGTGGTGCGGAACACATCGAGGCCCTCGCCCAACGCTACCTAGGCGGCCCTTACCCGTGGTACGGAGGCCGCAACCAGGTTCGAGTCATCCTCACCATAAGCGCGGAAAAGATCCACGCGATGGGGTAGGCGAGCCACCTCGAGTACGCGTCAGGGCTGCTTCTCCCTCGCGACGACTGTTTGGGCACCGTCCTTGCCCACTCGGAGGATGCCAACATACTGGTCACTGATCGTGGCGGCGTACGTGCCGGCAATGTAGTAGCCCGAGAGTGAGTGGAGGGCGCCGCAACCAAACGTCTGCACACCATTGATGCGCAATGCAGCACACGCGATGTGCGTGCCAGCAAGTATCACGTGCTCGTGCTTTGCGAGAACATAGCTGGTGGGCTTGTGGCTGGCGCCATTGAACGGCGCACCGGAGATCGCGGGGTTGATCCCGCGTGCGACGATTCGCTGGCCGCCTGTAGCGACGAAGATCGCCGCGCCCTTGTCAGCTACGGTAATTGCGTAGCTCTTCGGGAGAAGCGACTTCTGACTGCCGATCCCGCACACGATCGCGCGTGGTGCTGTGGTCGATACGGCACACTCGATATTCGAGCCCTGGATGGTCATCACGTCGCCAGGCCCCACGATGATCGTCGGGATGCCCGACGAGTCGGTCCTCGCCACCGCCAAACCAAGCACCGCAACCACTACGGCCAGCACCCCCCGCGCGAACAGCATTATGGCAGCCTACTGTCACGCAAGGACGCGCGTTCGCGTTTTCGGCGAGTACAACGACGCAGGCAACGCCAAACCGTTCGTGGACCCGAGAGCGTCGGAGCTGGTCGAGTCCCGTATTTGGACCCTACCGCGCCGGGGAATACCGACGACGTGCTACCTGGCGTCGTAGCACCGCCAGTTGATGGCGGAGACCGGCGATCTCGACGTCCTCCTCGTCGGGCGTCGGTACCAGGCGGAGCAAGTGTGTGACCCTCTACCATGACGATCGTTGAGGACTCCCGCGTCCCTACTGCGACAACCGGCAGAAAGCGGGCGCCGTTACTCATCTGCGATGCGATCGCCTTGATCGCATCAAGAGGAACGCCCTTAGTTTCGTCGCCGCGCCTGACCCGGTCAGCCGCAACAGTGGGCATCAACGTATTTCCAGAGAACGTCCGCCAGTCTGAGTGGTTCAAGTAGCGGACGTTCGCGAGGTCAGCTTTGTCGAGTTCGACGAACCACCACTCAACGCCATCGGGCCACAAAGTGAACAACATGGTGTCTCGTCGCCAGCCGCGGTACTCGCCAAGAACGGCAGCACGGCGGGAATTCTGATCTGGATGGCTCAGGTTCGGGTTCCTGACCATCGACTCTGTGAGTTGGAAGCTTGGCAGCAGTTGACGGATCCGATCGCCCCACACCGATGAATCGATCTCCGCTTGAAGAAACGTTGCGACCATCTCGTCCTCGCTCGCTGGTCGTATTGTCCTCACGTCTCCACTATTGCATCGACTTACGTGCCTATCGTCAAGCGTCCGGCCCCCAGCCACCTGATCTACGACACGCCCTCGACGCAGCCACGTGGGCGAACGTGGGCGCCTCTCGTGCCAACCACGGCCACCGGCCCGTACGCAGCTGACGGCGGCCTCCACTCACCCCAGCCCACCCGCCGGCCAGGCCCACCCAGGATCTCGGGCGAGCGGAATCCGGCCACGAGCCCGCCTAGCACCTGGCTCATCGGCACTGGTTGGCCAGGGAGCGATAGCAGCCGCATACCTGCCGTGGCCTTCGTCGACGTGACAGATTTCGAACGCCTGCTCGACGTCGTCAATCAGATACGTGCCGGGGCATATTCTCCGACTCCGTCCGCGCAACCGTCAGCAGCCTGGTTGCCTCCTTCATCCCCTCCAACGGCAACGGATTGGTCCCAACCGAGCATGCGATTAGAGGGCCGGGGCAGCGAGCGGCAACGGCCGTCGTCCTCGTCGGATTGGCAATCATCGCCTTCACAGCTGTTTTTGCCGTCAACCGAGTCAATGGATACCTCGATCATCCGCCACGGATGTTGGCTCCCGGATCAACCGTCTTGAACCTCGCGCCCGGTACGTAAGTGATCTTCGAGCACCCGAGCTCGACTCGTGTCCCGAGCTACTGCCCGAGCAGCCAATGTGCAACATTCGGACCTTCAGAGGTCGCGGTCGTCGGTACTTCGGGAACCCGACCGTCATCAATGCCGATCCGAGTGCCGACCGGCTAACCGAGAAGGGGCTGACCTATCGCGGCATTGTCGAGTTCCACATAGGAAAGTGGGGCACTTACCGAATCGTCGTTCGCGCGTCGGCTCCCGGGCATCTCCTGATTGATCCAAATCCCCGTCAGGAGGTGCGTGCCTTTGCAGGCTGGATCGCCCTTGGGGCCGCCGGTTTGATCGCGATTGTCATAGGGGTGGGGTTGATCGTTCGTGCTCGTTGGAGGCGCCGGCTGCCGGCAACCTGGCGTATCGCCAACAGTTGAGCTGGGGCGGCGCGAGCGGGCACCCCTTCCGACTGCGTAGGAGAACTGCTGGCCGGTTGCTCCCTCCCCACCACCCGCCGTCCTGGCGGGCTCGGATGCTGACGCTCTGGCTGGCTGGCTCCTGACCGCGTCCTGGCGCCGCTACCCGAAACCGGTCTCGGTACAAGAGCCCATGGTTCTGGGAAACAACGATCGGCGAGGACTACGGCTGCGGCGAGTCAATGCCCCGCACGATCCAATGGGTCGGTCCTACTGAACCACCTTGAGATGCCCCGTTAGGCCCACCTGTTCGGCATGGGACCAGCGATTCCGTCCACGCTGCTTCGCCTCATAGAGCGCCTCGTCGGCTCTCCGGAGCGTCTCGGTAGGGGTGCTGTGGTTGCAAACGGCCACACCTGCGGAGAACGTGGGATGATCCACACCAGACCAACGTGCACATAGCCTTTCGAGCATGGCGTCCGCGCCTGCTGAGCCTGCGCGAGTGAGCACGAGGAGGATTTCGTCACCTCCGTAGCGGATCGCCACGTCGCCTGCGCGCAGCACCTCACGGACGATCGTGCCGAAGGCGGCCAGTGCCGCGTCACCAGCCTGATGGCCGCGCACGTCGTTGAGGGCTTTGAACTCGTCAAGGTCGATCAGCACGACGGCGTCGCCTTCCTCGATGAGGCCGAGCAACCGGGTGAGCTCCCCTCGGCTCGCAAGTCCCGTCAAAGGATCCGTCGCGGCTGCCCGAATCAGCTCTTTGGTTAGGGCATTGCTCCTCGTGGCTCTCCTGGCGAGAGTGCTCCCAATGAGAACCCAGACTCCTACAGTGACGGGCACCTTCACTGCGACGGTCGCCGTCAGTCCACCCTGGCAGACGACCCAGCAGGGAAGTGCAATCGAGATCGAGGCGAGCGTCACTCTCTCTGACTGGGTCGATCCGATGAAGAAGATCGCTATGGTGAAAAAGCCAGTGTAAGCAGGGGTAATGCCCGTGTTCAGTAGCGCACTGGTAGTTATGCCGACGATTCCAAGAGCCGGGAAGATGAGCAGCGCCTGAACAGGCAGGCGCTCCCAGGGAAGCTTGCTCAGGGCGACTGAGATCACCATGCCGACGCCCACGAAAGCAAGTGCGATCGATCGACCGTTGTTCGTTGTCGGCAGGAACCAGACGGTGGCGAGGACCAGCGCCGAGCAGGAAGCCACGAGGCCGACTCCGAGTTGAGCACCGTAGTGTTTCTCGTCCACACCCGCGCGGTGAACGGACGAGAACCTCATCCGGACAGTTATCGGCATATTGGGCCGGAGGGTTGAGCCGCCAGCGTTGTGCTGGCTGGCTGGCCGGCTCCCGGGCTGCATGCTGGCTGGCTGGCCCGGCTCCTGGTCGGGTTTCCACCCTCCCTCTCTCTTATCCCGCTCGATGACGTCAGGGTGGAGCTGAGGGGATTTGAACCCCTGACCCCCTGGTTGCAAACCAGGTGCTCTGCCAACTGAGCTACAGCCCCGTACGCCATCCAGCCTACGCGTCAACCAAGACCCGGTCGGCTGCCCCGGGCGGCCGCGCACCAACCGGGAAGCTGTTCGAGCAACCAGACCGCTTCCGGTGCGGCGCGGTCACGAAGAGTAGCGCGAGTATGGCGACCGGCGGCATCCAGGTGAACCGACGCAAGGCCCAATGACCGCTGGATCGGGCCCTGCGCGGCTCGGAGGCTCTGGGCCTTGGCTAGAGGCACCCACACCGTTTCTCGGCGGACGCGACCCGAGACCGCGACGGCACAACCACTTCCTACGCCCGATTTAAGGAAGTGGTAGCTCAACGGAGCGCGTAACATCGCTCGGCGCGGCGGCTTGCTCAGCGCCGCCTGCCGGGCTGGAAGCACACGATCCAAGAGAACGTAGGCGTCTGCGAGCGGCCCGACAGGGAACAGGGCTCGGCGGAGCCTGGCCGGCTGCTGATGATCGCCGCCTTTCACCCCGCCGGCGAGATGCAACTCGAGCCGACACCAACCAAGAGGCCGGAACCACAATGGCTCGACCATGCGGACTGCCTGGATCCTGCCCCGGGGAACGGTCTCGGAGGCCAGGGACAGAAGACCCGACCTGATGCGTATGCCGTCTGGGGCATCGGCCACGGTAAAGGACCACTCCGTCGAGATTCGGCGCCAAGCGGTGAGCGCCATGGTCACGAACAGAGCAAACAAGCCGCTGCCACCGGTGACAAGCACCGACCTCTCCGTGGAACTGAGCACGGCAAACGCGATCACGGCGCCAACACTCACAGGGATTGCGCCCGTCAGGCAGCCTGCAGCGAGCAGCCTGCCATTGGGTACCACGGCCAAACGTTCCTCCGGCGGCGCCGGCACGGCCTCGTGCAGCCCGTGGGCAACCGCCAACAGCGCGGCTCGTACGAGGATCGCTTCGCTGTATCCGAGATAACACAGCCGCGCATCCCCACGCGAGGCTCCGCCGGTGCGAACACGGACCTCAGCAAGACCGAGAACGCGTGCGAGAAACGGCTCGACGAGATCGACCGCCTGTGCCCGCGACAGCGGAACCTGCAAAGACTGGCGCCGTATCAGCCCGCTTTCGACCCGAAGAGTCTCCCCATCGACCCGCCAGCGTGTGACCGCCCAGGAGATCACCCCAGCGATGGCGACCACGACAAGAAGCACGAGGTCAGACAACGAGAAGCTTGAACGACCTGGAAGCGCCGTGGCCGAGCCGAGGAGAACAATCAAGCCAAAAAGTGACGGACCGATTCGGACGAGGGGCGAGAGCGGATGCAGACGCTGCCACGTCCGCGGCAGGTGCTGCGGTGGGACCTGGTCAGATTCCAGCAGCGCGGGCCTCCCCGAGCAAGGTCAGTTGCTCGCGCAGCCGGGCCGCCTCCAAGACGGCAAGCCCGGGCAGTCGGGCATCTGTCGCGGCGGCTGCCGTGTGCAGCCGCACGGTGGCGATGCCGAACAGACGCTCCACCACACCGGCGGTGACATCGACGAACTGCATGCGTCCGTATGGCACGACCGAAAGCTTCTTGATCAACACGCCTCGCCGGATAAGCAGGTCGTCGTCACGCTCAAGGTACCCCCACGAGGCGCAGCGGCGGTTGACGAAGATGACAGCGAGAAGGGTGAGAACCAGAACCCCACCCATGACTCCGAAAGCCACAGCGAGTCCCAGATGGGCGTCAGACACGACCGCAGAAACCAGCAAGACGACGAGCGCCGCTACACCGAGCTCGCTCCGGCGCATACGGCGCAAATTCGAGGACGGGTAGTGCCATTGGGACGAAGCCTCGACATCGGTTATCTCGACGCGTCCGGATGCCACCCGGCCAATGTTCGCACAGTGCCCCATGCGGATGGCTCCAGCACCAGCACATACGACCCTGTGCCAGGCATTACCCTGGCGACAGCGGGCCATGGTCATCGCAGCTCGTGGGCGCGGTCGGAGTCGCTTCGGTCGTCGTGACGGTCGCAGCGAGGCTGAGTCGTCCTTGCTAGGAAGCAGGCAATATGTGGCCATCACAGACAGTCCGCCTTCGCCCGTTGGGCGTTGGTGAACGCATCGACGCTGCCATCAAGATCGTTCGGTCCAATTTCCTCACGCTTGTGAAGGCAGCCGCGATCGTTGCGATCCCTGCCGGCATTGTCGTCGCCATCATCTCGGTTTCGGTCGTCTCATCCGGGCAGGGCCTCCTGACCGCCGGCACGACGAGCTCGAATATCGGTACCGGCAGCCGGAACACGCTCGTGGGAGGCGAACTCCTGACCTTTGCGATCGCCTTCGTAGTCGGTGCCTTTGTCACTGCGGTCTGTTTCCGCATCATCGGAAATGCTTATCTGGGCCGGCGGGCGAGCTGGCGCGAGGCGCTCCGTTTCGGCTGGTCAAGAGTGCACTCTGTGCTCTGGATCGATTTCCTGATATCCATCGCGCTGATGGGCGGCGGCGTGGCGGTCGGCCTGGTCATCGCCGTTGCCGTGGCCGTTCACCTCGCCGTGCTCTCGGTACTCTTCGCAGTGGTACTCGGCATCGGAGGATTCATCGCAGCGGTCTGGTTCCTGGTCGCGGTGAACCTGGCCGTGCCAATCATGATGATCGAGGACATCCGCGGGAGCAAAGCGATACGTCGAGCGCTGAACCTCTGTCGTGGGTACTGGTGGTCGGTCTTAGGGACACAGTTGCTCGCTGGGCTCTTAGCCGTTGTGGCGAGCTTCGCCATCAATCTCGTCCTTGATGTGATTCTCGGGTTCTTCCATACAGGCACTGTCGGTGCCTTTATCGACGTGTTCTTCGCGCAATCGATCGACTATGTGGTCTTGGCGCCGTTTTACGCAGCCATTCTCGTGGTGCTGACCATCGACCTACGCGTCCGCAAAGAAGGTTTCGATATTCAGCTTCTGTCTTCACAAATGGGTGTCACGCCATCGGCCTCTGCCCTCTTTTCCACCGAGCCAGCACCTGGATGGGGCTACGGCCCTACCGGTTACCCGCCGCCTGGCTATTCCCAAAACCCCGGCTATCCGCAACAACCGTGGCCCTGGTATCCGCCTGGACCTGCTAGCCAGGCACCACACCCGGCGAACTACCCGCCGCTAGCTCCACCGACCGGATACCCCCCTCCGGCTCAAAACTGGCCGCGACCTTCCGACTCGCCGCCTGTGCCGTTGGCCGGCTACCCACCTCAGGAACCGTCGCCCTCCGACTCGCCGCCAACGCCACCGAGCTCTTCGCCCCCGGCTCCACCAGTGACAGGTTGGCCAGGCCCCTCCGACTCGCCGCCAACGCCACCGAACTACCAGCCTCCAGTGCCAGGCTGGCCACGGCCCTCCGACTCGCCGCCCACGCCACCGAACTACCAGCCCCCATCGCAGCCGCCGTCCGTGACGCCGCCGCTACCGGTGATCCCTCCACCTTCCGTGATGCCTCCGGGCTGGCCCCGACCTTCGGTTTCACCACCTGCGAGCCCGCCGGCCCCGCCGCCATCTCCTGAAGACGAGCCGCCCGGCCTATCGACGCCGGATAGGCCGGAGCCCGAATAGGTGCCTAAGGCGCCAGGAGCGTCGAGCTTTGCGACCGAGGCGCGACGACAAGCGGCTCGGATCCTTTCTGGTCCGCCGTACGCAAACAAACCCGAGCGGCTCCCCGACCCCTTAGGTGGAGTACTAAGGGCCGTCGGCCGCGCGTTCGTATGGGCGTTCGGCCATCCTTCCCGGTGGTTGTGGCGCCACCTTCTGCGGCCCGGCTTCCACGTCACATTCTCATGGCTCGGGAGTGGCGGTTGGATTGTCGCGCTAGTGCTCGCTCTCGGGCTTGGCGTCCTCGTCGGAGTTGTCCTCATCCGTAGGCGATCTCGGATAGCGGCACAGCCGACAAGCGGAAAGCCGAAGTCACCTGGCGACCGGATTAGTGAACTCGAGCGGGCGGTCGGGCGAGCCGAAGTCGAAGGCAACAACGAATTGGCGGTGCGTCTGCGCTTCCAGCTCGGCCTGCAGCGGCTCGAAGCGCGCGGGGTGATTCCCGAGGGGCGCACGACGACTAGTCATCAGCTGCGCCTGATCCTCAAGTCCCCGATCTTCGACGAACTCGCGTCTCGTCACGAGTCAATCACCTACGCCCATCAACAGGCGACGCCTATGGACGTGGACTCTTCTCGCGTGGGATGGGGAAGGCTCCTCAGGGCGGCCCCATCCTCGGGTCACCGACCCGAGCACGATCGGCAGACCGCCGGGAGCCGTCGGTGAACGACACCGTACCGAAGGCGCCGACCGCGACCGCGCGGTGGCAACAGGTCCCCCGAAGGTGGAGGGCGGTGATGGTCATCGTGGCAGGAACGGTTGTCGTCGAGTTCGTGCTTTCCTTTGCCGGTGCCGTCTACGGCACGCCGAGCCGTTCGATTCTGGGCTCCGCCTCCTCCCTCGACACTTCGAGCAGGGGGACCGCCGCACTAGCTCAGCTCCTGAGCGCACGCGGCCACCAGGTCCACCAACTGGAGGACCCGCTGAACGGAGCCCCGCTGCCCGAACGAGGCACGTTATTCGTACTCGACCCCCAGAAGAACCAGTCCGGAGAGCTTGCGGCCATAAGCCGTTACGTGATGGCTGGAGGACGCGCTGTGCTTGCAGGAAGGCCGGCGAACAGAACCTTGAGGGCGCTGTTGGGGACGGGACCGCTGCCGATCTGGCAATCGGCGCAGGCCGGTCAGTCGACTCCTCTTGCCCCAGCGCCCGAGAACTATGCCGTCAGCACCGTCGTGTCGAACGGAATCGGCTCCTGGCGCTACGGCGCCACGATCGGGCCCGTCAGCTCCCGAGCCGGAAGCGCAAGGGTCTTGCTGGGCGGACCCGGCGGAGGACTGGCACTGCTGGCCAGTGTCGGTCGGGGACGCCTCGTACTGCTCGCGTCGGCCTCGCCGCTCGACAACGGCGACCTCGCCCTTGCCGACAACGCCGCGTTCGCCCTCGACCTCGCCGGACCGGCCGGGTCGCCCGTCACCTTTGATGAGTACGACCATCTCGAATCGAGCGCAGGGGCTGGAATCGCTGGCTTGCCCGGTCACTGGCAAGCCGCTCTTCTCCTCGGACTGCTCGCCGTCGTGGTCTGGATATTGTCTGCTGCCCGACGATTCGGGCCACCAATGCCAGCCGAGCGCGATCTGGTTCCACCCCGCATCGCCCACGTCGATGCCCTCGCCGCGTTGTTGGCGTCGGGCTCTCCGTCACGACTCATGGCCGGCGCGGCACCCCTGCGCCGCGCCGCTCGCGAGCGGCTTTGTCGTGCCCTTGGCGCCCGCAGCGACGCGACGGACCCTGATCTTGTCCTGAGGGCTGCCTCGACGACGATGCCGCCAGAGCTCGCGACTGCTGTCCTCGTTGAATCCGGATTGGAAGAGGATCTCTTGGCGCTCGGACGCGCCTATGCCACGCTCTCAGAAAGAGGAAGGTGGTCATGACCGAAGAACGCCGCGACGCCGACCCCGGCCAAATGGCTGTGGTCAGGGCCCGCTTGAACCAAGAGGTCGACAAGGTGGTAGTCGGACAGTCGCACGTCGTCGACGCGACCTTGATCGCGATCGCGGTCGGAGGCCATCTGCTCTTGGAGGGCCCTCCTGGAGTAGCCAAGACGCTCCTCGCATCGGCGATGGGACGAGCCTGCGCTCTGGAGACCCGACGGGTTCAGTTCACTCCCGACATGCTCCCATCGGACCTGACCGGCACACTGACCCTGCGAGGCAGCGATCTCGGTTTCCGTCCGGGACCTATCTTCGCCAACATCCTGCTCGCGGACGAGATCAACCGGACACCGCCAAAGACCCAGGCGGCGCTCCTCGAAGCTATGCAGGAGGGTCAGGTCACTGTGGACGGGGTCGAGCACCCACTGCCGCAACCCTTCACGGTGCTCGCCACGCAGAATCCGATCGAGTACGAGGGCACCTACCCACTCCCAGAGGCGCAGTTGGACCGGTTCTTGATGAAGGTCGTCGTCACCTATCCCTCGGCGCAGAGCGAGGAGGCACTGCTCAGGTTGCGCCGCTTCGGAGTCGCGCCGGCGACTCTCGCTGACGTCGGGGCAGTAGCCGGGAAGGAGGACCTGCTGGCCGTGCGCCGGCAGGTGGACGGGGTGGTCGTGAGTGACGAGGTCGTCAACTACGTGTCCTCGTTGGTGCGGCGTACTCGCGAGCTGCCGAGCGTCGCTCTTGGCGCAAGCCCGCGCGCGGGCGTCCACCTCCTCGCCGCCGCGAGGGCCTTCGCTACGATGGCAGGGCGAGACTTCGTCGTGCCCGACGACGTGGTCGCCCTCGTGGGCCCGGTGCTGACCCACCGTCTGCTGCTCACGCCCGAGGCGGAACTCGACCGCTTCACAGCCACGGACGCTCTTTCGAACGTCCTTGCCTCAGTCGCGATCCCGCGCTGAGAGACCCGGGCCATAGATGCTGAGGTCAGCACCGGGAGCACTAGCGACCGACCTGGACAGGACGAGCGCCCGGCGGAGCCCACCTCGCCCGACACGGCTGGCGGCGGCCGTCGTCGCACTCTTCGCACTCGCCTCTGCTGCCCTCCCCGTGCCAATTGTCGTGCCCTTCCTGCTGCTCGGCACCGTCGCCGGGTGTCTCCTCGTCGATCTCATCGCGCTGCGCCACAGGACACTCGCCCTGGAACGCACACGTGCTCAGACTCTGTCGCTGCTCGTTCCGGTCGCGTTCCGCGCGAGCGTGAGCGGTCTCGACGGGGCGCGAGCGGTCCGAATCCGCCAGCCTGTGCCTCCGACGCTGAAGGTAGACCCACCGTGGGCCGAGGGCGCGAACCTCGAAGGCGAGCTGACCGGTCGCCACCGCGGTGTACATGAGCTGCCCTCGGTCACCGTACGCGTAGCCGGGCCGCTCGGGCTCGCCTCCATCGACCACACAGTCGGAACTCGCCAAGAAGTGACCGTGTTCCCCGACCTCCCCCGGGCACGCCGCCTCGCCGCCGCGCGCCGGCGGGGACGCTCCAGTGACGAGGGCAGGGTAAGAGCGCGACTCGGGCTCGGCACGGAATTCGAAGCGATCCGCGACTACTCACAAGACGACGACATCCGGCAAGTGAACTGGATAGCCACAGCCAGGGTCGGGCGCCCCATGTCCAACCAGTACCGGATCGAGGAGAACCGCGACCTTATGTGCCTCGTCGACGCCGGCCGTTTGATGGCCTCTCCCATCGGCCCGATGTCACGTCTCGACGTCGCCCTGAATGCCGTGGCCGTACTGGCGGTGGCGGCCGAGGAGGCGGGCGACCGTGTCGGGACCTTGGCTTTCGAGGCGAAGGTGACCCGTCAGCTCGCTCCGCACCGGCGCGGGGCGGAGGCCGTGGTGCGAGCTCTGTTCGACCTCGAGCCGACAGAGGTGGAGAGCGACTACGAGCGCGCCTTTCACGCCGTCGGGCGCCAGAAGAGGGCTCTCGTCGTCGTCTTCACGGACCTGGTCGATGAAGGTGCTGGCCGCACCTTGATCGCCGCGACTCCTGTCCTGGCCCGTCACCACGTCGTTCTCGTGGCGAGCTGCACGGACACCGATCTGAGCACCCTCAGTTCCCGGCCCCCGCGCGATCTGCACGACGTCATGGCCTCAGCGACGGCCGCCGAGCTGCTCGCGGGCCGAAAACGAGCCGTCAAGCTTCTCCAGCGCCTCGGCGCCGTGGTCGTCGAGGCGCCGCCCGAGTCCCTGGGGCCCACCTGTGTGGACGCCTATCTCACCTTGAAACGGCACGCTCGCCTGTAGAGGACGACAGCTGACGCCGGGCGTCAGGTTCAGTGGCAGGTCGGCCCCGCACAAACACGAGAGCCCAGAAGGTCCCCGCGAGCAAGATCCCGACCGCGAACGCCGCAGGCGGCGGCAGGTTCCAAGGGGTGACGATCCCCTCCGTAAAGCCCGCTACGACGAGAAAGAGCATGACGCCCAGGACGACGGCACCGATCGTGGGCGTGAGCCGGCCGAGCGCCACAGCTCTCGTGTCGTTGCCGGGATCGATCAGAGCGCGGGCCACGGCCAGGCCGCCGGCGCCGGCGAGGGTGATGCAGGAAAGCTCCAGGAGCCCATGGGGCACGATGAGGCTGAAGAAGCGGTCAAGGCCGCCCGCTCGCCATTCCAGTGCGCCGAGAATGCCCAAGATGGCGCCGTTGTACGCGAGAGAAAAGGCTGTCATCAGGCCGAAGGTGAAACCGCCTGCAACGGCGAGGATCGCCACCTCGATGTTGTTGACGAATATCTGCACTGCCAGCCCTGTGCGCCCAACAATCGAGACCCCGTAAAAGGCGCCTCTACCCGCATGCGCCGAGGCGTGGAACCCAGCGGGGAGCAGCCCCGAGGCCGATGATGGTTGAGCCAGGCCCCAGAGCGCGCCGAGCGCCACGAACCCGAAGAGCAGGCCTGCGGATATCAAGAGGCACCGGTCCAGCTCCCTTATCCTGCGCCAGATCCGCACGCTCAAGAACTCCCAAGCAGTGTCGCCGCGGACCGGCTTGGAATAGACGACTGCGTTCGCGCTCGTGACGAGAGCCTGCAGGCGCAAGCTCCCCGAGGTATCCGGCCACGAGCGCCGCGCCACCGCCAGGTCTGCGACCGCGGCGCGGTAGAGCGCCCCGAGACGATAGATGTCGGTCGGCCCGAGCTTGCGGCCCTGTCCCCGCGAGCGTTTCACGAGGCCCTCCAGCTCGGCCCAGTCAGCCGAACGGTCGGCTACGAACCGCTCGAGGTTCACGTCCCTCTCCCGCCGCCCAAACTGTCCTGGGTGCCTATTGGTCGTACCTTGATCATGTGGACTTCGAGGACAGACAAGTCACGGTCACTCCGGAGGGGATCAGCCTTGAGGTCGTGCTGGCCGGGCTCGGATCCCGGTTCGTCGCGTTCTTGCTGGATTTCGCGTTGCAGGTGATCGCGCTCATCGCCTTTATCCTCGTCGTCCTGTCAGCCTCCCACGGCACCGGGGGCGCGACCAGCGACCTCCTCGTGGCCGGCGCCTTCACGCTGTTCGTCCTTGCCGACTTCATCGGGTACTTCATCTTCTGCGAGATGCTCTTTAACGGCCGAACGCCTGGCAAGCGCGCCACGGGCCTGCGCGTGGTCAAGGTCGGTGGTCAGCCTGTCGGCTTCTGGTCGAGCCTGCTCCGCAACATTCTCCGTCTGATCGACATGCAGCTCGGTTTCTCCTATCTCGTCGGCAGCGTGCTCATACTCGCGACGAACCAGAATCAACGGCTGGGCGACCTGTTGGCCAACACGGTCGTCGTACGCGACAGGCTTGGGGCCGCCACGAGCTGGAAGGGCGCCTCATGGAGCTCACCGGCCGGTTTCAGCGCTCCCGCTTGGGGCTCGGGTACTCCCCAGATGGGCGCGCAACAGCTCTACCTCCCTCCTGCGCTCGCTCACTGGGACGTGAGCGCGGTGCCCGAAGCCGAGCTCGCGCTGGCGAGAACGTTCCTCGCCAACAGGGCCGGCTACACCAAAGACGCCCGCTTGCGCATCGGCTACGAGCTGGCGAACCGGATCTGGCCGCTCGTGGCGGGGCCGAGCGGCCCGTTGCCACCGGAGTGGTTTCTCGAGGCCGTGCTCCTCGTCAAGTCTGCACGCTCCTGAAGCCGACACAACCAACAGCGCGGCCTGGCACGCATGGTCAGGAATGGAACGGTGATGGAAGCCGACCCGACCCGTGGCGCCATGGTGCCAGATCCTGTTTTGAGGGAGCGGGAGCAAATCGAGGACGAGGCGAGATCGTGGCGAACGGCGGCGTATGCCGCCGAGCGCCAAGGCGCTGGCGGCATCCGGAGCCAAGGCACTTTGCCGACTCGGCAGTCCTCGCACACCCGAAGCGCGCGTTCCTCGGCGACACTTTCGCGCCGCCCCGCTGGCTGCCTGGCCACGACGCGATCATTGGTGACCTCATGATCGTCATCGCCTTCTCGCCCTCGTCTAGAGGACATGTGGCGTCGCGCCGGGCACCGATGCCGACTCGGCCGTCGCGACGCCAGCGGCACCCTTTTCGGTACCCGAGGATGCGGTGCAAGTCACCCCGCACCCTCCCTGAACTGACCCGGTCCCGCCTGCCGGGCCCGTTGACACGGGCAGTAGCCTTTCGACGTGCCCGGTACGCACATGGAGAGGGTCTATTTCAATCTGCACACCGCCTTGTTCGACTGGCAGGTGGGCCCGTTTCCCCTACTCGTCCTTGCAGCGTGCGTAGCCGCCGGCGTCTGGTACCTCCGCGCCGACTGGACTCTTGCGACTCGAGGGCGCAGGTGGCGCTCGCAGCGGACGGCGTCGTTCTTCGCCGGTCTTGTCACCGTCGACCTCGCACTCCAGTCGCCCGTCGCGACGCTGACTGGTTCCTACTTCCAGGCTCATGTCATCCAGCACCTTCTCCTCATG
>JBEKMZ010000085.1:0-14840 GCA_049523315.1 Acidimicrobiales bacterium | reverse complement strand
CGAATCTGTCTTCGGCCGGTGTTGGTGGATGCTCAGGGTGGTCCCATGACTGGCAACGGGGGTGGTCCCATGCCACTGGCAAAACCAGCGGCTAGGTGGTCCCTTCTCGCTGGCAAACGACAAGAGCCCCCCTGTAGGGCTTGCGGGTATGCCAAGCGAGTCTGTGCTTATGTATGCGACCGAGCCCCCTAGATCCTCCTCGACCACCTGCTTGGCACTTGCCACCGCAAGGCGTGCCGTTGCACACACCGCAGAAGCGGCAGGAAGGAAGCTGAAAGGTCCAAGCTCCTCGCGATGTCTTGTCTCGATGCAAAGGTCCTCACCTGCCGGTCCGTAGCCTTGCTGGGAGACCGGTGCATCCGAGGTCTTTCGGTCGGTCCGTGCCAAGAGACCGAAGGTGAGCGAGACGGATAGGAGCTTCACGTACTCGTTGAACCCCGGAATTTCGACCGCGTCTTTCGCGAGGAGTCGCTCCTCCTGGAGCAAGGCCCCGAGGTCCTCCTCCGCCAAGTCGATCAACCGCCCGCTCGGCAGGTGCAACCGATGCCGACATGGCTCGCCATGCCTGAATTCGAGCCGCCAAGCGCGCACGATCTCAGGGACCCGATCGTCATTCAGCAAGCCTGCCCGGAGATCGGCCGCGTGGTAACAGGCCGTGCCGCCGGAGAGGTCGAACGGGGCGATTGTCGATCCGATGCGATCTAGCCGCCACTCCACCGTTGCTGGGAGCGTCTCTCCCTTCGGACGAATCTCGGCGAAGACCGAACCGAGCAGACGCAGCTGCTCAATCGTAAGTGGACGGCCGAGAAGTCTGCTGAGCTCGTCGGGGTCGATGGGCCTCTCGATGATCTCATCGCTTCCGGGAGAGGTCACGGACTACAGCGACCAACGGGAGATCACTCAACTCATTGCCCCGAAGGATTGGTTGTGCGCCGCGTCGTACGGCGCTGACGGAGGCGGCGGACTACGGGTGTACTCCCCCAACGAACAAGCTCCTTCGGGCTCGGCGTTCTCTACCCAGTCGGCCGAGGCTGTCGAAGGTTACGAGACCTCGGCGTGTCTCGGTTGCCGGCTAGAGCAAGCGTGTCCCCTCTTTTCCTCGGCAGCGAGTGCGCTTGAGAGCCAATACCACTTGAGCTGTTCGTTCACCAAGCCTGCCGAAGAACAAAGCACACAGCTGAGCAGCACGGTCGTGGAGTTCGAAGATCCGCCGGGCGTTGCGGGAGACGGTGACCCCTCCGGTGGTCCGTATCCCGCTAACGGCGTGATGGTCTATGGACCCGGATCCGCCATGGATGGAAGCTGGACCGAGACCTGCACGCTTCCGGCTAGCGAGCACGCAATTTGCACACTGAGTCTGAATGAGTTCGCGAGCCTGTACAAGAACGACTAGAGGCGATCCACTAATGGTCCGTCGACCGCCCATATCGCCGATTGTTTGGGGATCTTTCGATGTCATGACGGAAGAGTCACGTATCGTTATGGCGCGCCCCTGAGCGGGCATGAAGATCTGGGATTGCCAGGGCCAAGACTCGCAGGCGGGAATGAGTCGCTGCTCTCGTCGAGCGGAAGTGATATTCACTTTGGATGCCACTCTGGGCGACCGCCGATCGGAATGGTGACCTGCAGGCAAGTTCCAGCTCCAACAGCGCTAGTTATATCGATCGTCCCACCGAACGCCTCCACGCGGTCCCTGAGACCGATCAGTCCGGATCCGTGACTAGGGTCTGCTCCTCCAATGCCGTCGTCGCGAATTGAGAGTTTGACGACGGCGTTCTCCTCTACGAAGTCGACATGCACCACCGACGCCTGAGAGTGCTTGGCTGCGTTCGTGAGCGCCTCTGAGACGACATAGTACGCAGCGACTTCGAGCCACCCCGGCAGCCGTTCGTTGGCCCGTAAGTCGAGCTCGACCGGTATCGCAGAGCGACGTGCGAGCATCTTGATCGCTGGGCCGATTCCGCCTCTTGAAAGAATCGCCGGGTGAACCCCCCGTGAGATCTCCTGCAGGTCCTCCCCGACGTCGTTCAGGCCTTTCACGGCAAGGGATAACTGCGCACTAAGTTCCGATAGCCCAGGCGGCACCATGGTCTGGGCCGTGCGAAGCTCGAGTCCTAGCGAGACGAGGCGTTGCTGTGCGCCGTCGTGCAAGTCGCGCTCGATGCGACGGCGAGCTTCGTCGGCGGAGGCGACCACACGGGCACGGGAAGCGGCGAGCTCAGCTCGGCTCTCGGCATTCGCGATCGACGTCGCTACAAGGTCGGTGAAGGCGGCTAGGCGCGACTCGGTGTCCCGGGACAGAGGCCGCTCCCTGGTCGATGCGACGATCATTATCCCCCAAGGGCGACCTTCGACCATGATCGGCGTCCCGACCCCGGAACGGGCACCGGTGTCGCGAACGGCAGTGGAGGGCGGCCCCGAGCTGTCTGCGAAGCTGTCCATCCGTGCCGGACCGCCCGTTTGGGCAACGAGCGTGCTGAGGTTTCTTCCTCCGAGAACGTAACGGTTGCCAAGGAGGATGTGGGCGCCGGTTTTGTCCCAGTTGCCGACGACCGTGATCGTGCCGTCAGACCCGTAGCGGTGCATGATGCTGATATCGACACCGAGTAGCTGCCCGGCTTCCTTCGTAACCGCGGCGAACAGCTCTTCCGGGGGCGTTGCTCGGGCGACGAGCGTGGCGACCCTGCGCAATGCGGCCTGCTCGTTGGCGAGTCGGGCGAGCTGGTCGATGAGGGTACCGACGACTATTCCCACGACCACTCCGACAACTACGAAGACGATCACCGCGACCCGGTTGGCGGGAAGGTGAATGCTCAAGCTGTCGTACGGGACAGTGAAGAAGAAGTCATCCGCCAGGATCCCGACTCCGGCGGCGATGACCGCCGGCCGCGCGCCCCCAATCGCCGCGACCACGACGACCACGAGCACCGTTACAAGAAGCGCGCTTGTCAGCCCCACAGACGATCGGACCGGCACCAGGCCAAGGGCGATGACCGGAGGGCCGATCACCGCTAGAACCCACGCCGCAACCCTGCGGGCAGGCGAGCGCTGGCGCAGGGAGGCGCCAACTAGACGTCGGCCCAGCTTGTTCACACGGTGAGGGTATCGGAGAGATCCAGTTGTGGGTCCGCTAACCGAGAGCGAGGAGCAGCGGACAGCGCACGTACGCTTCATAATGGCCGGAGGCAGTCGCGGTCATTGGAGGGGGAAGAGCGGTGAGTGTCGCGAGGCGAGTGGTGCTAGCAGACGACGACATCCTGCTTCGCGAGGGACTCGCGAGCCTGCTTCAGCGCTCGGGGTTCGAGGTCGTCGGCCAAGCCTCGGACTCAGCTGGACTGATGAGCCTTGTTCGCGAATACGCCCCTGAACTCGCCATCGTCGATGTTCGAATGCCGCCAGGGCACGCGACGGAAGGACTGGAGGCGGCACGCGTCATTCACTCGGAGTTCCCGCAGACTGCGATCTTGATCCTCTCGGCCTACGTCGAGGTTGACGAAGCGCTCGACTTGCTCGCCAGAGGGGGGCGAGTGGGTTACCTGCTCAAGAGTCGGGTCACCGACGTTGCTGACTTCATAGAAACGGTCGAGCGGATCGCGCGCGGTGGGTCTGTCGTTGACCCCGGTGTGGTTCAAGAGCTCTTCGCGACCCGCCGCCGGAATGACCCGCTCGACAGTCTGTCTCGGCGCGAGCGAGAAGTACTGGGCCTTATGGCCGAGGGGTACTCGAACGCCGGGATTGGTCGTCGACTTTTTGTGTCCGAAGGCACCGTCGAAAAGCACGTGCATAGTCTTCTGCCGAAGCTCCAGCTACCCGACACCGGCGACGATCACCGGCGCGTCCTGGCCGTACTTACCTATCTCGAGGCGCGTTAGCTCGTATCCGGGGGCTGCCACCACCCCTTGCGTTGCCCTACGAGTTCCAATATGTTGCTCCTCGATAACTCCGACTTGGGCAAGAAGCCCATTGCGGGACTGGCATCGATGAGATCCGAGAAGTCCGCTTCAGGGTAGGCCGAGATCAAGATCACGCGACGCGAATCGCGGCCCGTGGTCTGCATCAGTCCTCGCGCCACATCGAAGCCGCTCTCCTCTCCGAGGTCGATATCTACGAGAACGACATCGGGTCGCAGCTCCTCGGCGCGGCCAAACGCGTCGACGCTCGTCGAGGCGACACCCACAACGGTCAGCCCCTCACGGTTTAACAAGTCCCTGGCTACGTCGAGGAAGTGAGCGTTGTCGTCAACGATCAGCACTCGAAGGGCCACATCCACCGTGTCAGTATGAACCCCAAACGACGGCAGCGCCTTGAAGCTAGCTGGAATATCTGGAGTCACGCTGGCTTGACCTCGAAATTCCTGCTGATGGCGAAGATGGCAAACGCCTGCAGCGCGACACTTAGGTCGAAGACCCGTCCACGATCGGAATCGATCGTCAAAGTCAAGTCGGGACGTCTACGAATTGGGGGGAAGGTCATGACAACTGGAGAGCTGCTGCTGAACATCGGAGTACTGGCCTTCGTCCTCGCTAGTGGACTAGGCACGCGAGCACTGACGCGTCGTCGCTTCAGGCTCCCGATCGTCCTCGTGGTGATCGTCGGCTTCATCTTCCTTCGCTCGGTGCCCACGGCCGGAAACGACGTCGCCTTTGATGTCATCCTCGGACTGGTGGGCGTCGCCTTCGGAGCTCTCGCCAGCTGCCTCATGGCGGTGAGCCGCGACCGGGCCGACGGATCACTCGTCACGAAAGCCGCTGCCGGCTATGCCGCGCTGTGGATCGCCGTGATCGGTGGGCGCATTCTCTTCGCCTACGGGTCTGACCATTGGTTCGCCGCCCAGATCGCCACCTTCTCCCGAGAGCATGCCATCACCGGGTCATCTGCTTGGACTGCCGCTTTTGTGATCATGGCGATCGCCATGGTTGCGGCCCGCGTCGCCGTGACCGGCATCAAGGCCGGGCGGATCGCCGCTCCGTCTGAGTTCCTGGCCCGGAGGCGGGAGAGTTCGACCCGGCACGCCAACTCGTTCTGATCTGCCCAGGGCTCAACCCGAACCGAAAAGGATCCTCAGGTGAGTACGCGCAATCGCTTCTTGGAAGGCCCCTTCGCCCCGGTTACAGAGGAGCTCACCGCATACGACCTCCCCGTCACCGGCCAGATACCGGCCGAGCTGAACGGGCGCTACTTCCGAAACGGACCCAACCCGATGGGCATCGACGATCCCAACTACCACTGGTTCATAGGCGCCGGCATGCTGCACGGCGTCCGGCTTCGGGACGGTCACGCCGAGTGGTACCGCAATCGGTGGGTTCGATCCAAGTCGGTCGCCGAGTCTCTCGGCGAAGCCTGGCCCGAGGGCCCAGTACACGCCGGAATGGACTTTGCGGCCAACACCCATGTCATCTCACACGGCGGGCGGATTCTCGCAACCGTCGAAGCCGGCCCGCTGCCTTACGAGCTCTCCCCCGAACTCGAGACGCTCGGCCCGTGCGACTTCGAAGGCACGTTGCCAGGCGGCTTCGCGGCCCATACAAAGCTCGACCATCGAACGGGCGATTTGCACGCCATCGCCTACTTCTGGGGCTGGGACTATGTGCAACACGTTGTGGTCGATCGCGACGGCAAAGTGAGCAGCACGAGGAACATCTCGGTCCCTGACGGTCCAATGATGCACGACTTCGCCCTCACCGAGAACCACCTCGTCCTGTTCGACCTGCCGGTGACCTTCAGCATGGACGCGGTGTCGGCCGGCAAGGAAATGCCCTATGTCTGGAACCCGGAGCACCGGGCTCGCGTCGGGCTCCTCCCGCTCGGTGCGAGCGCCGATGGCATCCGCTGGATCGAGGTCGACCCCTGCTTTGTCTTCCACAGCCTCAACGGCTACGAGGACGGCGGTCGGGTCGTGGTTGATCTGTGTCGTTACGAGTCCGCCTACGACGTCTCTACCATGACAGGGCCGGGGCCTGTGACCCTTGACCGGTGGATCATCGACCCAAGCTCCGCGAAGCTGACCCAGCAACGCCTGGACGACCGGCTCCAGGAGTTCCCGCGCATCGACGACAGGCTGACTGGCCGCCCGCACCGCTACGGCTACTGCGCTGTCATCGGTGAGGGCATCGAGGCGACACTCTCGATGGAGCACGGCACAAGGTCGAGGCACTTTGGCAACGCCCTGCTCAAACACGACCTGCGCAACGCCAGCGTCGAGTCTCACGAGTTCGGTGACGGCGCGACGACGGGAGAAGCGGTGTTCGCACCAGCTGCCCCCGATGCCGGAGAAGACAACGGCTACGTCATGGCGTTCGTGCACGACCCCGAGCGCGCGGCTACCGACCTGGTCATCCTGGCTGCGCAGGACTTCGAGGGCGAGCCGGTGGCGCGAGTCCACCTCCCGGCGCGGGTCCCCCAGGGGTTCCACGGCAGCTGGATGCCGGAACCAATACAGACAACCGAAGTTATATAAGGCACCAGTAGTCAGTCCTCGGCCCCCGCCACGGCCAGCCCGTCTCTCCGGGCGGCTTGCTGAAGAGTCTTGTGACCGACGTCGTCGACTCAATCGAGGTCACTCAGCGGATCGCGTCGTCGACTCAATCGAGGTCCCTCAGCGGATCGCACGAGGAGGGCCTGTAAATGTAATCCGCTGTTGTTAGTCGAACATCGAAGGAAATCACCCGTTAGGAGGCAGTCATGCCCACTACCGAAGCCAAGAAGGACGAAAAGGACGTCGTCACCAAGTCCAGCACCCGGTCGGTGCGTGACACGGTGTCACGTCTTGAGGAGCTGGTTCGGGCGAAGGGGATGAAGCTCTTCTCCGTGATCGACCAGAGCGCCGAAGCGCGCGACGTAGGGCTGGACCTGCGCGAAACCACGCTCGTTGTATTTGGCAGCCCAGTTGCAGGGACGCCGGTAATGGAGGCCGCACCTCTGGCAGCACTCGACCTGCCGCTCAGGGTCCTGGTTTGGGCGGACGAGGAGAAGACGCGGGTCTCGTATTATGACCCCGAGGTGCTGGCTGCCCGCCACAACGTCAGCGCCGACCTAGCCGGGAACCTCGCTGGCATCCACGCGTTGACCGACGTCCTTGTTGCCTCGTGATGTTACGGACAGCATGCCTCCGCAGACGGTCGACCTTCCCAGGAAAGGAGATGGTACCGTGACGATCATCGCCGATGAGCTCAGTGGCTCAGTTACTGCCGATCCTGTCAACCAGGTCGGTGGCGTCCCACTCGGTTGCGATACGGGCTCTCCGTCAGAAGAGGAACCCGATGTCCGCTTGATATTCGCCAACGAGCGGACATTCCTTGCGTGGAACCGCACCGCGCTTGCCCTGATAACCACCGGGGTGGCAGCTACCCAACTCCTACCCAGCCTTCACGTCGTCGGCGGAAGAAGGTTGCTCGGGCTGCCGCTCATCGTTCTCGGTGCTGTGGTCGCTGCGATCAGCTATCGACATTGGCAGGCAAACGGACGGGCGATGCATCGGGGGGAACCGCTCCCTGGGTCACTTCTTCCAGTCGTGGTTTCCGTCGGGATCGGGTTGGTCGCCGTGGTCGGTGTGGCACTCGCGGTTATCGCAGGCAGCTGATCGTAATCAGGTGACAGAAATGGCGTTCCGCAATAGCATGCCGCGCGTTTGTGCATTGAATCTCGGACTTTGCAGTCTTAACGCTAGGAAGGCCCTCAGTGATCGATGACAGTCAGGCCGCAAAGAATAAGGAGATCATTCGGCAAGCCTTCGACGAGTGGGTAGCCGGGTCCGGCGGGGTCTTCAATCTCCTCGCCGACGAGGCAACCTGGATCATCGTAGGCAACAGCCCGGTGTCCCAGACGTATCACAGCCGGCAAGACTTCATGGACGCAGTCATCCATCCGTTCAACGCAAGAATGTCCACACCGCTCGTCCCAAACGTGCGTGCCCTCTACGCAGACGGCGACACCGTCATCGCCTACTTCGATGCGGCCGGAACGGCCATAGACGGTCAGCCGTACTTCAACACCTACACCTGGTACCTCAAGCTGCACGATGGCAAGGTCATCGAGGCCGTGGCCTTCTTCGACACCATCGAGTTCACCGACTTCTGGAATCGGGTCTCACCGGGCGATTGAGCATAGCGGCGAAAATGGAGGACTACAGCAGTGCTCACGGCTGTCGTGAGTTCGCCGGCCACGTGTAGAGCTCGCTATCCGCGGGCGTGGCGCGGAACAACTCGGCCGAGGTAGGGCCGACCTCGTCGATGGGGAACACGCCGTTTAGCCAGTCGGGGAAGGCGTGCTCTCTACTGTCGGCAGGCTCACCGCAGAACATGCACCGTCGAGGGCCGGACGTCTCCACGACCGAACTGCTCGGTCTGGAACCAGTCACGTCGCTACCTCTGCTCGAATGCGTTGTCCCACCTGGAACTCGGCGCCGAGCATCAACACTAAGACCTGGCGTGCACGCGATGGAGCATCGCACGTGCGCGCGATGGAGGCCATCACGCGCGTGAAAGAAACGAGGCCGAGCTTCGGACCGGTCCTGTCGGGGCCTTGCGCGAGTGACGCCCGCAGCCCGAGCGTCGATGACCCCGGGCACGGTTCAAGGTGACGCGACCTGCTAGCAAGGCTGACCGTCGGACAGAGTCGGTTCCGATAACGGGTTTCGGCAACCGGTTCCGGATAGCCCTATAGGGCTATCTATCCGGAACCGGTCATTGCGCGAAAGCGGCTCTGGTTGGTTGGTTCCTGCTCCGTTTGTCCTGCTTGTCCGCCTTCTGTGTACGTCTACCGGCCCCTCTCTCCTATCCCGTGGTTCCGGAGAAGGGCGTCGCCGACATGGATCGAACCTGAGACGTGCCGCCGTCAGGTGTCGTGAACCTCGGAGAGAGCCGGTTCGATCAATCACACTTGATTTGACACGGCGCCTTGCCGATTCGTATGCCGCCGCCAAGGCTCTGCTCGAGGCTTGCCCGGAGTCTGACCTCGCTGGTCCCTGCGCTCGACGTCGAGGCTTCCTCAGTGTCGCCGTCGCGGCGGTAGACGAGTTGGCCTCGGAAGGTAAAGGGCCGCCCCAAAAGGGGTAGGCGATGAGCGTGACATGACCCTTCCTCCCTGGCTGGCCAGGGCGAACCACGGTGTTTCCTAACACCATCGAGAACTACTTCCCATATCACTGGATGCAGATGAGGCACTCCGCTGTGGAGTAACCGTGGGGGTTGACCTGGCCTGGGAGCCGGGTGGCTGACAAGAACCGGTCAGCGAGGGAGCCCACGCACTAGTTTTGTTCGTATTGTGGGCGGTTCCACCGACGTGCGGACCGGTCCGAAGACCGGCACGACGACGAAGAAACCGTCTTCCATCGAGCGCATCCAGCGTCTAGAGAGACTGGAGCAGGAGCGCCTCGACGAGAAGGACCGCAAGGACGACCGTCGGCGCCAGACGATCGCCGGGGCGAAGCCGTCAGGGGGGCGCCACGATCTCGTCGACCGCATCGAGCAGGTTACGAAATACCCGATGGCTCTCCTGGGAATCGCTTGGCTGGTCATCGCCGTCATCGTCCTCACGACCGACATCAATAGCTCGGCCTCCACGGCCCTCGTCGGGACGCTATTCGTGCTCTGGGCCATCCTGCTGGTGGAGTACGTCGTGCGCCTGGTGGTCACCCCCGACCGTCGCGGCTATCTCAAGCGGCGCTGGGTGGAGCCGGCGACAGTGGTGGTCCCCCCCTTCCAGGGCTGGCACGTCGTCGGGATCGAGAAGATGTCGCTGCTCCTGCACGAAGGGAAGCTGCGAGTGGAGAGCATCCTCAAACACCACAGCCTCTTCCGGGTGCTCATCGCCGCTGCCGGGACCCTTCTCCTCGGGGCCTGGCTGGTGCTGCTCTTCGAGGACCACGCCAAGGGGAGCAATATCCACGACTACCCCAACGCCCTATGGTGGGCCATCGTCACCGTGACCACCGTCGGTTACGGGGACCGGTATCCCGTCACTGAAGGTGGTCGGGTGGTGGCGGCGGTCCTCATGTTAGCGGGGATCGGCCTCATCGGCGTGCTCACGGCGACCGTTGCATCCGTGTTCATCAAGGAGCACACCGACGCTACCAAGGAGGAGTTCAAGAAGGGCCACGCCGACCTGGGTCAGCAATTGGCAATGATCAGTGACCGGCTGGCTGACGTCGAGCGTCGGCTCGGTGCCACGCCGGCCGACGTCGCCGCCGTGGATGCGGCGGCAGACGCCGAGGCGGCGGCGAACGGGCCGGTCGAGCCCGGTCCCTAAGCGTGTGACTCTCTCATGGCAATCAGATCTCCCGTTGTATTGCCTCGCCACCACTCCGTTCTTCGACGAGTTGGTGAAATGAGCCTGTACCTTCACATCAATGACGGTCACGAGATCCCATGTGATACATCTTTGAACCAGTGGCTGAGGGGACTGTGGTATTGATTCAGGTTGGTATCAACGAGTTGTCTTAGCGACTTGTGATAGCCGGGGAGGTCGGGTGAACGCCATGAAACGAGGACTCACGGTTGGGTTGTTGTTCGTCGTAGCCACTTTCCTGATACTGCTCGTGGTCTTTTGGACTGACTCAGCTCACTGGTTCCTGCGATACACCGGTGCGGATGCCGAATCGGGTACCTGGTACGGGTTTTGGTCTGGCTTCGGTGGTGCGATTCCCGACTTCCTCATCCTCGGCAGCATCATCACGATCTACCGCCATCACAATTGCCACGTCAAAGGATGTCTACGGCTTGGAAAGCCGGTCGAAGGCACTCCATATCTTGCTTGCCCTGCGCACCATCCGGCACATGAAGGCAACAAGCGATCAGTGTCAGAGGAGATCATCAAACTCGCTCACAAGGCCCATCTCGAACGTGATGCGTCGTGATTGCGGGGACCCTTTGACCTTGTAACTGGCGGGCCGACGTGCATGTAGACCACGGAGCGGTCCCGGCGAGCGCCGGAACCGTCGTAAGGTCGCGACCGCCCAAGGTGGACAAGCCGGCATTCGGTACGTCGATCTGTGCGCGACCGCGCTTTAGTCTGTCAGTCCGTAGGAGGATGACTCCATGGGTGGAACCGTCGTCGTCGGGGTTGACGACTCGAATGCGAGCAAGGCTGCTCTCGGTTGGGCGGCGCGCCAGGCCGAGCTCACGGGTGCAACCCTCGTAGCAGTCAACTCCTGGGGACCGATCTTTCCGGTTGGTGTGGAGCCCGAAGAGAAGGCTCACCAGGAACTGACGAAGCTGCTCGTAGAGGTGCTCGGCACGGATCGGGCTGCGAGGGTTCGGCTCGTGTTGTCGCCGGACGCGCCCGGACACCTGCTGGTGCACGAGGCCGGCGACGCCGATCTGCTGGTCGTCGGCAACCGAGGTCATGCGACCCTTAGCGGTGCACTGCTGGGATCGGTGAGCGAGTACTGCGTTCACCATGCCAGGTGCCCGGTCGTGGTCGTCCGGGCGGCCGAGCACGGCTGAAGCGCCTGCCCCTCCGCACCAAAGCCAATCGCCGTGACGCGGTTCCGCGGCGTAACCTTGAGTGAGGTGCGCCGGGAAGTCTGGTCGGCAGTCTTATCTGCCTATCGTGGGGAGACCGGGTGCGCTACCTATTCGTCGGGATCGCCGGTGGGCTCGCGGCCGTGGCACGCTACAGCGCTAGCGTCGTCGTCGGTGTTCGAGGGTTCCCCTACGCGACACTCGCTGTCAACGTAACCGGCTGCTTCCTCTACGGAGTGTTTGTTCCGCTCGTGGTCGCCGGGCGCATTCCTCGTGACATCGGCACGGCCATAACGGTCGGCTTCCTCGGGGCGTACACCACCTTCGCGACCTTTGGTTGGGAGACCTTCTCCCTCGTCCGAACCCACCGCGTCGGCCTCGCGGCGACCTATGTTGCTGCGTCGGTCTGCCTCAGCGTGGCTGCGGCAGGTGCCGGGTGGCTGGTTGCACGAACGTTCACCAATTAGCGACTTCGCTGGCTAGAAGGCGTGGGGGATTGTTTCAACGACCTTCTGGGCTGGCTGGCTCTCTCCGCTGCCCGGGCTCGCTGGCGCCCTGCCCGTACCGGCCGCTCTGTGCCCTGCCTGGGCTGAGCGGTCGCTTGGTTCCATACAGGCCCTCGGATCGGCCTGTAACGAAGCGGTGGTTGGGAGGACTGTTCGTTGCAACCCCAGTCACCCCCAACCAAAGGACAATCTAGTGAACAAAGCACTGCAGCTGTTTTCCGGTGCCGCGCTCACGCTCGCGCTCGTTGGCGTCGGCGTCGGTGTGGCCGGAGCTCAGACCCCTAAGAACCAGTCGCACTTCGGCTTCGACGGGGCGCACCATGTCGTTTTCGTACAGACCGACAACACAGCCGGTAACCAGGTCGTGGCCTACGACCGTGCCCAGAACGGCAGCCTCACCCTCGCTGACACTTACAACACTGGAGGGTTGGGCGGGGTGCTCAGTGGGTCGGTGGTGGACCATCTGGCCTCCCAGGGCTCTCTCACCTACGACCAAGACAACGCCCTGCTCTATGCCGTGAACGCCGGCAGCAACACCGTGTCGGTCTTCTCGGTCCGCGGCGACCAGCTCACCTTGAACCAGGTGGTTAGCTCAGGCGGGACCTTCCCCGTGAGCGTGGCCGTGCACGGCGACCTCGTCTACGTGCTCAACGCCGAGGGCGCCGGGTCGGTCCAAGGCTATTTCGCCTCCTTCGGGCGCCTGTTCCCCATCCCGGGATCGAACCGAGCCCTCGGCCTGACCCCGGTGACGGACGCAACTCAGTACACCCACACCCCTGGACAGGTCGCCTTTTCACCGGACGGCTCCAAGCTGATCGTGACGACCAAGGCCAACGGCAACGACATCGATGTCTTCAACGTCGGGTTCTTCGGGCTGCTGTCGCCTTCACCGGTGGTGAACTCTGAGCCCGGCACGGTCCCCTTCGCGATCACGTTCGACCCGGCGGGCCACCTCGTCATCGCCGACGCCGGCACCAACGCGTTGTCCAGCTTCACCCTCAGCCCCAGCGGGACAGTGAGCCTCATCGGCAGCTCAGTCGGGGCGGGCCCGGGGGCGGCCGCAACGTGTTGGGTCGCGCCTGCGCAGGGCTTTTTCTACGCCTCCAACGCTGGCAGCAATAGCCTGAGCGGCTATCAGGTGGCGCCCAATGGCCAGCTCACACTTATCGGGCAAACCGGCACCCCCGACCCCGGGCCCGTCGACGCGTCCGCCTCAGCCGGGGGACAGTTCCTCTACGTCCAGACCGGGGGGGACGGGATCGTTGACGAGTTCCAGGTCAACGCCAGCGGAATCCTCACCGAGATCGGATTCGTGACCGTGGCCGGCGCAGTCGGTGGCGAAGGCATCGTCGCCTTCTAACCGATCCCACGCGAGCGGCGTCGCCCGAGTTAAGGCGGCGTCGCTCGCGTCCTGGATCATTTCCTCATCAGCTGACGACGGTGATCAAGTTGCACACGTGCGATTGAGTCTTCGCTGCATCGCCGCACACCCCGACCTCTAATCCGCCTAATACCGCTTCAACCTCGCCCCCAACGACCACCTCGCACCAGACCCAGGAGTGCCTCGGCGTCGCCCTTCTTGGTGAGCCCTTCACTCTCGGTCTGGGCCTCGGCTTCCCATTGGTCATCGCAGGCTCGGTGCTCGCGACCCGCCGGCGCACGCGCGTTACCCCGGCGGCGTCCGCCGCGGTCGAAATCGCGGGGCCTGATCCCACGATGTAACGTAGAGGGGCCGATATCGGACAGTACTCCGTAGCCGGTGAGGCGGATGGCAAGTGCGGGTGTTCAATGGCCGAGGAGTCTCTGCAGGAGTCGTCGGGTAGTCCCGGTCCAGGGGCGAAACAGGTCCACGTGGGCCGTCGGACAGTGCTCGGAATGCTCGGGCTGGCAGGCATAGGCATCGTCGCCGGAAAGAAGATCGACGACGCGCTCGGCGGTGTCAGCAGCGCCGTCAGCAGCGCCATCGGCGTGCCGCTGCCCGGTGACGACGATTTCCGCTACTACACCATCACGGGCAACTACCCCGTCATCCCGGTCGACACCTACGAGCTGACCGTCGACGGCATGGTCCGCCAGCCGCTCCGTCTCAGCCTCGCCGACCTCCGCTCCATGAGAAGGACCAAGCTCGTCCATCGCTTCCAGTGCGTCACGGGCTGGTACGTGCCGGACGTCCACTGGGAAGGAGTGCTCCTTTCCGACGTGCTCAAACGCGCCGGGGTGACACCGGGGGCAACCGCGCTGAGATTCTTCTCGGCCGACGGCGCCTACACCGAAAGCCTCACGCTCGCCCAGGCGCAGCTTCCCGACATCCTCGTGGCCGACAAGATGCTCGGCACCAATGTCACCGCCGACCACGGTGGTCCCGTCCGGCTGTATGTCGCACCCATGTACGGCTACAAGTCGATCAAGTGGTTGAACCGGATCGAAGTCACGAACAAGGTCGTGGATGGTTACTGGGAGGACAACGGCTACCCGGCCGACGCCTGGATCGGCGGCTCAGCGCCGGTCAGCGTCGTACCGTGAGCTTCGCTGGACTCTGACCGGAAATGGCCTCTGACTCACAAGGAGAACTTATGTCCACCACCAGTCCGTTTCGAGCACTCCAGCCGCAGCTCGATGAGATCACCGCCAACATCCCTGATGTGATCGCCTCGCGTATCGAGGCGGGCGTTACCGAGATCGAGTCGTCGGGCGTCGCCCCCGGCCTCGCCATCGGTGACCACGCGCCGAACTTCACGCTGCCAGACGCTCTGGGACAGCCCGTGACGCTGGCAGATCTGCTCGCTCAGGGACCTGTCGTCGTGGTGTTCTACCGCGGCGAGTGGTGTCCATATTGCAATATTCAGGTGCGAAGCCTGCAGGAAGCGCTGCCCGG
>JBEKMZ010000084.1:0-40336 GCA_049523315.1 Acidimicrobiales bacterium | reverse complement strand
CGACCTGCTCTTGTTCGCAGACGAGCAGATCCGCGAGCCGGACCTCGTCGTGCCGCACCCGCGGATGTACGAGCGCGGGTTCGTTCTGGCGCCGCTCGAGGATCTCGACCCAGCCCGGGCCCCCGCCGACTGGCGAGCCCGCCTCGCGAAGACTGACCCCACGGCCCTGGATCTGCGCATGGTTGGTAGGCTTCTCGGCAACTGAGACACGAACGGCACCTCGAAAAAGGGCCGGAACGAAAAGAGCTCAACATGACAACGGTTCGTATCATCGGGCCCGGGCGCGCGGGTCGCTCGTTCGAGTGTGCCCTGACGGCCGTCGGCGTCGAGGTGAAGGACCTTCTCGGGCGCCCCGATGACGTCTCGTCTGTCGCCGAAGGTGTGGACCTCGTCCTGCTCGCCGTGCCCGACGAGGCGATCGCGGTGGTCGCGGCGGCGATCCGTCCCGTCCCGTCCACGGTCGTGGCTCACTGTTCTGGCGCCCTCGGCCTCGAGGTGCTGGCGCCCCATGAGAAGGTGGCCTCGTTGCATCCCCTCATGACCCTGCCCGACCCGGTCGCTGGCGCGGCGCGCCTCCGCTCGGGCTGCTATTTCGCCGTGGCCGGAGACGATCTCGCCACCAGGCTCGTCCACGACCTCGGTGGCCGGTGCCTGAGTGTTCCCGCGCAGGCGCGGGCGGTGTACCACGCCGCGGCGTGCATGGCCTCTAACCACCTCGTCGGCCTTCTCGGGCAGGTCGAACGGGTCGCCGAGTCCGCCGGGCTCCCCCTCGAGGCGTTCCTTCCCCTCGCGCGGGGCGCACTCGAGGACGTGGCCCGTCACGGCCCCGCCGCGGCCCTGACCGGTCCTGCCGCCCGTGGCGACCTCGCAACGATCGAGCACCATCGCCAGGCGCTCGACCCGCTGGAGCTGGGTGGCTACGACGCCGGTGTCGCCCTCGCCCGCCGCCTCGCGGCCGAGGCGCGCGCGGAGCTGACCGGGCCGCCACGACAGCGCCCGGATCCGACACCCACAGGCGCCGCCGCCTTCGACGAACTCGTGGCGGCGGCCGGCTGATGGAATTCGTGACGACCCGGGAAGGTCTGCGCAAGGCGACCTCCGCCGCGCACGACGCAGGTGCGCGGCTCGGACTCGTCCCCACGATGGGCTCCTTGCACGAGGGGCACATGTCGCTCCTGCAGGCGGCCTCGGCGGACTGTGAGGTCGTGGCGTTGTCTGTATTCGTCAACCCGATCCAGTTCTCCTCTGCCGAGGACCTGGCCCGGTACCCGTCCGATCTGGAGCGCGACCTCGAGCTGGCCCGGACGAGCGGTGCGGGGATCGTGTTCGCACCGTCTGTGGCCGAGATGTACCCGGATGGGGAACCGGAGACGAGGGTCGAGCCGGGACGGCTCGCCGAACGCCTGGAGGGGGCTGCGCGGCCCGGCCACTTCGCCGGTGTCGCGACGGTCGTTACCAAGCTGCTGTCGCTTTGTGGGCACTGTCGTGCGTACTTCGGTGAGAAGGACTTCCAGCAACTCGTTGTCGTGCGCCAGCTAGTGGGCGACTTGGACCTCGACGCCGAGATAGTGGGCTGCGCGACGGTGCGGGAGGCCGATGGTCTCGCCTGCTCGAGCCGGAACCGACGTCTCGAGTCCGCTGACCGCGAGGCGGCGGGTGTGCTATTCAAGGCATTGATGGCGGGACGCGTGTGCGTGACGGGCGGTGAGCAGGACGCCGCACGCGTGGAAGAGACGATGGCGGCCGTGGTGGGCGCCGAGCCGAGGGCCAATCTGGACTATGCAAAGGTGGTGGATCCGATCACCCTCGATTCGCCGGGCGTGCTCGCCGGTGAGCTCCGACTCCTCATCTCGGCCACGCTCGGGCCCGTCCGCCTGATCGACAACATGGCAGTGCGGGCATGACACCAAGGCCGCCCCGGCCCTACAGGTGGCGCGACACAGCCGCCGCGGCGTGACACAGTTCCAGCGTCTCGACGTCCTCGTCGTCGGCAGCGGCGTCGCCGGGCTCTCCGCGGCGGTCCGCCTCGCTCAGCTCGGAGGGACCCGTGTCGGTGTTCTCACCAAGGGCGAGCTCGAGCAGTCGACCACGCGTTGGGCCCAAGGTGGCATCGCCGCAGTGCTCCCCGGTGACGAGGACTCGACCGACCTCCATCTGGCGGACACCTTGCGCGCCGGTGCCGGCCTGTGCGACCAGGCCGCGGTGCGCGTGCTCGTCGACGAGGGCTCCGAGCGGGTCCACGAGCTCATAGCTCTCGGTGCCGTCTTCGACAGGGTTCCCGGCGGTGGGCTGTCGCGCGGAAGAGAGGGAGGCCACTCGACGGCGCGGGTCCTTCACGCGGGCGGCCTCGCCACCGGCGCGGAGGTCGAGCGGGCTCTCGTTGCCGCCGTGCGCGACAGCGCCGCCGCGATCCTCGAGAACTGGTTCGCCCTTGATCTGGTCTGTGCGGGCGAGCGGTGCACGGGCGTGATCGCGCTCGACCCCTCGGGCGACCTGCTGCGAATCGAGGCCTCCCACGTCCTGCTGGCGTGCGGAGGCGCGGGCCAGATGTACTCGGTGACGACCAATCCGCCGGAGGCGACCGGGGACGGGATAGCGATGGCGCTCCGGGCGGGGGTTGCGGTCGCGGACGTGGAGTTCGTCCAATTCCATCCGACGGCGCTCCACCATGCCGCCATGCCCCGTCCGCTCATCTCCGAGGCGCTCCGCGGCCACGGGGCGGTGCTGCGCGACAGCTCGGGTAACCGCTTTGTGGACGAGCTGTTGCCCCGCGACCTCGTGAGCCGGGCGATCGCCGTCAAATTGGCCGAGGAGGGCACCGATCACGTCTGGCTGGACGCGACGGGTCTCGAGGATTTCGGGCGCAGGTTCCCCACGATCGCGGAATCGTTGGCCGAGGCGGGGCTCGATCCTGCCCGGGACATGCTGCCTGTAGCGCCGGCGGCGCACTACCTCTCTGGCGGCGTTCTCGTCGACCTGGACGGCGCTACCGCCCTGCCGGGGCTCTGGGCTGCGGGCGAGGTTGCCTGCACCGGGGTTCACGGAGCCAATCGCCTTGCCTCGAACTCGCTCCTTGAAGGCATGGTCTTCGGAGCCCGCTGCGTCGACGCGATCCTGTCGGGCCGCGACGGCCCCCAGGCAACCGGTGCCCTCGCAGGCCTTGGTGTTGCTGCCGAGGGTTCCAACTCCGAGCCGGCCGCGCCGATCCCGGTGCTCCCGGTCCCGGGTTGCGGGTGCGGAGCCGACCGAGCTGAGATCTCGTACTGGCGGATCAGCAGCGAACCCGACAGCGAGACAAGGGCTGCGGCGCAGCGCCACGCGCTGCAGGGCGCCATGACCAACTGGGCCGGCGTGGTGAGGGACGCAACCTCGCTCGTGCGGGCCTCCGAAGCCATCAAGGGCGTCGTCTCGGGGCTCGCGTCCAGCGTCGACCGTCCCACCGCCGAGGTGAGGAATCTCGCCGCCGTCGCGAAAGCGCTGCTGGAGGCCGCGACGGCGCGCGAGGAGACGCGTGGCTCACATGCGCGCTCGGACTTCCCGGAGACCTCGGCGAAATTCCGCTGTCGGCTGTCGCACGGGGCGAGCCAGGCGGTCGTTCGACAGTGACGAATCAGTGGTCGCCCGAGGACGTGCAGCCTCCGATGGTTGCGGTCCGCTCTGCCGTCGAGATCGCGCTCGCCGAGGACCTGCTGCCTCTCGGCGACCTCTCTGCGGGCCTTTTGGCTGAGGCCTCCCGCGGCCGGGCAGCCTTCGTGGCGCGGGTGCCGGGTGTTGTCGCCGGCACCCGATGTGCCGGCGAGGCCTGTGCACAGGTTGACCCGCGACTCGAGGTGACATGGCTCGTCGCCGATGGCGGCGAGGTCACATCGGGCAGCGTGATTGGACGTGTCGAGGGGCCGATGCGGTCACTGCTCACGGCCGAGCGGACGGCGCTCAACTTCTTGTGCCACCTCTCTGGCGTCGCGACCGCCACGCGCCGCTATGTCGAGACCGCACGCGCGGCCAGCCCGTCGGTGAGGATCTGGGACACGCGAAAGACGACGCCGGGACTGCGGTCGCTCGAAAAGGCAGCAGTGAGGGCCGGCGGCGGCGCCAATCATCGGGGCAGCCTCTCAGAAGGGGTGCTGATCAAGGACAACCACCTCGGGGGCCTGTCCATCGAAGACGCGGTTCGCAGGGCGCTTGAGCGTTGGCCCGGTCGCATGGTCGAGGTGGAGTGTGACCGGATCGACCAGGTGGCAGAAGCCCTCAACGCCGGGGCGACGCTCGTCATGTGCGACAACATGACCCCCGACGAGGTGCGTGCGTGCGTGGAATACGTGAGCCTCCACCTGCGGCACGAAACTGTTCGCGCGGTGCTTGTCGAGGTCTCCGGTGGCGTGAACCTCGACAACCTCGCCGCCTACGCAAGCACCGGTGCCGACGTGATCTCGGTCGGCGCCCTTACGCATTCGGTCGTGGCCCTGGACATCGGGCTCGACCTCGAGAGTGTGACCGTGCCCGAGTGATCTCCGGTCGCTCGCCACGCATCGGCCCCGCCAGTCGCGGACTGACCGCTCCGCCGTCGTGAAACGGTGATCTCTGGTCCCGACGAGGCGCTCCTCGTCGGCGCGGGAGTGCTGGCGGGGGTGGTCGGCACCGCAGGCGGCATCACATCACTGATCTCCTACCCGGCACTCCTGGCGGTCGGCCTCTCCCCCTCTCGGCGAGCGTGAGCAACATCGTCGCGCTCGTCGTCTGCTTGCCGGGGTCCGCGTTGGCCTCCCGGCCCGAGCTCGCGGGAACAGGCCCGTGGCTGCGGCGTCGGGCACCGGTGGTCGTTGCCGGCGGCCTCTTGGGCTCGGGACTGTTGCTGTCGACCCCGGCCGGTGCCTTCAGCGATGTCGTGCCCTACCTGCTGGCCGTGGCGGCTTTGAGCCTCCTGCTCCAGCCGAGGATTTCGACCTGGCAGGAGCGCCACGGGTCCCACAACAGCGGGCTAGTGCTGGCCTGCGGACTGTTCCTCGCATCGGTGTACAACGGCTACTTCGGGGCCGGGTCGGGCATCATGGTCCTGACCCTCCTGCTCCTCAGCGTCGAGCGGGACACAGCGAAGGCGAACGCCCTAAAGAACATGCTGGTCGGAGTCGCCACGGTCCTCTCCGCCTTGACACTTGTCGCGTTAGGCCATGTCGACTGGACGGCGACCGGCGCGCTGGCGCTCGGGTTGTTCACTGGGAGCACGATCGGGCCCGTGGTCGCCCGCCGGATCCCGGGCCCCGTCCTGCGATGGCTCGTTTCCTTGGCCGGGCTCGGCTTGGCGTTCCGTCTCTGGATCGCCCCGGTCTAGGCCCGCGCACACCGGGTGGCGCCGGTGCCGAGGTGGGTCACCTGACCTTAGGCCGGTTGGGGCCGGCACCCACGGCTTCACGTTGGGTCAAGGTGGGCTCGCTGCAGCAGAACCATGGCTCGCTGAGGCGCGGCCTCGGCCCGCTGGGTCCCATCGACGCGCTCCCACGGACTGGCTCGTAGCCGCGCCAGAGCGACGGGCTCTCTCTCGCATAGGCATAGACACGCTCTTGGATCTCGGTGAAGATCCCGTCGGCTCCGGATGCCGAAGGTCTTGAGCTGGCGGTCTCTACCAGTGCGGCCAGCTTCTCTTGCAGCTCGTTGAGGCCCGCTTCTTCGGAAGTCCAGACCCAGCTGAGCCTGGAGCCTTCGTACCGCCAGAGGCGCTTTTTGACCTCCGGGAGGGACGAGAGCAGGGAACCTTCAGGCAGCAGGAGACGGATCGTGTACTGCACCGCGTCGACGTTGCCGACGAGGTCGTGCGCGACGACGAAGTCGAGCATGGCGACGAGATCGGCGGCTCTCGTCCAGGGTGTGAAAGGCAGCCAGGAGGGCCGGATCTCGATCCCGTGGCGTCGCAGCAAGCTCACCGCGGCGCTCTCGTCTGCGGCCGTGTGCCCTTTGTCCAAGATGCGCAGCGTCACGTCGTCGACCGACTCGAAGGCAGACACGACGAACAGGCAACCCATTGCCGCCAGGGCCGGCCAGAGCTCCTCGTGGGCGAGGATGTGCTCGACCTTGGTCGTGCAATCGAAGCTCAGCTCGGGGAAGCACGAGTGGACGGCCTGCGCGACGCGAATGGCGTGCCGGGGCCCGTTCAAGAAGTCCGGGTCCGCGAAGCTCACGTGACTCGCCCCCATAGCGACGAGTTGGGCCACGTCCGCGACGACTACGTCCTCGGGTACTACGCGAAGCCGTCCGTCGTAGACGACGGGCAGGGGGCAGTGCCGGCATCGGTGCGAGCAGCCGTGGCTCGCCTCGACGGCGGCCGTGAGTCTTTCGTCGTCGCCAAGAACGAGGCGGGCGTAGCGCTCGAGCGGAGGCAGGAGGTCGCGCGCCGGGGTCGTGAAGCTGCTGCGGCCAATGTGGACAAGCACGTCGCACCCGGTTTGGGTGCTGGGCGCGCCCGTCCCGGCCGCCCACTCCAGGAGAGCCGGCTCGTACTCCCCTGCGATCACGAGGTCGGCTAGGTCTGCTGTCAGGTCACGGCCCATGGCGGCGTAGAGGCCGTAAAGGCACACCGACAGCCCGTGGCGCTGCGAGCGTACCGAAGCCGCCAGGGGCAGAGCCATCCGCATTGCCGTGTGCATCGGCACGGAGAAGGCGACGCCGTCGGCCCAGTCCACGAGGGTCCGGTCCCATGGTTGGACCGAGACGTCGACGGCGCGCACTTCGTGGCCCCTCGCCCTCAGCGCGCCAGCCGGGGAGGCGACGTGCAAGGGTTGGTGGCCGAGCTCGTAGGTCGAAACCAGAAGGATGCGCACGAGCGCACCCTATAGCGGAGCTTCTTGGCGCCGGTCGGGGTCAGCTAGGTGCTGCGACCGCCATAACATGGTCCCTTCCCGATCTTGCTGAGGACTTCTATGAGCGACAGCGGCAACAGCAGTAGCGGCGGCGTCCCGGTCCTTCGCCTGACGGCACCGGCTCTGGCGGAGATCCTCGCCTTGAGAGCGGGTGAGGCTGCCCCCGAGTCTCTCGGCTTGTGCGTCGAGATAAGCGGCGCCCACGACGACGCCTACACCTACGACATGTACTTCCAGGCCGCCGCCGACGCTGCGCCCAACGACTGGATAGAGGACCTGGACGGTCTCAGGCTGATCGTGCCGGAACAGAGCCTGGACCGGCTGCGCGGCTCGGTCCTGGACCTGAGCCCGCCGGAGGACGGGGGCGGGATGGTCATCCGCAATCCGAACCGCCCGCCTCTTCAGCCCCAGAGCCCGGCCATGACCGGTCCGCCCCCGGATCTGAGCGGTGACGTGGCCCAGCGCCTCTTGCAGGTGCTCGAGGAGCAGATCAACCCGGCGATCGCGGCGCACGGTGGTCGTGCCGACCTGGTCGCGGTCGAAGAGGATACCGCCTATCTGCGCCTGTCGGGAGGATGTGCCGGCTGCGGCCTGGCGGCGGTGACCCTCAGCCAGGGCATCGAGGTCGCGATCCGCGAGAGCGTGCCCGAGATCGCGAACATCGTGGACGTGACCGACCACGCCTCGGGCGCCAACCCGTACTACGAGGCCGCCAAGAAGTAGGCGGTAGGCGCCAAGAAGTAGGCGATAGGCGGGGGTCCTCCCCCATTCCCACCTGTCAGATCGTCTCGAAGCGCCGGATGTCAGCTGCGGCGTAGGACTCCGCGACGGCGTCGATGCGGGCGATGGTCTCGACGGCCTGCACGACCGCGGCAAGCCGGGAGGCGGGGATGGCACACGTCATCTCGTTGTCGGGCTGGCCAGTGCGGGCCCGGCTTAGGGTGCAGCCGAGGCTGGCGGCGACCTGCCCCTGCTCCTTGGCAAGCGCGACCACGCGGCACTGGGGCTTGCCGCCGATGCCGAGCTCCGGCACGGCTTCGGCCATGAGCATGAGCTGCGCGGCCTTGATCCGTATCAGGACGACGTCCGGTGTGCCCGAGGTCTCCGCGAGCGGCCCGTAGGTGACCGACTCGGGCCGTTCGTGCACGATCGGGATCTGGGGGACCTGTTCCGTCGTGACCCAGCCCGAGTCGAGGAGCGCAGCGACGTCCGAGTTGCCCGCCACCTCGTCGAGGCCGGCAAAGCCGTGCACCAGCGTGCCCACGCTGCAGTTGGCATGGTCGCTCGCGACCGTAGAGAAGGTCCGGTCGATCGCCTTGGTCCAAAAGACACATCCGGCTGGGACAGGACCGGTCCTCCCATCGTGTGCGGGCGGTGGCTTCGGGCCCTGGTAAGCGGCGACGCCCTCGGGGATGTCGGGAGTAAAAGTGATCGCTATCGGGGGCGTCGTCAGCTCGAGACTCGCCGTGAGCGCGTCAGCAAGATCCGACCATGAAGGAGTGTCCATGGCGTCAAGCTACAGAGACTGTGTCAGTCCTCGGTCACCTGGTCGAAGGCGGCAGGGTAGACGACCTTGCCGCGGATCGATGTCGTGTAGTTACGCAACCGGATGACCTGGGAAGCTTCGGGCGGTGCCCAGGAGGGAATCGGGAGGTAAATGCCGTAGGGCACCGAGTACTCAAAGCCGAGGCGTCCGTAGAACACGGGGCTGCCTTCTAACACGACTACCGGTTCACCGCGTTCGTCCGCCAGTGCTGTCACGCGGCTTACCAAGGCCGATCCCACACCGCGGCCGTGGAAGCCTGGGACCACGGCCAAAGGGGCGAGGAGGGCGACTCGGGATCGGGTGTGACCGTCTTCGATCGCGGCATAGCTGATCATCACGTGGCCAACCACCTGTCTGCCCACGACCGCTACGAGCGAGAGCTCCGGCAAGAACTCTGAGGAGGCGCGAAGGGTCTCGACCAACCTGGGCTCTTGCTCAGACCCGAACGCGGCGAACACCAAGGCGGACACCGAGCCATGATCGGCCGGGGTCTCGGCACGGATCTCGAGGCCTGCGGGCGGGCTACTCGGCGGAGCCGACCGGTCGAGAGCGCGAGTCATGGCAACACCATGCACTTCTGAGCGGGCTCTTCGCGCTCGGGAGTCAGTTGGTGGGCAGTAGTGCTCCTTTTCAGCGTCGTGACATTCTCGGGAGAACCGCTGGCTGGATTCATCTTCGCGATCGGCCTCACCGTGTCGGTTGTGTCAACGCGTTGTGCTACTTGGTCGTGGCCTTCTTCGTGGTTGCGCCTGGTCGTACTTGGAACCTGATGCAGGTCACGCGAGAGGCGCCGACTGATGTCCCGCGTCGGGCCAGGCCTGATAGGACAGTGCGGGCCGAACCGCCTCAGGTCGCGAGTCCGAAGCGCTCGTTGCGGTGCTTGCCCTTAACCCAATACGAGAAGGCCGCCGTCGAGTACAAGGCGCCATATTTCTTGGTCCTTGTGATCGTCGAGAGGACGACATCGGCCTGATAGGTGTGGAAGTGACCTGCGGCACACGTCGGGGTGCAGTCGTTCTGGTAGAGATCGCCTACTCCGATCGCGCGCTTGGGACCCCAGCTCGACCAGGTGACCTCGTGCCAGGACGCGTTCGCGTCCGCGCAGCTGATGACGTAGCTGGCCGGCTTGAGCTCCGGCTCGCCCAGGCACGACAGCACGTGCGGCGTGACGGGTGCCGCAGCGTTCGTAGGCGTCGCGCTGGCGATGGCGGCCGACAGCACGGCCGCTAGAGCGACCGCTCCAGCAACAAGGACCGAGAGGGCGGCGTTTCGCCACACTTCCCGGTTTCCTCTTCGTCGCTCGGAGTGCCGTACCGTTTTCATGGTTACGAATAGGTTACATCCATAATCCAACTTAGCTGCACACGGAGTTCTAGCGTTCCCGACATGGGTGCAAATCGGTCCGCCCGGCCCGACCCACACGAGCCACATGTCGAAACGGTAAAGCTCCAGGGGTGGAGTTGATCCGTGATGCCTCGGAGAAGGATCTTCCGGCACTGCGCGAGCTGTACGCTCGGTCGGCACTGTCCAAAGACCGGGATCGGACCGGTCTGCTCGCGGACCCTGACCTGCTCGAATATCGGCAAGCCGCGGGGGCGGGGGGACGCGGGTCGTCCTCGACGATGACGGCGCCATCATCGGTTTCGCAGCCTTCGCCATGGCTTCGGACGGAGTCGTCGAGCTCAGCGACTTGTTTGTGGACCCGTCCGCATGGCGCGCGGCGTCGGGCGCGCACTGGTCTGCTGATGTCGTCGGGCCGCCCGCCAGCGCGGGGCGAGGTGCATCGAAGTGACCGCGACCGCAGACGCGGCGAGGTTCTACGAGAAAGCGGGCTCCAGTTTCGAGCGTTCCGTCGAGACCCGCTGTGGGCCTGCGCCCCGCATGCCCATGGATCTCGCGTTCTAGCTTGAGGCAGAGGCCACGGGCTCTGGTTCAAGGGCGCGCACCTTGGTGCGTGTCTTGAACATCAGGACTGCCACCGTGGTGAGACTTGTCCGCTTGTCTCAGCCCCACCAAAACGAAGCCGCGATGACCACGTAGAGACTCACGAGGCAGGCACCTTCCAGCCAGGTCGATTCACCGTCGAGGACGACGACGGCCGCGATCAGGGTCGTGAGCGCGAGGACGACGGCGAGGAACGGCGACAGGACCAAGGTGAGCTGCGCCCCGCCGATGACCGGCGAGAGGAGCACCAAGGCCGGGATGAGCACGAGGGCTATCTGCACGGGGCTTTGCAGGATGACCGAAAGGGCGTAATCGCTGCGGTTGCGCGCCGCAAGTTGCACGCCGACGACGTTCTCGACCGCGTTTCCGGCGATCGCGACGACCACGAGTCCAGCGAACGCCTCGGACATGTGCATAGCCGACAGAGCCGGGCTGAGAGCGGCGACGAACCAGTCCGAGACAAAGGCCGCGGCGACGCTGGAGGCGAGCAGTGCCGCGATCACAAGTGGGATCGACCATGACGCGGGTGCCGCTCCGGCCTTGTCGTTCGGGGCGGGCGAGGCCGAGGGCGCACTGTTTTCGGGGTCTTTCGATTCGCCCGCGCCAGGTTCGTCGACCTCGCGGCGGACCGAGCGGGGAGCAGCGAGCACGAAGACCGCAAGCAGCACGACAGCGGCGAGGTCGGAAAGTGGGGCCTTGTGCGACTCGACGGCGGGGTCCAAGTGGACGCCGAGGGTCGGGATCATGAGCACCGACACGGCCAGCACGAGGAGCACGACGACTATGCGGGCGCTGTCGGCCGAGAAGCGCTGTGTGCCGTGTCTTAGGCCGCCGACGATGAATGCAAACCCCATAACGAGCAGGACGTTCGCCAGTATGGAGCCGATGAGCGCGGCTTGGACGACACCGACGAGGCCGGCCCGCAGTGCGAAGATCCCGAAGAAAAGCTCGGGGAGATTGCCGAGCGCAGACTGGACGACGCCTGTCATGCCCGAGCCGAGACGGTCTCCGAGGCGGTCGACGCTCCGTCCGACTGTGGCGGCCAGGACCCCGAGCGCGACTGCCGAGACGATGAACGGGACGACGCGTCCCACATGGGTGTAGCGGGTTGCGGCCGACCCGAGCGTCAAGGCGACACCGGCGGCGAGCAGCCGTGTGTCGCCGCGGGAGAGCTTGGATCGCATCTTGGTTGTCTAGCCCCAAACGGCGGCGCCGGTGGCCTCAGCGCGGCAGTCCGTCGTGGCCACGACCCCGGGGCTGAGCACTCCCTTGGCGACCAGGGCGCGCAGCTGCTCAGCCGACTCGGCGTCGAGCATCGAATGCGAAGAGTCCATGAGCAGCAGTTCCTGGCCATAGCTGGCTTCGGGCCGCACCGTCAGCTGGCGCATGTCGTTGTCGAGCGTGACATCGTTGGTCAGCTCGCACACAGCTTGTTTATGTAGAACTCCTTGGCCGAGTCCTGATCGAGGACCCACACCGACACGAACGAGACGCCTGTGATCACTGCCAGGTCTCTTTCGTGTCGCCGATCAGCACCGTAGGTGCGCGGCGCCGGTCCCCGCGCACCGATCGAGAGCGGAGCAGAACATCGGGCCCGTGGTGAGGTAGACAGAGACGTCATGCTGCTTGCTCTCGATGTGGGGAACACCCAGACGGTGATCGGCCTCTTCGCGACCGAGGGCGCGCATTTGAAGCCTGCGATCGAGACCGGCACCGGGGCCTTGCCGGCACGCGAACCCGGTGAGCTGGCTGACCTCGTCCACCACTGGCGCCTTGCGACGGTCGCCGAGCGGACCGCGGATGAGTACGCGCTCTTGGTGACCGAGTTGTTGCGGCTGGTAGGGCTCGGGTTCACCGGTGAGTCGGTCGACGACAGCGTCGACGGAATCGTCGTGTCGTCCTCGGTGCCCGACGTGACCTCTGCCGTGAGGGAGATGGCGCGCAGGTGGTTCGACGTCCCACTCGTGATAATCGAACCAGGCGTCCGCACGGGCATGCCCATTCTCTATGACAACCCGAAGGACGTCGGCGCGGACCGGGTGGCAAACGCTGTCGGGGCCATCGACCTCTACGGGGCCCCGGCGATCGTCGTCGACATGGGCACCGCGACCACATTCGACGCCATTTCGGCGGCGGGCGAGTACGCCGGAGGGGCCATCACGCCCGGCATCGAGATCAGTATGGACGCCCTCTTCGAGCACGCCGCGGCATTGCGCCGGGTCGAACTCGTGGAGCCCCGCAACGTGATCGGGAAGTCGACCGTCGAGTCGATCCAGTCCGGCGTGATCTACGGCTACACAGGCCTCGTCGATGCGATGTGCCGTCGCATCTCGGCCGAGCTCGGCCCCTCAACGGTCATCGCGACGGGGGGACTCGCCGGGCTCATAACGCCTTTGTCCGAGATGATCCAGCATCACGAGCCTTGGCTCACCTTGCACGGACTCCGCCTTGTGTTCGATCGAAACGTGGACCGCGACGAGAGTGGGAGCGAGACGTGAGCGAGGTCCCGTACCGTTTCGAGACGACCTCGGGAGCCGGGGATGTCGCCCGTTCCTTCGCCCATCTCGGGGTCGGCGAGGAGTCCGGTGTCGTCGTTTCCACCGCGGGTCGTCTCATGCGATCTCGCCCTCAGGGAAAGCTCGCATTTGCCGAGCTCTGGGACTGGACGGGGAGCATCCAGCTCTTCGCGCTCGCGCAGTTGACCCCGGACTTCGATGAGTTCTGCCGCTTGTCGCTAGGTGACTGGGTAGGAGTGTCCGGCGAGGTCGTAAGGACGCGTCGCGGCGAACTCTCGGTCAAAGTGGCTTCCTGGGAGCTGCTCGCACATGCGCGGCGGGGCTTTGGGGACAAGTGGCACGGGGTGAACGACCCAGACATCCGCTACCGCCAGCGCGAGCTCGACCTGTGGGCCAACGAAGGCGTGCGGGACATCTTCCTCATGCGCTCGAAGGTGGTCGCCTCCATTCGACGCCGCCTCGGCGCCGCGGGCTTCGTCGAGGTCGAGACACCCGTTCTGCACCCGATCGCCGGAGGCGCGGCGGCTCGGCCGTTCATCACCCACTACAACGCCCTCCATAGCGATGTGTACCTACGGATCGCGACCGAGCTCTACCTGAAGCGGTGCGTGGTCGGAGGCATCGAGCGTGTCTTCGAGATCGGCCGGACGTTCCGCAACGAGGGCCTGTCGCCGCGGCACAACCCCGAGTTCACGATGCTCGAGCTCTACCAGGCCTACGCCGACTACACCGACATGATGGCGATCTTCGAGGAGATCGTCGGCGGGACGGCAGAGGAGCTGTTCGGCACGACGGTGCTTCCCTACCAGGGCCGCGAGATCGACCTGACGCCCCCTTGGCGACGAGCGACCCTGGTCGAGCTCATAGCCGAGCACGCGGGGGTCGAGCTCGACCTATCGATCGGAGTGGACGGCCTCCAGAAGGTGGCCACCAGGCTCGAGGTGCCCTTCGAGCCCTGGTACGGCCCGGGCAAGCTCATCTTGGAGATCTACGAGAAGACGACCGAGTCCGAGCTGTGGGGCCCGGTCTTTGTCTGCGACTACCCCCAGGAGGTGTCGCCCCTTGCCCGAGCGCATCGCTCCAAGCCGGGCTGGGTCGAGCGCTTCGAGCCCATCATCGCGGGACGCGAGCTCGGCAACGCCTTCAGCGAGCTCAACGACCCCGACGACCAGCAGGCCCGGTTCGAGGACCAAGAGCGCGAGCGGGCCCTCGGTGACGACGAGGCGATGGCGATCGACTGGGACTACCTGAGGGCGCTCGAGCTTGGGCTGCCTCCGACCGGCGGCCTCGGTCTCGGGATCGACAGGCTCGTGATGCTCTACGCGGATGTGGCCAACATCAGGGAGGTCGTATTGTTCCCGGCGCTGCGCTCCGAGGAGCGCTCGGCCGAGACAGCGACAGGAGCCCAAGAGCCCGGAGCCTGACAGGGCCAGAGCCGCCCAGAGCGATCGCTGCTCAGCTGGGAGCGAGGACCCTCGCCGCCGACCGTTCGAGGTCGTCGACGACGTTGTAGCCGAACTCCACGAGAGCCTTCGGGATCACACCCTCGCCGAGGCGCCTCGCGGCGGCGGCCGCGGTCCTCGCGTAGTCCCGCGCGATCTCGAACGCGGCCGAGATTCCCGGCGAGGAGGCAACGAGCGCTCGTGCCTCCTCCCGTTCGGTGTGGTTGAGCGGATGGCCAAGCAGGTCCCGAAGTCGCGGCCCGACGGTAGGATCGTGCAAGGCCCGCTGGACCGGGAGGGTGTAGATGCCCTCGGCCAGGTCCTGACCCGGCGCCTTGCCGAGCTCGCTTTCGGTCGCGTCGACGTCGAGGACGTCGTCGCGGATCTGAAAGACCATCCCGAAGGCTTCGCCAAAGGCCGAGAGGTCGTCGATCTGTGTGCGGTCGAGGCCGGCGGTGAGCGCGCCGATGCGGCAGGCGGTCGACATCAGGGCGGCGGTCTTGTCCGAGATGCCGCGCAGGTAGTCGGTTTCGTCCCGCTCGATTTGGAAGGCGGCGCGGACCTCGGCCACCTGCCCCTGGCAGAGCCGCGCGAGCGTCGCCGCGAGCAGCCCGGCGACCTCGGTGCCGAGCCCTGCTGCGATCTCCGCCGCCCGTGCGAGGAGGAAGTCTCCGGCCACGATCGCGACGAGGTTGCCCCAGCGGGCGTTCACGCTCTCGACGCTGCGCCGCCGCGTGGCCTCGTCCATGACGTCGTCGTGGTAGAGAGAAGCCAGGTGTACGAGCTCGACCGATACTCCTCCTAGCAGGGTCTCCGCGCTCACCTCGCCGCCTTGGAGGTAAGCCGCGGCGATCGTCAGCGAGGGCCGCAGACGCTTTCCTCCCGCCCGGATCAGGTGGCTCGCCACCTCGTTCAAGAACTGGTCGTCGCCGATCACCGAGTCCCGCAAGGACAGCTCTAGGCGCGCGAGATCCTGCTCGCGGATGGGAAGGTCGAAGGGGTCCAGGCTGCTCACCAAGTCCGCCACCTTACGCCAAGGAGCACCAGGCCGACAGCCTGGAACCCGTCCCATCGAACTCCTGCACCTTATCGTCCCTTCTCAGATGCTCAATCGTGCCGGTCCGTCCGCCGTCTCCAGGTCGCCTTTCATTCGGACCGGGTGCCCCAACCGCCACCGGAGTTTTGCCCACGCCGTTCTGCTAAGGGTTCGATCGCCACGGTCCGATGCTAAGTGGAAGGGTTATCTTCCGCGGCGGCGGGCTTTTGCGCAACGGACCGGTAGACTTGCCCCCCAAGGGAAGACCACAAGGGAGTCTGAGTTGTTCGAGCGATTCACCGATCGGGCACGCAGGGTATTGGTCCTGGCTCAGGAGGAAGCACGTCTCCTGAACCACAGCTTCATCGGGACCGAGCACATCCTGCTCGGCCTTATTCACGAGGGCGAGGGGCTCGCGGCAAAAGCGCTCGAGTCCCTTGGCATCTCGCTCGAGGCCGTACGCGAGAAGGTAGAGGAGACGATCGGGCCGGCGGGGTCGGCCCCGACCGGTTCTCCACCGTTCACGCCACGTGCCAAGAAGGTTCTCGAACTCTCTCTGCGAGAGGCGCTTCAGCTCGGGCACAACTACATCGGCACCGAGCACATGCTGCTCGGCCTGGTGCGCGAGGGCGAGGGCGTGGCCGCCCAGGTCCTCGTCAGCCTCGGCGCCGACCTGCCCCGAGTGCGCCAGCAGGTCATCCAGCTGCTCTCGGGTTACCAGGGGCGCGAGGGCGCGGCGACCGCGCCCGGGGCCTCGAGCTCGGACAGCCCGGCCGGGTCGCCTTTGCTCGACCAGTTCGGCCGCAACCTCACCCAGCTCGCGCGTGAGCACAAGCTCGATCCCGTGATCGGGCGCGATCGCGAGATAGAGCGTGTGATGCAGGTCCTTTCACGGCGCACGAAGAACAATCCCGTCCTCATCGGGGAGCCGGGCGTAGGCAAGACCGCCATAGTTGAAGGGCTCTCCCAGCAGATCGTCGAGGACGACGTCCCCGAGACTTTGAAGGGCAAGCAGCTTTACACCCTCGACCTCGGGGCGCTCGTTGCTGGAAGCCGCTACCGGGGTGACTTCGAGGAGAGGCTCAAGAAGGTCTTGAAGGAGATCCGTACCCGCGGCGACATCATCTTGTTCATCGACGAGCTCCACACCCTCGTCGGTGCCGGCGCGGCCGAGGGCGCCATCGACGCCGCCTCGATCCTCAAGCCGATGCTGGCTCGCGGCGAGCTGCAGACCATCGGCGCGACAACGCTCGATGAGTACCGCAAGCACCTCGAGAAGGACGCCGCCCTTGAGCGCCGGTTCCAGCCGATCAAGGTCGAGGAACCCTCGCTCGCGCACACGATCGAGATCTTGCGCGGCCTTCGGGACCGTTACGAGAAGCACCACCAGGTCACGATCACCGACCAGGCGCTCGTGGCCGCGGCCAACCTCGCGGACCGCTACATCTCGGACCGTTTCTTGCCCGACAAGGCGATCGACCTCATTGACGAGGCGGGCTCGCGTCTTCGGATCCGGCGCATGTCCACTCCTCCAGAGCACCGCAAGATCGATGCCGAGCTCTCCAGCATCCGCCACGAGAAGGACGCCGCCATCGGCAGGTCGAACTTCGAGGATGTCAAGAAGCTCACCGACAAGGAGAACGAGGCTCTCGAGCGCAAGGCAGCCCTCAGCGTGTCGTGGCGTTCCGCCGGTGAGGAGCTATTCGATGTCGTCGACGAGGACGTCATCGCCGAGGTGCTCGCGAACTGGACCGGCATCCCCGTCTACAAGCTCACTGAGGAGGAGACGGCCCGCCTGCTCCGCCTCGAGGAGGAGTTGCACAAGCGAGTCGTCGGCCAGGAGGACGCGATCAACGCGCTGTCTCGTGCGATCCGCCGCACCCGGGCCGGGCTTAAGGACCCGAAGCGGCCCAGCGGCTCGTTCATCTTCCTCGGCCCCACCGGCGTCGGCAAGACCGAGCTCGCCAAGACGCTCGCGGAGCTGCTTTTCGGCGACGAGGGCTCATTGATCCAGCTCGACATGAGCGAGTACATGGAAAAGCACACCGTGAGTCGCCTCGTCGGGTCCCCTCCCGGCTATGTGGGTTACGAGGAGGGCGGTCAGCTCACCGAGGCTGTCCGCCGCAAGCCCTTCGCCGTGGTGCTGTTCGACGAGATCGAGAAGGCCCACCCGGACATCTTCAACACGCTCCTGCAAATCCTCGAGGACGGCCGGCTCACAGACGCTCAGGGTCGCACGGTCGACTTCAAGAACACCGTCCTCATCATGACCTCGAACCTCGGCACTTCGGACCTGCGCAAGCTGTCGCTCGGGTTCCAGAAGACGAGCGAGTCGGTGACCTACGAGCGGATGAAGCAGCGTGTTCAAGAGGCGCTGAAGAACCACTTTCGGCCCGAGTTCTTGAACCGGATCGACGAGGTGATCGTCTTCCACGAGCTGACGATGGACGAGGTCGTCGAGATCGTCGAGCTCTTGATCCGCCGCGTGCGCGACCAGCTCGAGGGTCAGGGCATAGGACTCGAGCTCACGCTCGCAGCCAAGAGGTTCGTCGCCGCGAGGGGCTACGAACCCGAGCTCGGGGCGCGGCCGTTGCGCCGTGCCATCCAGCAGCTCGTCGAGGACCCGCTCTCGGAGAAGATCCTCTGGAAGGAATTCCGGGTTGGCGAGACGGTGATAGTCGACGAGGAGGAAGGGGCTCTCGTCTTCCGTGCCGTCGAGGGCTTCGAGCCCCCTGCAGTCGAGTTCGCGGGAGCCGGCGCCGACTCCTAGTCGTCCCGCCGGCGCCGCCCCCAATCCGAGTGTGACACCCGGCTCGTAGCTTCGCGCCATGACGAGACACCGTTCCACGCACCGTTGCCAGGCCTGTGGGCATTCTTCGTCACGCTGGGCCGGTCGCTGCGGGGCATGTGGCGAATGGAACAGCCTCGTCGAGGAGTCGTCTCCGGAGGCCGTGGCGGGCGGTGCGACCGGCTTGGCGAGGGCATCGGCCTGCGGATCCGACGTGACGCCGTTGGCCCTGCAGGCGATCAACCCCGAGAGTGCCGCTGCGGTGCCGACTGGCATCGCAGAGCTCGACCGCGTCCTCGGAGGTGGTCTTGTCGCGGGCTCGGTGACGGTGCTCGGGGGCGAGCCGGGCGTCGGCAAGTCGACCCTCGTGCTGCAGATGCTCGCGAGCACGGCCGCCGGGGGCAGGACGTCGCTCCTCATTGCCGCGGAGGAGTCCGGCGAGCAAGTCAGGCGCAGAGCAGGACGCCTTGAGGCCGCGGTCGAGGGCTGCTACGTGCTCGCGACGACCGACCTCGATGCGGTCATGAGCGCCGCCCGCCAGATCGAGCCCTCGATCCTCGTTGTCGACTCGATCCAGGCGGTGTCGGTCGCCGATTGCGCTTCGCAGACCGGGTCGCCGAGCCAGGTGCGCGAGTGCGCCGGCCAACTGGTGCGCTTGGCGAAGACCTCGAGCGTCGCGACCGTGCTCGTCGGACACGTCACCAAGGACGGCGCGCTGGCGGGGCCCCGCACACTCGAGCACCTCGTAGACACGGTGCTCTCCTTCGACGGCGACCGGCATCACTCGCTGCGCCTGCTGTCTGCCTCGAAGCACCGCTACGGCCCGACGGGCGAGTTGGGGCTCTTCGAGATGACCGAGGCCGGGCTCACAGGCCTCGTGGATCCGAGCGCCATGTTGCTCGGGGACCGCCGCTCCGGCGTGCCCGGGAGTATCGCCGTGCCGGTCCTCGAAGGCCGCCGGCCGCTCATCATCGAGGTTCAGGGTCTCGTGGGGCCTTCGAGCTCGGGAGCCCCTCGCAGGGTCGCTCAGGGCATCGCTGGTGGCCGCCTCGCCCTTCTCCTCGCGGTGCTCGAGCGGCGATGCCATCTGGCCGTAGCCGCCTCGGACGTGTTTGTGTCGACCGTCGGCGGCCTCCGGGTGAGCGAGCCCGCGGCCGACTTGGGCATCGCGCTGGCCCTGGTCTCGGCAGTGACGGGGGTCGCGATCGATGAGGACGTGGTCGCATGTGGTGAGGTCGGCCTGGCAGGCGAGCTCCGCCAAGTGCCCGGCACCGAGCGCCGTCTGGCTGAGGCGGCGAGGCTCGGATTTCGCCGCGCGGTCGTGCCGCAATCATCACCGGAGGGACCTGTGGCCTTGGAGCTGCTCCGAGCAGGTACCCTTCTTGAGGCAGTCCGGCTGTTGCTCGGCGTGGTGCCTGCCGCCAGGTCAGGTCCGTGGACCGGCTCGGGCGGCGGATCCGAGTTGAGCGGCGGCCGCGACGTCCGTACCCTGGGGAGGACTCCACCCTCCCTTGTTTCGTGAGGAGCTCCATTGTTTGATGTCGGGGACAAAGTCGTCTATCCCCATCACGGCGCCGCTGTCGTAGAGCGGCGCGAGATTCGAGAGGCATTCGGCGAGAAGCGTGAGTACCTCGTGCTCCGGCTCGCGTACGGCGACTTGACCCTCATGGTGCCGTCCGACAACACCGCCGAGGTCGGTCTTCGCGAGGTCATCAACGACGAGGAGGTGGAAGAGGTCTTCGCTGTCCTTGGCAAGAAGGAGGCGCGGATGCCCACCAACTGGTCCCGTCGTTACAAGAACCACGTCGAGAAGCTCAAGTCGGGCGACATCTACCAAGTCGCGGAGGTGGTCAGGAACCTTTCGATCCGTGATAAGGACCGCGGCCTGTCCGCGGGTGAGAAGCGGATGCTCACACGGGCGCGACAGATCCTCGTCTCCGAGCTGACCTTTGCGATAGGTGTCAGTGAGGCCGAGGCGGAGGAGCGCCTCAACGCCGCTCTGCCTTAGAGCAGGGCGGGCGACCGGCGCGTGAGCGTCGAGATCTGGGCGATCGTCGTCGCGGCCGGCGAGGGTCGCCGCTTCGGTCAGCCAAAGCAGTTCGCCGCGCTCGGCGGCCGCCCCGTCATCGAATGGAGCATCGACGCAGCTCGCTCGGTCGCCCGCGGGGTGGTTGCCGTCGTGCCCGAGTCATTCGTCGGCAGCCCCGGCATCGGCAAGGGTGCCGACCGGGTGATGGCCGGGGGACCCACGCGGGCCGCCTCCGTTCGCCGAGGCCTCGCGGCGGTGCCCGAGAACGCGGACGTTGTCGTCGTCCACGATGCCGCCAGGCCGCTCGCGTCGCGTGAGCTTTTCGGTGCCGTCGTCGACGCGGTGCTCGCCGGCGCGGACGGGGCGATACCGGGCATCGCTGTCGCCGACACGATAAAGCGGGTTCTCAACGGATACGTCATCGAGACGCTCGAGCGCAGTGAGCTTGTGGCAGTGCAGACGCCGCAAGCTTTCCGTGCCGCGGCGCTGCGCCGTGCCCACGGAGACGGACCGGAGGCGACCGACGACGCCGGGCTGCTCGAAGCCCTCGGCTTGAGCATTGCTGTCGTCGCAGGGGAGTACCACAACTTGAAGCTCACCTCGCCCGAAGACCTCGCGATCGCGGAGAGATGGAGCAGCCGATGACCAACATGCGCGTAGGGACAGGCTTCGACCAGCACCCGTTCGTGAGCGGTGGCGAGACAGGGAGAGTCCTGGTCCTAGGTGGAGTCCGCTTCGAGGCCGAGCGCGCCCTACAGGGCCACAGCGACGCCGACGTCGTGGCGCACGCCGTCGCCGACGCGATGCTCGGGGCCGCTCGACTCGGCGATCTTGGGGCTCACTTCCCGGACACCGACCCACAGTGGGCGGGAGCAGACAGCCTGGCCATCCTGGCGCACGTGGTAGCACTCGTACGGCAGGCCGGATTGCGCCTCGTGAACGCGGACTGCACGCTCGTGTGCGAGGCGCCACGTGTTGCCGCCGTACGTGAGATCATGATGGAAAGGCTCAGCGCGGCGGCAGAGGGCCCCGTGCACGTGAAGGCGACCCGGCCGGAAGGGCTCGGGAGCCTGGGGCGCGTAGAGGGGATTGCCTGCCTCGCCGTCGCGCTCCTCGAAGAGATCGGTTAGCAATGCCAGCAACCAACAGAGGAGACGGCGCGTCCCGCGGGCCCCGAGTTCCGCGCGAAGGCGCGGCGAGCGGCCGCGGTGGCAGCACCGGTCGCCCCGTCCGGCGCGACAGCGGTGGGGCTCCGGCAGACTGGCCGCGCTCGGCCGGAGGGAGATCAGGGCGTGCGAGCTCGGGCGCCCCTCGAGGCTCCCGCGACCGGGCGGGTGGCCCGACGGTCTCGCGAGCTTCGGCGGATGCCAGAGGCCGCGCCACGTCAGACGGTTCAAGGGCGGGATATCGCGGCTCTGGCGCAGGCGGTTCCGCCGCGGGATATCGCGGCTCTGGCGCAGGCGGTTCCGCCGCGGGATATCGCAGCTCTGGCGCAGGCGGTTCCGCCGCGGGATATCGCAGCTCTGGCGCTGGGCCTGCGATCACGAGGGGTGCTGGTTCTTATCGAGGAGCCGGCGCTGGCGCAGGTACTGGCGCACCTTCGAGCCGGAGGCCGCAAACATTCAAGTCCGCTTCGCAGCGAGACGGCCGCGGTAATTCACCGCGTGGAGGCTGGGACCGTCCCGGGCCGCGCAGGGACCGCCCGGCGACCTCCCGGCGCGACGGGCCCCCAACGCGTGCGGAGCCGGAAGCTGAAGCCTTCTCCGACACCGGACCCATGCCGAGCTCGATCGGCCGCGCGGCGACGACAGGGCGCAACCTCTGGCCTCGGCCGCCGCGAGCACCAAGGTCCGAACACTCACGCGGCACGCAGGGAGACCTACCTGGCGCGAGACGAGGCGTGTCACGTCCGTCGCGCGCGGGCCGCCCGGCCATTGCCAGGCGTCCTGCGGCGGGGGGCAGTTACGAACGGCCGCCGTCGCCCAGCCGGAGCGATCGTGGCGCCGGTCCACCGCCGGGGCGCGGAGGTCGTGCGGCGGAACCCCGCGCTGGGCGCGGCTCTGCCAAGGTTCGTCGTGAGCTAGGGGGAGATCAGGTCGAGGGCCGCCAGGCGGTCCGCGAGCTCCTCGCCGCACGCCGCCGGATTGTCCACGAGGTTTGGATGATGGAGGGCACAGACCCCGCCGCGATCTTGCGGGAGATCCAGGCGCTCGCCCGGGCGAGCCACGTCCCGGTGCGCCTCGTCTCTCAGCGCCAGATCCAGCAGGCCCAAGGTTCCGAGGCTCCCCAGGGCGTGATCGCCTTCGCCGATGCCCTGAGCGAGGCCGACCTGTCTGACCTGGTCGGCCCCGGGCGTGCCGACGCCCAAGCGGCGCACCCGCCTGTCACCGAGGACCTGTCCGTGGAGACGGCGCCCGGCGAGGCCGACGGAAAGCCTCCGAGCGACACCGCCAGCGCAGCGCTCGAGAGTGCCGACAGCGAGATCGCCTGCGGTCCTAAGGCGACCAAGATGGCCTTTCTCGTCGTGGTCGACGGTGTCACCGACCCGCAGAACCTGGGCGCTCTTCTGCGAAGCGCCGAGTGCGCGGGCGTGACGGGGGTTGTGTTGCCCCGCCACCGCAGCGCGCACGTGACCCCGACGGTAACCAAGGTTGCAGCCGGTGCGGTCGAGCACGTCCAGATCGCCGTGGTCCCTGGTGTGCCGGGAGCGCTCCAGGAGCTGGAGCGTCTCGGAGTATGGACCGTCGGGCTCGACGAGCGTGGTCCCGAGCCCATGTTCGGTCTCCAGCTTGGGGACAGGCCAATCGCTCTCGTCATCGGCGCCGAAGGAAGGGGCCTAGCTCCGCTCTCGCGCCAACGGTGTGACGTTCTCGCACGGATCCCCCTGCACGGGTCGATCGACTCGCTGAACGTCTCGGCGGCCGGAGCTGTTGCGATGTTCGAGGTCGCCCGTCAGCGCGCTGCGGCATCCGGCTAACCGGCCCACGACGCGTGCCCGCCAGGCCCGATCTCGGGCCAACGCCTGGTCAGGGTATACGGGTCATGGCCCTCGGCTGAGCTCGAGAAGCGACTCCGCACTCAAGGGGGGCGAGGTCTGATCGACGACATGGCCGTCCCTCAAGAACACGACACGATGCGCCCACGAGGCGAGCTGAGCGTCGTGGGTGACCAGCACCGCGGCGATGCCGCGTCGGCAGGCGGCGAGCACAAGGCGCATCACTGCTTCCCCATTCACCGAGTCGAGCGCCCCCGAGGGCTCGTCCGCGAGCAGCAGGCGGCGTTCGCCCACCACCGCCCGCGCTATCGCCACCCGTTGGCGCGCTCCCCGCCGGACAGCTCGTCAGCAAACCGCGCGCCTCGATCGGCGAGGCCTAGCTCCTCGAGAGCCGCCATCGCAGCGACCCTCGCCTTTTTGGCCGGCACACCGTCCAGCTCGAGGGGGAGGGCGACGTTCTCCACCGCGCTGAGACCGGCGAGAAGGTTGAAATCCTGGAAGACATAGCCGATCGTGCGCCGTCGGAGGCGGGCCTTCTCGTTGCGCGACATCTTCGAGAGTGGGGCGCCCCCGATCAGCACTTCGCCGCTTGTCGGCTCCTCGAGGCTACCGGCGATTGTCAACAGGGTGCTCTTGCCCGAGCCGCTTGCTCCCATCACGGCAATCAGCTCACCGGCATCGACCGACAGTTTGACGCCCTCGATGGCGCGTACTTCTGTCGCGCCCCCGCCGTAGACCTTCGAGACTCCACACAGCTCGAGGACGCTCACCGGGTGGCTTGCACCGTGCGCGGGTCAGTGTCGTGAATCTGCATGGATCTATGGTGCGAGCGATCGAGCCGCTGCGCTATCGGGTATGACCCTGATCTGACCCTGAGTCCCTCCCCCGGCTGGTGCTTGTCCTCGAGAGAACTGCCCCGGCACACCCGGTTCCCCCAACTCCGGTACACGACGAATTCTACCTGTCGAATCCAGGTTACGAGTCGCAGTTGCTGGCAGGATGCAGGGTGTGGTCGCTGCCGGGCCTGAACCCCGCCACGTCGCTTTGCTGCGCGGCGTCAACGTCGCCGGGCGCTCCAAGATCGCCATGGCCGAGCTGCGCGCCGTGCTGCGGGCCAGCGGCTTCACGGGTGTCTCGACTTATTTGCAGAGCGGAAATGTCCTCCTCGACGCGCCGGTAGCGCACAGCGAGGCAGTCGGTCCAGCCATAGAGAGCGCGATTGCCACCGCGCTCGGCCTCGAGGTCAAGGTCCTCATCCGCAGCGCGGCTGAGCTGACCACCATCGTCGCCTGTAACCCCTTGGGCGCCGAGCCCGACAGCCCGGCCCGGTACTTCGTGACCTTCCTCTCCCGTGCGGCCGATCCCAATCTGGCTCCGGAGATCGAGTCGCTAGCCTCGGGGGACGACCGGCTATGGATACGGGGCGCGGAAGCCTACCTGTGGTGCCTCAGCGGCTTTTCCGGCCTGCGCCTCATCAGCAGGATCGAGAAGCGGCTCGCCATGAGGGCCACCACAAGGAACTGGCACACCGTCAGGAGGCTGGAGGCCCTGGCCCGGGCCTAGAGGCGAAGCCGGACGCGCCCTGTGCCACCTAACGCGACGACATGGGCACGTAGTCGCGCCGAGGGCTGCCCACGAAGAGCTGACGCGGACGTGCGATCTTCGTGTTGTGCTCGAGCATCTCCACCCAGTGCGCGAGCCAGCCCGTGACGCGCGGGATCGCGAACAGCACCGGGAACATCTCGAGCGGGAATCCCATCGCCTGGTAGATGAGCCCGGAGTAGAAGTCGACGTTCGGGTAGAGCTTGCGCGCGATGAAGTACTCGTCGGCGAGGGCCACCTCCTCCAGCCCGAGGGCGATGTCGAGGAGGGGGTTGTTGCCGGTCACCTCGAAGACCTCGTAGGCGATGTTGCGGACGATCTTGGCCCGGGGGTCGTAGTTCTTGTAGACGCGGTGGCCGAAGCCCTGAAGCCGGCCATGCCCCTCTTTCACGGCCCGGACGAAGTCGGGGACCCTGTCGACCGTCCCGATCTCGGTGAGCATGCGGATGACCGCTTCGTTCGCCCCGCCGTGCAGCGGGCCGTAAAGGGCGGCACAAGCTGCCGCGGCAGCCGAGTACGGGTCGACGTGGGCCGAGCCCACGACGCGCATCGCGGCCGTAGAGCAATTCTGTTCGTGGTCCGCGTGGAGGATGAAGAGGGCGTCCATGGCCTTTACCAGCACAGGGTCGGCCTCGTAACGCGGTTCTGCCGTCTTCCACATCATCGACAGGAAGTTCGCCGCGAAATTGAGTGAGTTTCGAAGATCTCCTTTGCCTCGGGGTAGAACGTCGACAGTGCCGCTATGGCCGAGACCAGCATCCCCATGGGGTGTGCGTCGTAATGGAACCCCTCGAGGAACCGCTTGCGCATGTTCTCGTGGATGAAGGTGTGATATGTGATCTCCTCGACCCAGCGGTCGAGCTGCTGAGCAGTCGGAAGCTCACCATTGAGCACCAGGTACGCGACCTCAAGGTAGCTCGACTGCTCTGTCAGCTGCTCGATCGGGTAGCCGCGGTACTGGAGGATCCCGTTGTCGCCGTCGACGTATGTGATCGAGCTCTGGGCTGCGGCCGTGGTCATGAAGGCCGGGTCGTAGAACCAGATGCCCGGAAGGAGCTTGCTCCACTCCTCTGCCGAGACTCCGCCGTCGACGATTGGGATCTCGATCGTCTGACCGTTGCGGTTGTCCGTGATCGTCACGCTGTCCACCACGACTCCACCTCCTGTCGGCTTCTGCCAGGCTGACGTCGTCGGCACCCCAGGCTTGCGGTTGACGAGCAAGCTCTCGCCCCCGTCGCCACATCCTAGGACCGTGCAGGGTGGTGGCGATTTCGTGGATGACATCCCACAGCCGCTCGGCGGGGCCGTGACGACCCTGCAGGCCGGGTTCAGCGCCCGCCTAGTAACATCTGGGTGCCCCCTCTCGAGGCGCCGATGTCAGCTGCCCGAAGCTTCAAACTCCGTTGGAGGAGTCCCTCGATTGCAACGCGAACGCGAGAGCAAGACATGCCATCGGCGGCGCGCCACCGGGCTTGACACCTCCGCCACGAGCCGCCCACCCGGGCATCCCACCGCGGTGACCGAGCCGACCCTCAGACAGCTCTACGAAGACCCGCGCACTCCTCTCAGCTCCGGATCTGAAAGGGCCAAGCTGCAAGCGGCGATCCTTGCTGAGGCCGCATCGAGCGCGGCACGGCCACTCGTAGCGGTCGATATCGGCTGCGGCGACGGGGCAGCCACCGCAGTGGCGATGGCTCGCTGCAAGCTGACCTCCGGGGCGAACGTGACCCTGATCGGCCTCGACTGGTCGTCAGCGGCGCTCGATCTGGCCCGGCGCCGCGGTGTTCGTGTCGCCCGAGCGGCGATAGACGGTGCAGGGCTGCCGCTGGCTAGGGCCAGTGTCGACGTGGTCATCATGAGCGAGCTGATCGAGCACCTCGTCGACACCGACGGCGCGCTCGAGGAAGCCGCGAGGATCCTCGTCCCCGGAGGGACGTTGCTCCTTTCGACGCCCAACCTGGCTGCCTGGTACAACCGCGTGCTCCTCCCGCTTGGTATGCAACCGGTTTTCACCGAGGTCAGCCTTCGCGCCATCTTCGGCCGCCCCGGCAGCGTCGTGGCCGGCCACTTGCGCATCTTCACTCGCCGCGCGCTCGAGCAGCTGCTCAGCTCTTGCGGGTTCGTCGAGATCTCCATCACCGGGGCGCCCTATCACGACGTCCCTCGGCCGTTTCGTCCCCTCGACCGCGCGCTCTGCCGTGTGCCCAGCTTCGCGTCCATCCTTCTCGCCTCCGCTCGGCGGCCGTCGTGATCCCGGCCACACACACCGCGGCGGGGATCGCGATAGCGGGGATGTCGGCCGTGCTCACCGGCACCGGGACGGTCGTCGAGAAGATCGCCCTGCAACGGCTGCCCGACATACACGCGAGGCGCTTTTGGGTGATGATCCGCACGCTGTGCGCTTCGTCCCAGTGGCTATGGGGATGCGGACTGCTTCTCGGCGGCCTCGTATGCCAGGGCCTTGCCCTTTCGCTGGCACCGATATCTGTGGCCCAGCCGATTTTCGCCTCAGGGATCGTCCTTTTGCTCGTGCTCTCACATTTCGTCCTCCACGACCGCCTCAAGGGGGTGGAGTGGTTCGCCCTCGCGCTGATCATCCTCGCCCTCGTGCTGTTGGGCCTGTCGATCGACACCCGTGTCGATCACGCCGGCGGCCCGGCGAACCTGACCGACCTCATGCTCGCTTCGATACCGACGGCGGTGGTCGGACTGACGCTGTTCGAGGTGGCGGACCGGGCTCACAGCCTGGGACGACGCTTCAAGCGGCTGCGCGCGCCGCTGTTCGGAATGTCCGCCGGGCTCCTCTACGGCGTGGCCGGGCTCGGCCTCAAGTCGGCTGCGACCTTCGTCCAGCGCTACGGCCTCATCGGCTCGGTTCGGCACCTTCTCGTCTCGCCCGACCTTTACGTGCTCGCTGTCGCGATGGCGACCGGGCTTGTGCTGTTCCAGACCGGCCTGCAGCGTTGCGCGGCCTCGGTCGTGTCGCCGGTCAACATCGTCACCTCGACCACCTTTGTCATCGCCGTCGGGACCGTTCTGTTCAACGAGCACCTGCCCACCTCGGCTGGACCCTTGGCGCTGCGCATCGCCGGCTTCGCCGGTGTGGTGACGGGACTGGTGACACTTGCGGCCGCGGGCGGCAGGGGCGAGTCTGGCGAGACCCAAGATATTGAGCCCGCCCTAAAAGAGGCGGTTGGAGCGGGATCAGCTCAGGTTCAGCCGGTAGACGTTCGTGTCCCGAATGACGAATCCGGCCCTCTTGTACAGCCGGTTGGCGGCCTCTCTGGAGCTGCGCGAAGTCAAGTTAAGGTGTCGAGCGCCTCGCCGCTGGGCGAGCTGGATGACCTCGTCGAGCATGCTGGCACCGACTCCATGGCCACGCGCGGACTTGTCGACGACGACGTCTTCGACGACAGCGTGCACACCCGAAGGGATCCGGTAGACCAATAGCGTGATGCTGCCCACGATCGCGCCGCCTGGCGCGAGGCGGGCGACGAACAGCGCGCTCGTGTCCGAGGCGACGATCTCCTCGAGGGCCGCCCGGTCGGGGGCCACGGCGGTGGTGGAGAGTTGCGGCAGGAGTCGTGCCATGACCTCGACGAGCTCGTCGGTGACCTCGGTGACGCGATCAACCACGACGCCGTTGGCATTCATGGGGTGAGTGTATCCAGCGGCCATAAGAGGCTCAGTGGGCTCAGTCGACTGACTCCGCCGAGGCGTCGCGCCGCCAGATCGGGTCGCGGGGCCAATCGAAGAGGACCTCGACCGACTCGCCGCGTATCGCTGCGAAAGCGTGCGCGCTCCATGCGCCGGAGTTCGCGAGCGGGACGGGTAAGCAGTCCTCGGCGAACCATCCGACGGCGGCACATTCGAGTGGGTGCGCCTTCAGCTCCCCACCGAGTGGTCGCAGGTGGAAGACGAGCGAGTAGAGGGGCACCTGAGTGAAGCCGAGCCGAAGGCCGTCGAGGACCATGACCAGCCGTATTGGCTCCACCTCGATGCCGGTCTCCTCGAGGACCTCTTTCACCGCGACCTCTGCGGCCGAGTAGCCGACGTCCGCCCAGCCGGTCGGGTAGAGCCACACGCCAGAGTCCGCCCGCTGCACAAGCAGGATCTCGCCCTTTTCGTTGCCGACGATCGCACCGACGGCGACCTTGGGCGTCACGTAGCCCGGGACGCCCTCGCGCACGTCTTTCATCCACTCGAGAACGAGGCCTTCGGCGTCGCCCGGCGTACTTACCAGCTGACCCTCGCGCTCAAGCGCCGCGCAGCCCGCGGCACGGATATCGCCGGCCACGTTCAGGATCTCCTTGTACCGCTCGGCGTCGAAGAGATTCTGGGTGAACGCGAGCCCGGTTCTTGCGATGGCGGACAGGGTTTCACCCCATCGCAGGAGCTCTCGCGTAGACGCCGGCACGTCATCCACGCGCCCGACCCTAACGCCGGGCAGCCGTTCCGGGCGACGGTGCCTGTTCGGTGCGCGATCATGGCCTGTGTGAGCGTCAAGCAGGACTGCCGGCACTATGTCATGCAGACGGTCCGTGTGGGGGAGCGAACCGAGCGGTGCAGGCTCGGGGCTGCTGAGACGGTTCCTTTCGCCTGTGCGGAGGGGTGCGTCTTCTACGAGGCGCGCAAGACAGCGACAAGCGGCTGGCAGGTTCGGGCTCGGGGGCACGAAGAACCACCGGGCACGAGGCGCTGAGACGAAGACCGGCGGGGTTTGACGCAGGCCGGACCCAGGTCAGGACGGCTTATCCCTCCACGACGTCGCCGAGTCGGTCAACGCTGACCCCTATCTCCTCGAGCCAGGCCACGGCGCCTTCGACGGCCGCGGGTTCGCCGTCGAGCTCGCAGATGATCCAGCCCTCGTGCGCCTCCACGCTTGCCTTGCGTATGTTGGGCTCGACGTCGAAGCGGCGAACGAGCTGGGCCACGACCGGCTCGCGGACCAGCTCCTCGGGGAAGGTCAACCGGACTCGGGTGCTCATCTCCGGGCTTTCGTAGCAGGCCCGGCTGCACGCGAGAGGTTGCCGGAACGGAGACCTTCCAGGTCGAGGGTCACATATTTGTACCCGGCGCCACGCACCGCGGCCACGACCTCCGTGCGCGCCGCCACGGCCCTGTCGAGGTCCACCAGGGGCAGCTCGACCCGGGCGACGTCTCCGTAGTGACGGACGCGCAGGTCCTTGAAACCGAGCTTGCGAAGGGATGACTCAGCGACGGCGACACGGTCGAGAATGGCGAAGGTGACAGGCGTGCCGTGGGGGACCCGCGAGGCCAGGCAGGCAGTCGCCGGGCGGTCCCAGGTGCGCAGCCCAATCGCCTGGGAGACCTTGCGGACCGTCGCCTTGTCCAGGCCCGCCTGGACGAGGGGGAAGACTGCTCCCCGCTCGCCGGCCGCCCGCTGACCCGGTCGGCGGTCTTGAAGGTCGTCGAGGTTCACCCCGAGCGCGACTGTCGCCTGCTCTGAGACCGCCAGCGGTTCCAGCACGTCCATCAGCTCGCGCTTGCAGTGGTAGCAACGGTCGAGGTCGTTGCGCACATAGGCGGGGTCCTCGAGCTCGTGGGTGGCAACTGCGACCCAGCGCAAACCCCACTCCGTCGCCAGTGCCGCGCAGTGGTCGCGGTCCTCCGCAGCGAGAGAGGGAGAGACGGCCGTGGCACAGAGGACCTGCTCGGTGCCGAGCACGTTCGTCGCGACCGCCGCGACGAGGGCGGAGTCGGCCCCACCCGAGAAGGCGACGACCACCGGCCCCAGATCGGCGAGCACAGCCTGCAGACGGACGAGGCCATCCGCAGCGGACTCGTTGTTGTCGGCTCGAGCCACGGCCTCAGGTTATGCCGAGCGCAGCGAGGACGTCCTCGGCTTCTCCGACGATCCCGGTGTGGAAGGGGCCGAAGTCGCCGAAGCGGGTCGAGGCCGGGTCGAAGCGCATGGAGTAGACGCAGTCCTTCAAGTCGTCGGGGTGGACAGCGAAAAGGGTGACGCCCCACTCCCAGTCGTCAAGACCGGTCGAGCCGGTGACCAGCTGCAGCACCCGGCCGCGGAACTCACGCCCCGCTGCCCCGTGCCCCTTCATGAGGTCCAGCCTTTCGTCGAATCCGAGCGCGTACCAGTTCTCGGCCCCGGGTGCGCGGCGCTTCGACATCGGGTAGAAGCACATCGCCTCCATGCCCGCGGGCGGCAGGCGCGGGTACAAACGGGCCTGTCTCATCTCCTCGGGCACGCCTGCCGCGTACTCCGACACCTCTGTCAGCGACACGTACGAGTCGACGATCTCGAGGCCACCGGCCTGCAGCTCTGTTTGCAGGCGCCGGAGCCGGCGCAGGTCGATAGCGAGGGCGAGGACGCAGACATCGGCCTTGTGGCCCAGCATCGCGGCCGTCACGACTTGGCACTCGTCCTTGCGGGCGGAGTCGATCGCGTCCAGCAAAGAGCGCGCCTTCGCTTCGGGCCGAGGCTTGCAGAACAGGTGAAGCACACCCCAGCCGGTCGTGGGGCTCAAAGGCTCGTTAGCAGTCACTGGTCGTCCCCGAAGTCATGAGTGGAGTCTACGGAGGGGCCGGGCCGATAGAGGTTGTTGCCGAGGGCGGCGTCGTGAGGTCGCCCCCGGGGGGAGACCGGGTTGGACGGCGGCACTTTTTGCGCGAGACCGGGGACGCCTTGTGGCGTCCCCGGTGGTCAGTATCTCTCTGTTGTGACGCCGTGGCGTCTTTTTGTGACGCCTTCGCGTCTGGATCAATAGTCGTCCATCCCGCCGCCCGGGGGCATCGCAGGGCCCTTCTCCTCGGGCTTGTCCACCACGACCGCCTCAGTCGTGAGGAAGAGGGCCGCGATGGAAGCGGCGTTCTGCAGAGCGGACCGGGTCACCTTTGCGGCGTCGATGACACCGGCCTTGAACAGGTCCTCGTACTCTCCGGTGGCGGCGTTCAGGCCGTGGGCACCCTTGAGGCCCTTGACCTTTTCGACCACGACGCCACCCTCGAGACCTGCATTGACGGCGATCTGCTTGAGCGGCTCTTCGACGGCCCGGGCCACGATCCTGGCGCCTGTCGCCTCGTCGTCGTCCAGCTTTTCGGCCGCGTCCAAGATCCCCTGCTGCGAGCGGAGCAGCGCCACGCCGCCACCGGGGACAACGCCCTCTTCGATGGCAGCCTTGGTGGTCGAGACCGCGTCTTCGATGCGGTGCTTCTTCTCCTTGAGCTCCACCTCTGTCGCAGCCCCGACCTTGATCACCGCAACGCCACCGGACAGCTTTGCTAGGCGCTCCTGCAGCTTCTCCCGGTCGTAATCGGAGTCGGTGTTCTCGATCTCGGTCTTGATCTGGCTGATGCGGCCCTTGATGTCTGCGTCGTCACCGGCGCCCTCGACAACGGTCGTCTCGTCCTTGGTGACGACGACCTTGCGGGCGCGGCCGAGCAGGTCCAGGGCGACGTTCTCGAGTTTGAGGCCGACCTCTTCGGTGATGACCTGGCCACCCGTCAAGATGGCGATGTCCTGGAGCATGGCCTTCCGCCGCTCGCCGAAGCCCGGGGCCTTGACGGCGGTGCTGCGGAACGTGCCACGGATCTTGTTGACGACAAGGGTGGCGAGCGCCTCGCCCTCGACGTCCTCTGCCACGATCATGAGCGGCTTGCCGGTCTGCATGACCTTCTCGAGCACCGGCAGCAGGTCACGGACAGCGGAGATCTTCGAGCCCACGAGCAGGACGTACGGGTCCTCGAGGACGGCCTCCATCCGGTCCGGGTCGGTGACGAAGTAGGGCGAGATGTAGCCCTTGTCGAAGCGCATCCCCTCGACGAGCTCCATCTCCATGCCGAAGGTCTGCGACTCCTCGACGGTGATGACGCCGTCCTTGCCAACCTTGTCGATGGCCTCGGCGATCATGGAACCGATCTCGTCATCGGCGGACGAGATGGATGCGACCTGGGCGATCTGGTCCTTCGCGTCGATCTCCTTGGAGACCTCCTTCAAGCGGGCGACTGCCGTCTCGACGCCGATCTCGATGCCGCGCTTGAGCGACATCGGGTTCGCGCCGGCGGCCACGTTGCGCAGGCCCTCACGGACCATGGCGCCGGCGAGCACGGTCGCCGTCGTCGTGCCGTCACCCGCGACGTCGTCGGTCTTCTTGGCGACTTCCTTCACGAGGTCGGCTCCGACCTTTTCCCACGGGTCCTCGAGCTCGATCTCCTTAGCGATGGAGACGCCGTCGTTGGTGATGGTCGGAGCGCCCCACTTCTTCTCCAGCACGACGTTGCGACCCTTCGGGCCAAGGGTGACCTTCACGGCGTCTACGAGCTGGTTCATGCCACTCTCGAGGGCCCGGCGGGCCTGCTCGTCGAAGGCGATCAACTTCGGCATTTTGGGGATGTCCTCCTTGGGCTGCACGGATCCATAACCGTTAGCACTCTCATGGTTCGAGTGCTAATAGCAAACCACGCCGGAGGGCGGCGCGCAACTGCACCCCGATATACCCAGCTCACAAGGCCCTTATATCCAGGCGACGGTCGAGAGGAACCCGTTCCTGCCGACGCCTTCGCCCGGCGACACTGTCTGGAGCGGCCCCTTGAGCCCCGGACACTCTCCTTCCGGTGATCGCGGACGGCGCCGCACCTGGCGCGGTTGGAGCCTCAGCCCCCGGCGACCGCCGGGATGATCGAGAGGGTCGTCCCGGCGGGGAGCCGAGTGTCGAGGCCCTGGAGGAAACGCACGTCCTCGTCGGCGACGAACAGGTTCACAAAGCGGCGCAGCGAGCCCTGGTCGTCGAGCAGGCGCGCCTTGATGCCGGGATGGCCGAGCTCGAGCACCTCGATCGCCTCGCGCACGGACGAAGCTTCGACCTCGATCTCGCCGACGCCTGCTGTGAGGGGCCGGAGCTGGGTCGGGACGCGGACGGTGACACTCACCGGTTTGCCTCTCGCAGGTGTCCCTCGGCGTCGATCAGCCCGGCTACGGCCTCGAGCGTCGGCGGGATCGTCGCCGACGGCCCGACCGCACCGGCGAGCGCCTCGACGGTCTTCAGCCCGTTGCCTGTGACGTAAACGACCACGCGCTCGTCGGGCCTGATCACTCCGGCGGCTGCGAGCTTGGCGAGCGTCGCCACCGTGACGCCCCCGGCGGTCTCGGCGAAGATGCCCTCGGTGCGGGCAAGCAGCCGGATGCCCTCGATGATCTCGTCGTCGGTGACGGCCGCGATCGCCCCCCCGCTACGGCGGACGACCTCGAGGGCGTACCAGCCGTCCGCGGGGTTGCCGATCGCAAGCGACTTCGCGATCCCGGAGGGCTTGACCGGCCGGACATGGTCCGCCGCCTCGGCGAAGGCCGTCGCCACAGGTGCGCAACCCTGCGCTTGGGCCCCTGAGATCCGGACTCCGTCACCGCCTTCCACGAGTCCGAGGACTGCGAGCTCACGGAATCCCTTGTCGATCTTGGTGAGCTGGCTCCCCGAGGCGATGGGGACGACGACATGGTCAGGGAGCTGCCAACCGAGCTGCTCCGCGACCTCATAGGCCAAGGTCTTGGAGCCCTCGGCGTAGTAGGGGCGGACGTTGACATTCACGAAGGCCCAGGACGGGAACTCGCTAGCCAGCTCAGCGCAGAGCCGGTTCACGTCGTCATAGCCACCGTCGACAGCGATCAGGTGGCCACCGAAGACTGCCGTCGTGATGATCTTGACCGCCTCGAGATCGTGCGGGACGAACACGAACGACTCCATGCCGGCCCTTGCGGCGTGCGCGGCTACCGAGTTGGCGAGGTTCCCTGTTGAGGCACAAGCGACGACCTTGAACCCCAGCTCACGCGCCTTGGTGAGAGCCACGCCGACGACCCGGTCCTTGAATGAGCCCGTCGGGTTGCGGGTGTCGTCTTTCACCCATACCTCACCGAGGCCGAGCTCGGTGGCGAGACGGTCGGCCAGGATCAACGGTGTCATCCCAGTCCCGAGGTTTACTGGCGCCTGCGCAGACACGGGGAGGAGATCCGCGTACCGCCACATGTTCGCGGGCCCGGCCGCGATCGTCTCTCGCGTCACGGTCCTCCGCAGAGCCTCGTAGTCGTAGGCGACCTCGAGCGGCCCGAAGCAGAACTCGCAGACGTGCAGCGCCTCGGCGGGGTAGGTGCGCGCACACTCCCGGCAGCGAAGTCCGACGACAGAACTCACAGGACCCTCCTCATCGGTCGGGCATTGGCACCTGGCACGGCCCGCAGGCTCGTGCTGGTTGTCGCGGCTTTCGTCGGGCCCGATCCCTCGGCCGCTCTGGATGATTGGCCACAAGTGTGGACCAAGCCGCGGCCCGCGTCAAAGGCCGCCGCGCTTTGGCCCGGAGGGACACCGCCCGCACGCTAAGCCCTAACGTGGCGTCCGAGCATGGCCGCCTTGTCCGATGTCACGACGCCGATCGCCACCTATCACCACGGCGAGTTCGCGCTCGCGGACCTGCGCGAGATGAAAAAGGACCAGCGCGTCTCGGTCTGCATCCCGGCTCGGGATGAGGAGTCCACTGTCGGAGCGATAGTCGAGTGCGTGCGCCGTGAGCTCCTCGAGGGCGTCGGCCTCGTCGACGAATTGGTTGTCGTCGACGACGGGTCCACTGACGAGACGGCCTTCCTCGCCTGCAGCGCAGGTGCCCGCGTCGTGCCCGTCCCGGGCATCCCCGGGTCTCGCGCGGGAAAGGGCGAGGCGATGCGCAGGGGCCTCGATGCGAGCGACGGTGACATAGTCGTGTTCCTAGACGGTGACGTGGAGAGCTTCGGGGCGCATTTCGTGACGGGCCTGTTGGGGCCGGTGCTCTCGGACACCCGGACGATGCTCGTGAAGGCCTGCTACCGCCGTCCTCTCGGCGACAGCCCCACAGGCGGTGGGCGGGTCACTGAGCTCACGGCGCGACCTGTTTTGTCGTTGCTGTTCCCCGAACTGTGCGGTGTCGTCCAGCCGCTCGCGGGGGAGGTCGCCGTGCGGCGTGAAGCTCTGGCGCAGCTCGAGCTCGCCGACGGCTATGGCGTCGAGATGGGCATGCTGATCGACATCTCACGCCGGTACGGGACGGGCTCGATCGCCCAGGTCGACCTCGAGGTTCGCACCCATCGCAACCGTCCCCTGCACGAGCTCGCCCCGCAGGCACGCGACGTGCTCCAAGCAGCTCTTAGGCGTGCGGGGGTGAAGACGACGTGAGCGGGTTCGATCTCGTCGTCGTATCGAACCGCGGCCCGATCACCCTTGTGGACGGGCCCGGCGAAGCTCTTGAGGTGCGTCCCGCAGCGGGCGGCTTGGCGCCGAGCCTGAGCGGGGCGCTCGCCACCGAGCCGGTCACATCTGGCAACGGGGCGCTGTGGGTCGCGGCTTCGTTCACCGAAGCGGACCGCCAGCATGCCTCGGCGGGTGCTGTGGCGACCGGACAGGCATCGTTGAAGCTGCGCACCGTCACCGTCGCGCCCGATGTGGGGCGGGCGGCCTACGACGTGATCGCCAACGGCACGCTCTGGTTCCTCTACCACGGGCTCTTCGACCACTCGCGCCGCCCCCGCTTCGATCGCGTCTGGCACGAGGCGTGGGACGCCTACTGCCGGTTCAACGAGGCGTTCGCCGACACGATCGCCGAGGAGGCCTCCTTGGGGGCGACGGTCGTGGTGAACGACTACCACCTCGCCCTTGTGGGCAGTTGCCTCGTGCAAAAGCGGCCGGACCTGGCAACGGTGTTCTTCTCGCACACCTCGTTCTGCCCGCCCGAGGACCTCGCCATGCTGCCGGACAGGGCCCGGCGCGAGCTCATGGGGTCGATGTCGTGCTTCGGCGCTTGCGGCTTTCACACCGAACGCTGGCGCGACGCCTTCGTTCGCTGCGCCGCGGCTGCGGGCGTCACGGCACCGGAGACCTTCGTATCACCGCTCGGGGCTGACCCGGGCAGGCTCGACGAAATGGCCTCGACCTCGGCCTGCCGCGCACGGCTCGCTCGTCTCGAGGACTCCCTCGACGGCCGCACGCTCGTGCTGCGCAGCGACAGGGTCGAGCTCTCGAAGAACCTTATACGCGGGTTCCTGGCCTTCGACGAGTTCTTGGAGGACGCCCCGAGATGGCGGGGACGGGTCGTCTTCCTCGCGCGGGTCTACGCGTCGCGCGAGTCGCTGCCGGAGTACCTCGCCTACCGAACCGAGATAGAGCACGTGGTGGCCAGAGTGAACGAACGCTGGAGCACGCCCGGCTACACGCCGGTCGTGCTCGATCTCGAAGACGACTTCGCCGCGACCGTGGCGGCGCTCAGGCGCTACGAGCTCCTCGTCGTGAATCCGATCCGGGACGGGCTCAATCTCGTCGCGATGGAGGGCCCGGCGGTCAACGAGCGAGACGGCGCCGTCGTGCTCTCCCGCGAGGCAGGCGCTTACGACGACCTGGCCGACGCCGTCATCGGGGTGAACCCGTTCGATGTGTCCGGCACAGCCGCCGCGATCGCGAGCGGCCTGTCCATGAGTGCAGACGAGCGCAAGGCGCGCGCTGGCGAGCTGCGCCGCAGGACGCGCTCGCGCACACCGGCGCACTGGCTGACCGAGGTGCGCCAGGCTGCCCGGGTTCCCGCCGAGGTGCGTCCGCAAGATTGACAGGGGCGCACGCGTGCGCGCTGCGAGGGGCGTCACCGAGCGGGGTCTTGAACACCCAGGCGGTGGGTGTCGCGCAGGCGGCCGCCGATCGCCACCATGTGCTCGCGCAGTTCCACAGGTTCGATGACCTCGAAGTCGAAGCCGAGACCGACGAGATAGCCCGCCACCCAGTCGAGGTCGTCGTAGCCGAGCTCGACTCGGGTGTGGTCCTTCTCCCGATCGAGGACAGCGGTGTAGGGGGCGACGAGGCGTGCCACGTCCTCGGGCGCGGCCATGACCGAGACGACTGCCCGGTGCTTGTACGGCGCCGTTGAGATGCCCTCGGCCACCATCCGGGCCGGGTCTTCGAGAGGGCGTGGGACAAAGGTGTGCCCGCGCACTTCCACGGCCCGAGATCCTGTCCACACGAAACGTCCGCCAGTCGTCGCGTTCGAGGTCGTACGCGACTAGATACCAGCGCCGGTCGGTCGCCACGAGCCTGTGCGGCTCGACGCGGCGCCTCGTCGGCGGGCCGTTGTGGGCTGTGTGAGAGAACGTCGCGAGCTGGTGGTTGTCGCATGCCTGGGCAAGTTGCACGAGGCACTCAACGGACAACAGCTCGGTTGGCGACACGAGGGGGACGGTCGCGGCTCGCAAGGCGGTCAGCTGGGCCCGCAGTCGCGGGGGGAGGAGGCGGTCGAGCTTGGTCAAAGCAGCGAGCGCTCCACGTTCGATGCCCGGCACCGCCGCGCTCGCCGAGACGCCAAGCACGACAGCGACCGCCATGGCCTCGTCGTCCTCGAACAGCAGCGGCGGGACGTCAGTCCCGCCACCGAGGCGATAACCGCCCCCGGCACCTGGTGTGCCACTGATCTGATAACCGAGGACGCGGAGCTTGTCCACGTCGCGTCGCACGGTCCGGGAGTCCACCTCGAGACGCTTGGCCAGATCGGCCCCGCTCCACGCAGCACGCCGCTGGAGGAGCCCTAATAGCCGTAGGAGGCGACCTGATGGGTCTGACATCGCCGAACACTATTCCATATTGCGGACTGAATCTGTCCGCAATGGTTCCTAGGGTTCCCAACATGATCAATCCGACACAGCTGCAGCAGCTCATGAGGCAACGTCAAGTTGAGGCCGTGGCGGCTCGCGCGCGGCGACTCGTACCACCTCGTCCGGGGGTTCGCGAGCGCCTCGGTTGGTCGCTTGTCGGTCTCGGGACCCGTCTCGCCCTGGCCTCTTCGCAGCGGAGAGCGGACCATTGGCAACACGCCCTGAGCGAGGAGGGGGTCCGGCATCTCGCGCCGTTCGCCCGGCCCTGAGGCATCTGCCGTCGGGCGCCCGAGCGCCTCTGGACGGCGCGACTGCGGCTAAAGCTGATGGATTCGTCCCGCGAGCGCCAGCAAGAAGCCGGAGGCTGCACCCGGCCCCTCGAGAACGAGGTCGGCCTCGGCCAACAAGTCCCGGGGCGCCTCGGCGCCCGTGACCGCGACTTTCAGCCCGACGAGGCCTGTTGTGGAGCCAAGGCGGTCGAGGGCTCGGAACGCGAGCAAGTCCCCGAGATCGTCTCCCAGATAGCAGGCCCGCTCTAGTTCCCTGCAGAGCTCGCTCACGACGCTGCCCTTGTCGACACCGAGCGGCACGGCCAGTTCCACGCTCGCCTTGCCCGAGCGCGCGACTAGGCCGTGCTCGGCTCCGACCGCCCGCACGACCCCGGTCGTCCGGGCGGCGAGCGCCGCGAGCTCTGCCCCCGTGGCGCCGAGGGATCGCCAATGGACGGTGATCCCGTATCCCTTGTCCTCGACCCGGACCCCCGCCGGTATGGCGGCGAGCAGCAGGGCATGGACGGCCTCGATGGTCGGGCGCCAGGAAACCGCCTCCGCCCGGACGCCCACCGTCCCGTCCGGTGACCACTCCTCGAGCCCGTGAAGACCGATGGCGCGCAGCGGGGAGCGGTAACGGGCCATCTCGAGCCGCTCGGCGAGGAACCCGGCCGGGCGTCCCGAGATCGCGGCGACGAGGGCCATTTCGCGCGACAGTTCGTGCAAGGCACCAACTGCGCCGGGCGCTGCCCGGGCCTCTTCCGGATCGGTCACGAGAGGGGCGATCGTCCCGTCGAAATCACAGAGGAGACCAGAGCGCCGTGGCACCTTGCTCAACAGCTCGAGAGCGGACGCCTCCGATATCGTCAGTCCGCGGACCTCGTCGCCGATGTGTTCATGCGAGCGCTCTCAATGCCGTCGGCGCTCGAGCGTAGGACCCTCATAACGGTCCCGCCGCCGGCGCACTATCCGCCTGCGAACTCGGTGGACGACGAGCGGGTCGTACGCAAAAGCCTCTGGAGAGGCGGCAAGTCGCCGTAGGACGCCGTAATAACCGCTTGGCGTGAGGCCGAGGCGCTCATGGATTGCCTGGCGTTTGGAAGGGGAGGAAAGCCACCAATCCCGTTCCAGATCGAGCACGTTGCGTTCCCGCTCGCTTAGCGTCATCCCACCCGACAATGCCAATCCCGGCCACGCGAAGCAAGGACCCTCGGTGGAGGTGCCTGCCGGGCGCCCCTTTCGGGCAGACTTCAAAGCGGAGATGACCAACACGGTGAGCTATGTAGCGGCCTTCGGCGGTGGGGTCGCGTCATTCGTGTCTCCCTGCGTGCTCCCGATCGTCCCCGGGTACATTTCGGTCCTCACCGGCCTCGATCTCAGCGACGCCGAGCAGGGATCGCGCGGTCATCTCCTGCGGATAGCCCGTGACACGGCCCTGTTCGTCGTCGGCTTCACCGTAGTGTTCGTGCTCCTCGGCATAACGGCGACAACCATTGGGAGCGCGGTCTTCCGCGACAAGGAGCTGTTGTTGCGCATCTCCGGCGCGCTCGTTGTCGCGATGGCCTTGTTCCTGGCAGGCTCCTTGGTGCTCGACCGGCCAGGCCTTTACCGAGAGGCCCGCTTCCATCCAAGACTGGAGCGTTACGGGCCTTTCGCAGCTCCTCTCGCCGGCGCCGCCTTCGCTTTCGGCTGGC
>JBEKMZ010000083.1:0-15136 GCA_049523315.1 Acidimicrobiales bacterium | reverse complement strand
AGTACACCGCCGCACAACAAACTCGAAGTTCTCACCCGCCCACGGATGGAAGGGATGAGTTACCCGAACAACTCGTGACGCACCATCGGGATCAGGCGCAGTCGAAGGCGTACTCCAATGCCGTGGCCGAGTCCGTTTTCGGGCTGTACAAGGCCGAGCTCATCACCCTGCAAGGACCTTGGCGCACCGCCGAGGACGTCGAGCTGGCCACACTGTCCTGGGTGCACTGGTGGAACACCGCACGCCTTCACTCAGCGATAGGTGACATTCCCCCGGCCGAGTTCGAAGCTGTCCACTACGCTTCTCTCGCGACCGCCGGCACCGCCGGATGACCCATAACCGAGTCTCCAAGAAATCCGGGGCGGTTCACTTCTCTGCAGACTTAGACTGTCCCGCGTTTTCGGCAGGACGTGTCAGCACGGTTGACCCGCGTTTGTCGCGTTCTGTGTCCCGCGATTTTCGCACCGGATCGTCCCGCGGCGTGTCCCGCGATTTTCGCGTCGGATCGTCGTTCCCTTTCCGCGGAAAGCGAGTTCCGGCTTTCGACGGTTTGCGGTAGTGGAACTTGATCGGGGGTATCGCTTCGAGTTCACCGGTCAAGCCTCGAGCCGGGTTGTGGAGTAGAAGGAAGTGGACCTTGCTTTGTCCCTCGCGGTAGAAGCGGACAATGCCCGCATCGGCAAGGTGTCGCGCGTGCTCCAGCACTGTGCGCCCCTGCATGTTGATTTGCTCGCCAATTTCCGCAGCTCCGGCCACAATCCATTCCTGCTTCGGTCCGACCTTGAGGTCGAGGAAGGCGTAGAGCCGATGGCAACCGTGATCGAGGCCGCTCACGGTGATGGACGCGTGGACCAATGAGAATGGTCCTCTCCCCTTGACTTCGCGACTCATCGGATCGCCTCGACGCGCTGGTCGGCGAGCCAGGCGTCAAGGTCGGCTGGCATGAACCGGACCTTGGTCCCGGCAACCTTCAAGAAGGGGATTCGTCGCTCGAACACGAGTCGCCTTATGAACCGTTCCGAGAGGCCCGTGTAGGCGGCCGCTGCCGGTACGTCAAGCGGCGAGCGGTGGTCTTGCGGCGTAACCATGGGCACGCACTCCCAGCGCCCCTTCGGTGCTCTCGCACGGGGCTCGGAAGGCGGATACCGCCAAGGTCGATTGGCCAAAGCATACCATTGGTAGCCGTGGAACTGGCGGATCGTCCTCGGTACTTCGTCGGTGGGCAGCTCTACGACGAGATGGTGATGCTTATCTGTTCGCGTTGTTCCCGGAGCGGCCAGACGAGGGTTCTCGGCAGGGTGTTGACGCGGGACGGTCTCGCGCATTTCCAGCGGTACATGAGCGTCAGACATTCGCGTGCCGTGGTGGGGTACCCCGAAGGCCATAGGGCCGCGAATGGTCGGGAGACCATACGCCACTCGTTCGTATGGATGGAGGTTGACGGGAAGGGTCTCCACTTCAAGTGTTCCGTGTGCAACGCGGAGCCGTCAGTGAATGCGTTCGAGCTGGCTCAGGTGGTCGGTGATGCGATCACCCGCTGTCCTGAGCCGGGCCTGGGGCTTCCGGTGCTGATCGATCCATGGGGCGGCGCGACTGTCGGCGATTAGAACCGCGGCGAGCCTTACCCTTGAAAGATTGCGTGCGCGATCGCGCGCGATCGTGCGCGTAATGCGGGATAATCGTGGTCGCAAATGGCACGTGCTGGTACAGCATTTATCCAGCTAGAGGGCGATTTCAACGAATCGGTGCAGGTGGGGGAATTGAGACCGTTTAGGTTCCCAAGCTGAGAACGCGAGTTCGATTCTCGTCGCCCGCTCGACGAACTCCCTGGTAGTGGATCTAGAACGGGTGAGTAGTCGACGGTCTCCAAGGGTTTCATCCCGCGGGAGGACTAGGTCACAAGGTCCCCGTCAAGGTCCCCGTCGGGGAGGGACTGCCCGGGGTCGGTCGCGCAGACCTCGAGGGGAGTCAGGAACCCGAGGTTCTCGTGGCGGAGGACCTCGTTGTAGAGAGTGCGCCTCCTGCTGGCTTCCTCTTTGATCGCGAAGTGGCTCGGCACCTCAAGGCGCAGCGGTACTCGTACTCGATCGAATCGTAGAACCGCTCGATCACACCGATTGACTGGGGAGATCGGTAGGGTGTGCGGACGTGGCGCAAGTAGGGATGGCGCTTGATGAACCGGGCGAAGCCGTCGGAGTTCCGCGCTCGCCCGGTTGGGCCTTGAGACAGGAACGCGCTAGGAACGAGCGGTGCTCGAGAAGGTTGTGCACATTTTGGAGCTCGAGGGTCGTCGCGGCGGCGCTGTGCACGACCGTGATGGTGACCATAGTCTCACCTCTGCGGCCGGAGACCGCACAGACCCGCTCACTTCCTGGGAGTCAGGTAGCCGCGTTCAAGGGAGCAGGACCGTTCGGGCTGTCGGTGGCGATCGCCCGGACGACGGTTTTTGCGGGATCCACAAACAAGGTGAACATCTTTGCCGAGACACCTTCCCGTTGGGGACCAGACGGGACGCTCGAAGGCTCCGACGCGGTAGCTCACAGCGGCTTCGGAGCGGCGCTTTCCGCGTCCTGGCCGACGTTGCTGGTTGGCGCTGCAGAGCAACCCGGCGGTGGCCGTGTCTATGTGTTCACGGACAAGGACGGTAAATGGAAACAAAGCTCCGTGCTAGTGGCTCCTCGAGACAGCCGCGGATTCGGGTCGTCGGTCGCGATCAGCGGTAGCACGGCCGTTGTGAGCTCCGAAGCTGCATCGTCTGCGGGACGCGTGTTCATATTCCACGAGGATTCGTCGGGCAGATGGGAGCGCCTAGGTGAGCTGACGGTACCAGGATCGTTGCCCGGTTTTGATTTCGGGATCACACTGGCGATATCTAATACGAGCATCGTCGTGGGCTCCGGGAACGCGTCGGGATACAACGTTTACTTCTTTGAGGAAGAAGAACGCGGCTGGCGGGAGGTTTCCAATTGGAGGTTTCCCGGAATCATCAGCGACGAAAGTTCGGTCGCGATTTCGGGTGAATACGCCCTTGTCGGGCTCGGTTCCTTCGGACAGGAGTTTGGGCGCGTATTCGTGTTCTCCTACACTCGGGGCAGCTGGATACAGGTCGAGCCGCTCGCAGAACCCTACGCGCGCGGGCTCGAGGAGTTAGGCACCTCGGTTGCGATGTCAGGTAACCGCGCCATTGTCGGAGCCGCGTGCTACGAGGAGTGCGCCGGGGTGGCTTACGACTTCACGAGGACCGATGAGGGTTGGTCACAAGTCGCCAGCCTGAGCGCGTCAGACCTCGTAGCGGGTGACTATTTCGGAGTGTCGGCGGCCATGTCAGGCGACACCGCCGTCGTGGGCGCGTTTCCCGGTCGGGAACTGTACCTGTTTCGCATCTGAGAATACGGCGACGGATGAATGACCAGCTGCTCGCGGCGGCAGCACCCGCAATGCCGCGGACAGTCGGTAGGCGCCCCGCCCGCCATCGATTCGCCAAAGAAGGACCGCCTTTGCCGCCCGTCATGGTTGGGTTGCGCCCGCAGCGGCCTGTCCCACCTGGGCAGTGCACAGAAGGAGCGAGAGGCAAGCGAGCGCGAAGCACACCAAGACTGGGACGCGACCTGGAGGGTCGACGGCACGGGGCATGGTCAGGGGACAGGGAGGCCGGACTGGAAGACTCAGGACCGACCGGACAGGGGACTAGGGCGGAGGGCTAAAACGCGGGCACCTCAAGTGGGCGAAACTGCCCCGCCGCCCCGGACGCCGTGAGCAACCCGTAGCCGTTCTGTCGACTGCCTGCTGAGGCCCTACGATCAATGGCAACTGGTTGTAATTGCCCAGAAAAGAGGAGAAACGGCGGTGGCGACTCACTTCACAAGCCCCTCCGACTTGAAAGGCGCCGTCGGAGCCAAACTCGGGCACTCGGACTGGCTCGAGATAACCCAGGAGCGGATCGATCATTTCGCGGATGCGACCGATGACCACCAGTGGATCCACGTCGACCCTGAGCGCGCGGCGAAGGGGCCCTTCGGGACCACCATAGCCCACGGTTATCTGACCTTGTCCCTCGTCAGCGCCCTGCTGCCCCGGCTTGTCGAAGTGGACGAAGTCTCCATGTCGATCAACTACGGTACGAACAGAGTCCGTTTTCCTTCTCCCGTTACCGTGGGATCGCGCGTCCGCGCCAGCTCGCAAATCCTCGCCGTCGAAGACGTTCCCGGTGGCGTTCAAGCGACCTTCCTCACGACTATCGAGCGCGACGGCGGAGAAAAGCCGTGTTGTGTAGCCGAGTCGATCATCCGTTACCTGGCCAGCACTGACCGCCCATGACCGACGGACTCGAGACTGTTGCCCGCTACGGCTTTTTGGTCCCCATCCACGGCGTCGCCACGAAGGTCACCGAGGCGGTCGAACTAGCGCGTGGGATGGGCACGCCGGTCGCGCTGAAGATAGTGTCGCCCGACATCCTCCATAAGAGCGACGTCGGCGGGGTAGAGCTCGACCTGTTCGGTGACGACGCCGTTCGAAGCGGTTACGAGAGCGTTATCGGCGCGGTGAGTGCCCGCGCGCCGTCGGCCCGCACCGAGGGCGTCAGCGTGGAGCAGATGTTCGTCGGAGGGACCGAAATAATCATCGGGCTCAACCAGGACAGCCAGTTCGGAGCCGTGATCATGTTCGGCCTCGGTGGGATCTTCACTGAGGTTTTCGAGGCCGTCGTCTTCCGGGTCGTGCCGATATCGCGGGACGACGCCGCGGCGATGATCCGCGGCGTCGGTGGGTACCGCGTACTTTCGGGATACCGCGGTCAGCCGGCGGTGTCCGAGGAGATGCTCGTCGATCTGCTGATTCGTGCCAGTGCCATGGCAGAAGATCTCGCCGGGAGTTTCGAGTCCGTGGATCTGAACCCCGTGCTCGTATGGGAGGACCACCACGTGGTCCTCGATGCGAAGATCCTGCCGCCGGGGGAAAACGCCCTGCGCGCTCGAGGTCTCGGGAGAAGTCCGAATGTCAGCCATCTAGCGAAGTTCTTCGAACCCGGATCGGTTGCCCTCGTCGGCGCCTCGGCCTCGTCATCCAAGGTGGGGGGTGCCGTCCTCGAAAGCCTGGGGCGTCAGGGATATGGCGGCCGTGTATTCCCCGTCAACCCCGGCCGGAGCGAGGTGATGGGACTGCGGTCCTATCCGTCCTTGCGTGAGGTGCCCGAGAAGGTCGATCTCGTGACAGTCACGGTCCCCTTGGCAGCGGTGCCTGAACTGGTGCTCGACTGCGCAGCAACCGACGTGCACAACATGGTCGTCATATCGGCGGGGGGAAAGGAGCTGGGTGAGCGGGGTGAGGAGCTCGAGGCGACGATCCGGCGTCTTGCACGCGAAAACGACGTGCGTGTCGTGGGCTGCAACTGCATCGGCGTGCTGGACAGCAGCACGCACTTCGACACGTTCTTCTACGCCGCCGAGCGCATGGTGAGGCCACCAGCTGGGCCGATCGCTCTCATGACCCAGTCGGGGACCGTAGGTGCGGTGTTCCTCGAGCGCCTGAGCGGGACGGGTGTTTCCAAGTTCGTCAGCTACGGCAATCGCATCGATGTCGACGAGGGGGACCTGCTCGCCTTTTTCGCCGATGACCCCTCGACCAAAGTGATCGCCTGTTATCTCGAAGGTCTAGAGGACGGCCGCAAGTTCCTTTTTGCCGCGACCGCCGCCGCCGCTAAGAAGCCCGTCGTCGCCTTCAAGGCGGCGCGCTCTCGACTCGCCGCGACCGCATCGGTTTCCCACACCGGTTTCCTGGGAGGGAGCCATCAGGTCCTCGAGGGGGCCTTCCACCAGGCCGGCATCATCTCAGTGGGCAGCATCGATGAACTCGTTGCTGCCGCCAAGGTGCTAGCGATGCAGCCGCGCGCAGGCGGGGCACGTGTCGGCCTGATCAGCAACGGGGCCGGGGCCTTCGTCCAGGCCATCGACCTGCTTTTTGCCTACGGCCTCGAACTGCCGGAGCTGTCGGAGGCGACGATCATGCGACTTCGCTCGTCGTACCCGCCCTACTACATGGCCCAGAACCCGATCGACGTCACGGGTTCGGCCACGAGCGCGGACTATGAGATCGGCATCGAGGCGCTCATCGCGGACCCCGATGTGGACGTGGTGATGCCCTGGTTCGTGTTCCAGAACTCGCCCCTCGACGAGAAGATCGTGGAGGTCATGGAGAGGCTCAATGGGAGCGGCAAGCCGGTGGTCTGCGGAGCCATGGGCGGCCCGTACACGGCGAGGATGTCGGCTGCCGTCGAAGCCGTCGGCGTGCCCGTGTTTCACGCGGTGCGTGACTGGGTAGCGGCCGCAGGCGCCCTGGCGCCGCTCGGGTGCTGAGGTCGCCTCCAATCCCGCACCGCGGTATTCGGAGCTTTGCCGCGGTCGGGGCGGAGATCTAAGGCGCTTCGACCAACAGCGCCATGCCCTGTCCGCTGCCGACGCACATGGTGACGATGCCGAGCCTTAGCTGGCGCCGTGCCAGCTCGTGGAGCATCTTGACGGTGAGAATGATCCCGGTTGCCCCGACCGGGTGGCCGAGCGCGATGGCTCCGCCGTTGACGTTCACCTTGGCCTCGTCCAACTTGAGCTCGCGGACGACGGCGACTGTCGAGGAGGCGAAGGCCTCGTTCAGCTCGACAAGGTCGATATCGGCCACATCGAGCCCCGCGCGCCCGAGAAGCTTTCGGACCGCTGGCACAGGGCCGATACCGAACAGGCCCGGCTCGACCCCGGCTGAAGCCCAGCCGGTGAGAAAGCCGTCGATCACATAGCCGTGCTCGCGCGCCACCTCCTCGGTGCAGACCACAAAGGCGGCGGCGCCGTCGTTGATGCCCGAAGAGTTGCCCGCGGTCACACTTCCCGCCGGATCGAAGGCGGGCTTCAGCTTGGCAAGCGATTCCCGACTGAGGCCGCGGCGCGGGTGCTCGTCCACGCTGAACAAGCTGGCCTCGGCGCCCTTCTTGGCTATGTCGATAGGCACGATCGAGTCCGCGAAGCGTCCGGCGTCGATGGCATCGAGTGCCTTTTGCTGGCTGTCCAGGGCCCAGCGGTCCTGGTCCTCGCGTGAGATGTTGTACGCAGCCGCCACCTTCTCGGCCATTGGCCCGGCGTCTCCGAGGATGTAGTCGGCGAGGAAGTCAACAAGCACGCCGTTGCCGAGGCGATAGCCGCGCCGTGCCTTCTCCAGCATGTAGGGCGTGTTGCTCATCGACTCGGTGCCGGCGGCTACGCCGACTTTGATGTCGTCGCGCAAGAGATCCTGGGCAAGACAGGTGATCGCCCGCAGGCCCGAGGAGCAGTTCATGTTGATCGAGTAGTCGTCAGCCTCGATCGGGATTCCCGACCTCAGCAGCACGTGCCGGGCGGGGTTGCCTCCGCGGGTCACCTGGATGTTCTCTCCGAGGACGAGGCGCTCGATCTCGGAAGGCTCGGCGCCGGCGCGCTTTAGGCAGCCCTTTACCACCTCTGCTCCGAGGTCCAAAGCCCCGATCTCTGCCAGCGAGCCGCCGAACTTCCCGATGGCGGTCCGCGAGCCTCCGCAGAGTGCTATGCGCTGTTGTGTCATCTGATTCTCCTTGGGGGTTTCTTGGAAACTCTCATCTGCAGACTAATCCGCCGCTCACGCCGAACACCCGGCCGGTGACATAGGCCGCCTCTTCCGAGAGCAGAAAGGCGATCATTGCCGCGACTTCCTCTGGACGACCGTAGCGGCCAAGGGGGATCTTGGCCGTCGCCTTGGCTCGTGCCTCGGGCGTGTCCTTGGCCGTCATTGGCGTCTCCACGAGCCCCGGGGCCACCGCGTTCACCGTCACACCCTTTCCGGCCTGCTCGAGGGCGAGCGACATCGTGTAACCAATCAGGGCGGACTTGGCCGCGCAGTAGTGGATGAAGCCGACGGACCCACTTTCGGCGCAGTACGAGGAAACGTTGACGATGCGACCGAATCCCGCCTTTTCCATCGTGGCCAGTGTCGCCAAAACGCAGTGCACGGCGCCGATTAGGTGCACCTCGAGCATCTCGCGCCAGTCCTCGACCGGGATCTCGCGGAACGGGCGCGGTGGGCTTCCAATGCCGGCGTTGTTGACCACCCCGAGGACAGGCCCGAGCCTCGACGCATCCTTGACGACCCGGGAGACATCGTCCAGAGAGGTCACGTCCGCCTTGTAGACGGCGATCTTGTCGGCAAAGTCCTTCGTCTCGTCTCGGAAGTGCCCCAGGGCCGCCTCGTCCCTGTCGCAGGCGGCGACGGACCATCCCGAGCGGACGAGCGCCAACACATGCGCCTTGCCCATCCCACCGGCCGCGCCGGTCACGAGGGCGACCTTGTCTGCTGGGAACTGAGTCATGGGGATCCTCCTTGGCAAAGACTGGCCCCCCGACTGATCCGAACGGACTGGTTCGCAGGTTTCTCTGGTGCCTTCGAGCCGTCTATAGCGGTCCTATGACGTGTCACCAGACGAGGCCGCCGCCGACCTCGATCACCTGTCCGGTGATGTACTTGGCCGCGTCGCTTCCGAGGAAGGCCACGAGCGCCGCCACGTCCGCCGGCTTTCCCGCGTGACCGAGCGGTATCCGCGCAACAACTGCGTCCCAGGTTTCGGGTTTGAGGCCCCTTGTCATGTCGGTGTCGATGAAGCCGGGGGCAATCGCGTTCGCCCTTACCGCGAAACGCCCGCCTTCCCGGGCGGTTGTCAGCATGAGGCCGACCATGCCTGCTTTGGCGGAGGCGTAGTTCGCCTGTCCCAGGCTGCCGCGCCACGAGAGCGACGAGATGGCGATGATGGAGCCGCCGCCTTCCTGTTGGCGCATGACTTGAAGCGCCTTGCGGGTGCCGTAGAAGGCGCCCGTCAGATCTACGGCGAGTACTTCGTTCCACTGCTCGTCGGTCATCTTGTGCAGCATCGTGTCGCGGTTGATACCGGCTGAGTTGACCATGATGTCGAGACGGCCGTAGGAAGAAACGGCCTTGTCGACAAGGGTTTCGATCTCGTCCTTGTCGGCAACGTTGCTCAGCGCGCCCTCGACCACGAAACCTTTGTCCCGAAGTTCTGCGGCGAGGTCGCGCACGTTCTCGGCCACGACGTCACCGAAGACGACCGCCACCCCCGAGCACGCCAATTCCTCGACGATTGCCTTACCGATTCCCCGGCCACCGCCGGTCACGACTGCGGTTTTGCCTTCTAGGTTCATCAGTTGCCTTCTCCTGTTGGTTTGTTGCCGAATGTCTTGCGCGCTCGTGTTCGTGTCCTTTAGAGGTCCGCTGTGAGCAGCATCCCGCCATCGACGACGAGAAGCGATCCGGTCATGTAGCTCGCGTCCTGACCGAGGAGGAACGCGACCACACCGGCGACGTCGCTGGGCTGGCCCGCCCGCCGCAGCGGAATGGCGGGGACGATGTGGTCGAGGTACTCTTGGGAAGCCCCTCCGGCCAGATTGGTCAAGATCAGCCCCGGTCCCACGGCGTTGACCGTGATCCCGTGCGGAGCCAACTCGCGAGCGAGGCTCCTCGTCAGCATCAGCAGGCCGCCCTTGGACGCGTCGTAGTCGGCGACATTGGTGCCCGGCGCGAGGGAGTGCACGGAGGCAACGGTGACGATGCGCCCGCTGGTACCGGCCCGCACCATCTCCCGTGCCACGGCCCGGGCGCAGATGAAGGACCCTGTCAGGTTGATATCGAGCGTCCTGCGCCACTGCTCTATGGGCAGGTCGAGCACCGGGATGACCGTGAGCACTCCCGCATTGGACACGAGAGCGGCGATTGGGTCCGCTTTGCCTGCGATATCGGCGACGGCAGCCTCTACCCGCTCAGCGTCGGTGACGTCCACCGCGTACCGGGCCGGATCGGCGGCGCCTGGGATATCGCCGATGAGCCTTGCCGTCTCCGTCAGGCCGTCCTCGTCGACGTCCAAGAGGGCAAGCTCCCAGCTCTCCGCTGCCAGACGGAGCGCCACCGCCCGGCCGATGCCCGAGGCGCCGCCGGTGACCACCGCCAGGCCCCTTCGGCCGGTTGCGGCCGTTGCAGCTTGCCCGGAGCTCATGGGGACATTGCCCTGTCGCGCGGGCTGATTCCTGCCGCCGCGTCAACTCGCGACGCCTCCGTCTCGTCTTCGGTAGACGGCGACCCGGCGACGACGACCTTGCAATCGACCACGGCGACTCCATGCGGCAGGGCGATCAGCGGGTTGACGTCGACGGCGAGCACGGCCGGGTCGCTCATCAACTCTGCGACAGCCATGAGCGCGTCCACCACTGCGTCGCGATCTAGCAGTCCGCCCGCCCTGCGCTGGGCTATGACATCCGCGCAGGGTGAGCCGTCCACGAGGAGCTCGGCATCGGGCCGGCTCATAGGGACAAGCGCTACCGCGACCTGACCTTTTTCCTCTACCCGGATGCCACCGAGGCCGAAGAGAACGATCGGGCCGAACTGCTGGTCGCGTACACCCCCGACGAACAGCTCGAGTCCGCCCTCGACCATCGCTTGGACGACCAAGCCCTGGTAGTCGATGTGGAGTTCTACCGCCCTGTCGGTGAGCGAGCGCCACGCTTCGCGGACCGCCCCCTCGTCTTTAAGGCCGAGGGCGACGCCTCCGATACGGGCCCGGTGGGCGATGTTGCCGTCCCACTTCATGGCTACCGGATAGCCGACGCGCCGGGCTGCGACGACCGCGGCCTCCTCGTCAGTGACCGTGATCGATTCCCACCCGGAAAGTCCGGCACCTTTGAGACGTCCCAACGCGGCCGGAAGGAGAAGTTGGACCCCCTCGCGCTCGCCAAGGGCGACGGCACTCGCGCCCGCGACGCTTGCGACCGAGCTGGTTGTCCCGAGATCCGCAGTCTGCGAGCCGGCCAGCTCGCCTAAATTGCGCTTTCGCCCTCTTGCAAGTAGCAGGCTGATCGTTCGCATCGCAGGCTGCAGTCCCATGAGGCAGGCGATGCTGTTGTCCTCGAGGTACTCGCGGGCGTGTGCGTCGACGTTGCCGGTGGTGAGCGAGATGATCACGACGGGTTTGCCGGCCTCCGTAGCCGCCTTGTGCGCGGCGATGACGCCGTCGACGAAGGCGGGGGCGCTTTGTGCCGCTTCGACCCAGCCGTTCTTGGCGTCATAGGAGGCGACCAGCACGTCCACGTCCGGGTCGAGTGCCATGACGCGGGCGGCAGCGTAGTGAGTCTTCGCATCGCCTTCGAAGATGCCGGCCCCCGTCGTGTCGAGGGGGTTGGCGATCGTGGCGAAGGGCGGCAGGAGCGCTCTTAGGTCGGCCCTGGAGGTCTGCGAAAGCTCCGCGAGGCTGAGCGCATTTTCCTCCACGGCGTCCGCAAGCAGGAGGCGTTCGCCGCCCGAGGTGGTGATGACACCTAGGTGCTCACCGGAGAGGCGAGGGCTGCGGCTTGCGAGCTCGATCAGCGCGAGGAGTTCTTCAAGGTCTCTCGCGAGAACTACGCCCGAGCGTTGGAACAGGTCCTCTTGAACGAGGGCCGAACCCGCCAGCGCCCCCGTGTGCGTGAGCGCGGCGCGCCCACCAAGGCGCGTGCGCCCGGACTTGAGGAGTACGACGAGCTTTCCGTTCTCGACCGCGGAGCCGATCGCGGAGAGCACGGCTCGGCCGTCGTCGAAACCCTCCACGTAACAGGCGATCACCTCGACGTGCGGCTCGGAGGAGAAGTAATCGAGGAAGTCCGCCAGTGCGAGGTCGGCCTGATTGCCCATCGTCACCACGTGGCTGAATCTGATACGACGTTCGGCGGCGGCGCCGGTGAGGGTGCACGCGAGTGCGCCGCTGTTGGAGACGAGAGCCACGTTGCCGAAACGCTTCTGCTCGACGAGCGGGCCGCTGTAGGCCGCGAGCTGGTTCGTGTAATTGACAAAGCCTAAGCAGTTCGGGCCGACGAGCGACATGTTGCCTCGGGCAGCGCGCAGCTCCGCCTCGAGTCTGGCCCCCTCCTCGCCGATCTCTCGGAAGCCTGCGGCCAGCAGCACGGCCCCCGGCACTCCCGCCGCCGCGGCGGACCGGACGACCTCGACCGTGGCGCGCTGGTTGACCGCGACGACGATCAGCTCCGGAACCTCGGGCAGGTGCTCGATGTCGGGGTAGGCGGGCATGTCGTTGATGCGTTGGTGCGACTTGTTGATGAGCAACACTCGGCCGGCGTACTTCGTCTCCACCAGGTTCCTCACGACATTTCGTCCCGGACCCGGTGAGTCCGAGGCCCCCACCACAGCGATCGAGCTTGCCTCCATCATGGCCGCGGCCCTCTGCGACCCCCGACGGCGATCCTGGGTCGTGTCCGTCTCGGTCGTGGTCACTTACGCACCATCCCCCCGTTGGCGCCGGCGGCACGCCTGCGTGTGCCTCCGGCCGCGTACGAGAGCGACATCGAAATCTCCTTTGCCGTAAAAGCTCACCGGCCGACGTCTTCCGTCCGATTCCACGGAACGATCAGGCGCTCGAGGAGCACGACGAGGCCGAAGGCGACCAGCACGAGCACCGAGGAAACGAAGATCGAAGCCCAGAGAAAAGGCGTATTGAACTGGTAAGTCGAGTTGATAATCAAATAGCCGAGCCCCGTGTCGCTTCCCAGCCATTCGACGATGATGGCGCCGAGAAGCGCCGCGCTGGCGGTGATTCGAAGTCCGGCGAACAGGTATGGCAGGGCATTCGGCCACCGCAGCTTGGTGAGAACTTTCCAACGGCTCGCGTGGACGCTCTGGAACAGCTGCAGCATGTTCACGTCCACCGCCGAGAGGCCGCGCATCAAGTTGACGAGCGTCGGGAAGAAGGAAATCAGGCCGACCATCACGACCTTGGTCGTGAGGCCGTTGCCGAGCGTGACGATCGCGATTGGGGTGAGGGCGATGAGTGGAATGCTCTGCAATATGATGGCGAGCGGGTAGAAGACCCGTCGTGCGGACGCGACGTGCACGAACCAGACCGACATCAAAATCGCCGCTCCGTTGCCGATTGCGAAGCCCAATCCCGCCTGCCCCAGCGTCGGCACGCAATTGTCGGCTATGTAGCGCAAGTTGTCCTTGAGCGTCGAGGCGATATCGGTCGGCGAGGGAATGAAATAAGGCTTCAGGTGCAAGACAGCCACCAGCAGCTGCCAGATGGCGAGGATGACGACGACCACGAGAGCGGGTATCACCCACCTCAGCAATTGTCGCCGGAGCTTGACCTTGTTCCTCGGTCGTGAACCGGTGACAGCAGCTACCTCCGCGGTAGAGCTCCCAGCCTTTGTGCTGGAGTTCGTGACTTCGCCGTCAGTGGATAAGGACTTCACGCAAGTATCTTCTTAAGCTCAGGAATTCCGGGGACACCCGCATGTCGTCGGTACGGGGACGTGGCAGGTCGACCTCCACCTGTTCGACGAATCTTCCTGGGGCGGGGCTCATCACCATCACCCGGTCGGAAAGGAACACGGCCTCTTCGATGTGGTGGGTCACGAATAGCACCGAGCTTTGCCGCTCGGCCCAGATGCGCAACAACTCGTTGTTGAGCAGTTCGCGCTGGAACTCGTCGACTGCCGAGAACGGCTCGTCCATGAGCAGGATCGCCGGTTCTAGGGCAAGGGCGCGGGCGATCGAGACCCGCTGGCGCATTCCTCCCGACAGCTGGTCAGGACGGAAGTCCCCGCAACCGCTGAGCCCAACGAGGCTCAACAGATCCGTGGCCCTTTGCCGCCGCTCCTTCGGCGCGATGCCGACGAGCTCGGTCAACAACTCGACGTTCTCTTGCACGCTCAGCCATGGCAGCAAGACGGCATCTTGGAACACGAAACCGAAACGATGTGCTCGCTGGGCCTCCAGGGGTGAGGCACCTTCTACGACGATCTCGCCGGCGGTTGGCTCGAGTATGCCGGCAGTTATTCGAAGAAGAGTGGACTTTCCGCAGCCCGAGGGGCCGATGAGGCTCACGAACTGGCCCTGGCGCATCGAGAGAGACACGCCTTCGAGGGCGCGAAGCGGCGGCCGGCCTGGGTAGGTCAGGCCGACATCCCTCATCTCGAGGAGACTGCCGGGATCGGCGAGGCTCACCGCATCGCCGATCCCGGCCGGTGGATCAGACCGGTGAAACACTCTTGGCACGGTCCAAGATCTCCTGGGTCATCACGTCGTTAACGGTTAGCTTCTTCTTGAGTGAGCCAGAGGCGAGCTGAGCATTGAGGGCAGCTTGCATAACGATTGTCGAGATCCACAGCAGTCCATTTTTCCTGGTCTCCGCGTTCTCGAGCATGGGCAACTGCGCCTTCATCTGCAGCTCCTGCTGCTCCTTTACCTGTCCCGAGGGGTAGTCGTCGAGGGTAATGGCAACAGCTTCCGTCGGGTTGGCGATGGCGTAGGCCCAGCCCTCCTGGGAAGCGCGCATGAAGCGGGCCAGAAGCTCTGGTTGAGTCGCGAGCGTGTGGTCCGTCGCGATGAGGCAGTCCCCGTAGCCGGGGAGCCCGATGTTCGAGAACGAATAGCACCGTGTCTTTATGCCCTGCATGGCGAGGGAGATCGGCTCGTTGAAGACGTAGGCCGTGTAGGCATCGATCTTCCCCAGCACGAGCGGCTCGGGCGAGTCGTCGACGATGGTCAAGGTGACCTTGTCCAGCGGCACGTGATTCGCGGCGAGGATGCCCTTTATCTGCTGGAGGGCGTTGGGCTGGATCCCGATGGTCTTGCCCTCGAGGTCCTTGACGTTGTAGATGCCCGAGTTCGCCAGCACGAGCAGGCAGCCGGGGTTCTGTTGGAAAGGTGCCCCGAAGCACTTGTAGGGCACGCCCTCTCCGATGCCGAGGATCATGTCGCTCGTCTCAGAGACGATCCCGAGCAGGGAAGCGCCGTTGGCCACCGACTGACGAGGGTCAGTCGAGGCCCCCGCGGCGACGATGTCGACGTCCATCCCGTACTTCTTGAAGATCCCCTTTTTCGCGGCGCAGTAGTAGCCCACGAACTCGGCGTTGTTTATGTAGCTCTCCTGCAGCGAGAAGCTAGTCAACTTCCCGACGGTCTTAGTGGTGGTCCTCCGCGACGTGGGGTCGAGGACGCCCCTGTTCAACGACAACAGCCCGACGCCAACAGCAACGCTGCCGGATTTAACCAGAAATGCACGACGATCCATGCCGCCTCCTTGTTAGTTCCCTAT
>JBEKMZ010000082.1:0-15246 GCA_049523315.1 Acidimicrobiales bacterium | reverse complement strand
CGGTGGCATGAGAAAGGCCTGGTCGCGATCGGCGGTGACGAAGTTGTATCCCACTTTGAAAGCCTCGCAGCGAGACTCCTACTGGTGGTGGATGGAACGGATTCGTGCAACAGCCTCTGGAACCGTTTTCGCTCGGGAACCAATCACTACCGAGCGTCCGTCCGCTGCGCGGCTGGATCAAGAAACCGCCTCGAGGACCTCCGGCGGATTAACCGCTGGAACGAAATTCCGAGGGATTAGACCCAGCTGCTAATTGGTATGTAGACGCGGCCGAGCGAGTTCTTCACACCCGGGGCAGTACCCCTCGCCTTGACCCCAAACACGAGTTCGTCGGCCCGGGTTGACGGGCAGTCCGCAGATCGCCGTCCAATCCTCTGAAATGATCGACGACTCCATCACGAGGTGGAACTTAGACGTCCTTGCGGCTCCGTAGACCCGATATCCCAACGGCGCCCGATCGGGGTCCTGCCCGGACGCTTCGTCGCCTCCTAGGCGACTTCCCGAACGTCTTCCCATACGAGTCCAGTAGTTGCTTCCAAGCACTTCTTGCACGTTTCCTTCTTGAGCTCGGGCCAGTTCGCTATGCGGACCAGCCAGTCCTTCCAGGCATCGTCCTGGACGACGTCGACCTGAAGTCTCGAGCCTAGGAGCTGTTCCCCGCCGGCGGACCGCACGGCGTCGTCGCGGTACTGGGACATCGCCAACGCGCCTCCGGTGACCTTGACCGCATGGACCTTCTTGGATCTGGGATCGGGGTACTCGTCGCCCCCACCGTTTCCGTACTTGTACCGCTCGAGGGCAAAGGTCGTGGCCACGCAGTACCCGTTTACGATTCGAGGCGCACTCACGCTTCGAGACTAGACCTTCAGGGCGGAGGGTGGTCGCGGAAGGGCCGGTGGTGCCAGATCGAGTGTCGGCACGTCGACCGCCAGACGAGGGTTGCAAGAGCCTCTTTGGGCCGAGTCACAAGACCGCCGCTCGGGCTGAACGCCTCGGCACCGGGGAAGGCGAACGGCCTCCCAGTCACCTCTAGCGCTCCCATCGGCAGACGAATTCCGCACCCCTTGACAACAGCGGCTTGTGCGTGGCACGGTTCGCCCCGCAGGGGAAGCGTTGATACCCAGTCCTTACTTGGTCGCTTGGACTGGTCGGAGCTAGTAGCGAAACCGTCCACACGCAGTACGTCGAGGTTGTTCAGGACCTGCGGACTAGGTGAACGGGAATGGCGAGACTCCTCCAGTCACAGCACAAGGCAGCGTTGAGGACTCCGTTACGAGCGGTCGGGGTCGGACGTCATGAGGGGTTAGCTCTCGCGCCACATGGTCCCGCACGTCTCGCTCTGCTAGCTGTCGTCTTGGTTTTCTGGGGACACGACATCGGAACGGCTGCGGGTGATCTCCTGGCTCCGAGGCCCGAGACGTTCCAGCAGTTGGTCGCCAACATGGCACAACCCAAGACAGGTCAGCAGGCACGCGCCGTGGCCGAACCGTATTTCGTCGTTGGATCCCCCCACGTCGTGCAAGTGGCGCGAGGTTCGCAAGCTAGAGAAGGATCCTCCACCTCTACCGCCACGGCATGATGGCTGATCGTCGCATGTTCTCAGTGCGCGCCCCGGTCGTCGTGCGCGGCAATGCGTTCCCCGGTCCTAAGCTCAGTCCTCGCCCAGGGTGGCCGACCCTCCGGGTCGCGGACCTCGTCCGGTCAGGCCTGACGCTCCGGCCCGGCCGCTCTGTCCCCAGCCTCGGTGTCCCCTCCGCCGGGCTCTCTCCCTCCCCGAGCGCCAGCTAGGTGCCGAGTTAGGACATGTCGTCCGCCGAGCACCCAACCATGGCAGTTGAGAACCGCCGATCGTAAAACCGGGCGCGGCCTTGGCTCCGGCCCTGATCGAGGAGTACCGGCAACCCCTTGCAGCCGGGCAACATCGTCTTCGACACCCCCGAACCCGAACTGCTCGGTGCGCTCTAGGCAGCAGTGACCGGATACGTGGCGCGGGAGCTGTTCGACCCTTACACCACCTACGGGACCCTGCAGGGTTTGGCCCGAACCTCACTTTCCAGCGCACGCCTGGGGCCACGCCATCGGACGTGTCCGGCCGCTGCCACATCGACCTTGCCTCGCCGACCCTGACAAGGCGGCTGAACGCGCCGAGGCACTAGGCATGGTAACGAGTTCTGCTTCGTGGCCGCGGTCGGGCCCGATCGCCTCCGCTAGAAGGATCCAGGACCAGCTCGTTTCGACACAACGTCTAGCTGTCAGGAACCCCAACGACACTGGCGAGGACCGCCACTTCCGTAGTACGAACCATGACGCGTGCCGTTGGACCCGTTCCCCGTGACGGCAGCGGGGGCGGTACGGACTTCACCGCCGAGCGGGATGTCGAATCGTGAGCCGATGTGAGGGGATGTGCCGTAGGTTAGGCTTCGGCCACGTTGTAGGCATCGGGAAGATGCCTGGTCGTGCCATTCCGTTGGCCTTTGCAACTCCGGGGGGCCTGGCATGGCCACACTTCTACGGGACCTGGGGAACCTAACGAAGGAGGCTGCAGATGCGCCTGGTCAGATTGTCAGCCGTTGCTTGCCTCGCGCTGCTGTTCGACGGCCTGATCGCCGGCTCCGTTGCGAACGCCGCTATCAGCCAACGAGGTCGCCTCGTGTCCAGCTCCGCCGTGACGCTCAGCGTGCCCGCGTACATCACAAGCGGGCCGGATGGAGCGCTTTGGTTTACCAACCTGGGCAACAAGACGAACCATGGATCGATCGGGCGGATTACCACGAGCGGAAAGGTCACCATCTATCGGGGTGGCGGAATCGACGCGCCCGCTGAGATCGCGGTCGGGCCAGACGGCGCCCTTTGGTTCACCAACTCCGTAGGTAACTCGATCGGGCGGATCACGACGAAAGGCAAGATCAGCAGCTACACCGCCACGGGCGTGGTTAACCCCATTGGGATCACGAACGGCCCCGACGGTGTGCTTTGGTTCACCGACGCGTACAACCCCGGTTCGGTAGGCGTGATCACTACGAGCGGGAAGATCACGGTCCACACCAGTACCTACATCGAAGATCCAGGCGGAATCACGACGGGCCCTGACGGAGATTTGTGGGTCACCAACACCGGCACCAAGACCATCAGGGGCTCGATCGCTCGGCTCAGCCCCAACGGGAAGATCACGGTTTTCACCAATAGCGACCTTGACGAGCCCTTTGGGATCACGACCGGGCCCGACAAGGCCATTTGGTTTACCAACTACCGTGGCAACTCCATCGGGCGGATTACGACCAGCGGATCCGGCAGGTTATTCACCGGCACGGGCATCGACGAGCCCGACTCGATCACGGCCGGACCGGACGGGGCCCTGTGGTTCACCAACTATGCCAACAACTCGATCGGAAGGATCAGCACCACGGGAAAGGTCACCAACTACACCGGCACCGGCATCGACGGCCCGGTAGGCATCACGGCCGGACCGGACGGGGCGCTGTGGTTCACCAACTCCGCGAACAACTCGATCGGGAGGATCAGCACCAAAGGGAAGGTCACCAACTACACCGGAGCTGGGCATGGTCGATCCTAACGACGGAAGCGGTGCGTAACCAGAGGAATTCCATGAGTCGCAGCGGGTGGGCCTAATTGATGGAGCGGAAGGCGTGGCTGGCAACGGGCGTCCGCGACCCTCGGTCAGCTTGTGCGGACGCAGAGCGGTTCAGTGTTCATGTTTGATCCGGACCTGGCCCTTTCGGCGTTGATCACGGGCAGCGGGAGCATCCTCCTGTGCCCAGGGGCCGGCCATCGGTCGTAATGAAGCCCGTCACTTTCTGGCACTACACGACCTATGAATGTCACTGCCCAAGCCGGCTGAGCATAATCTGAATGGCTCTGACGTGGTGTTAGTGTTGTTGGATCTGTCCAGACGTACCCTGATTCCGAGCAGCGATGTAAGCGCCTATAGAAGTGATGTCGGCAGTATATCTATAGAAGTGTGGATTCGGACTGCCATTGCCGGAGCCAGCTCGCCTCGAGGCTCACGAGGGAGTGACTGACGCATTACCTATCCCTATGAACAGCGGCTTTTCGACCACCCGGCTGCGGTTCAATCACCAGGCTTCGGTTGGCTGAGAATCGGGAGAATGCCTGCCAACCTTGCCCCTCGGCGAGGTAGCCTCGCCCTAATCGGCGCCCGAGTTTGGGCCAGTTGCGAGGACCAGGTCCTGTCCCGGTAGCCGACCGACACGGGACATGATCCGGAGCGAAAGACCCGTCAAACGGCTTGGTGTTCGGTGCAAGGTTCTGCCGACAGTCTTCGATGCACCTTCGACCTCAGGCCCTAAGAGATCGAGCTACGACTGTGACATCCTCGTCGCCGAAGCCGTCCTCGACGATCTGCTGCCATTCGCGAGCTAGTGCTGCGAGGACTGCGAAGCGTTCTGGGCCACCCTCGTCCAAGGCGAGGCCGACGTCCTTGAGTGCGAGCCTGAGTGGAAACTCGGGGGAGTAGTCCCCGGCCTCGATACGCCGGAACTTTCCCGCCTCCCACGGCGAGAGGAGTGGGCCACCTTCGAAGGCGTCGAGGACACGGCTCGTATCGAGTCGCAGCCGATGCGCCAGCGCGAGCGAATTCGCCACCCCCTCAGCGCCAAAAGCGAGCAACGTGTTGTTCACGAGCTTCATCCGTGAGCCCGCCCCCACCGGCCCGAGCCAGATCGTGCGTTGTCCGATCGCGGCGAAGATCGGATCAACCTTGGGGCGCACCTCTTCGGGCCCAGACGCGAAAATCGTGAGCTTGCCCTGTTCAGCAGGAACCTTGCTCCCCGACACCGGAGCGTCGAGAAACGAAACGTCCGTCCGCCGCGCGGCGACCAGCGTTGCCATGGCCTCGGTCGCCTTGATGCCAATTGTGCTCATCTGTGCCCACACTGCATCTGTCCGAAGAGCCTCCAACATGCCGAGATCGAGAGATATAGACCGGATGGCTTCCGAGTCGCTAACCATCGTGATGACGACGTCGACGTCCCTTACAGCATCGGCTGCGGTCGGAGCGAGTTCAGCTCCACGGTCGGCAAAGGCACGGGCAGCCTCAAGATCGCGGTTCCACACGACGAGCGGGATGCCCGCCCGGAGCGCGGAACTCGCCATTCCCCTGCCCATAGTCCCAAGACCAATCACCGCGAGTTTGGTTTCAAACTTCGTGGCATCCTCGACGCGACTGTCGGTCCCCACCACCGTGGATTCGCTCATCAGGGCCCCCCCTTACCTCGGCATGAGTGCAGTATCCCATCTGTCTGCAAAAAAGCCGCGCTATCGAGAATCGTCGGTGCGGAGCACGCCGGAATGCCCGACCGGAGAACAGATCCGAGATTGGCTCGGTGCATCTTCGGAAGGAAAACGAGAGCAGGTGCACGCCGAGCCATCGATCCTTCGCGCTGCATCATGCACTCGAGCGCAGCCGGCTCCAATGATCGACTAGTCGTTGTCGTTGGATTTCGATATGTGGCCGGTCTCCTTCACGACCGGACCACCAAGAGCGCAGCCGACGGGGACGGTCGTGGGCGTGCTCGCACACCCGTGGCGATTGTGGCGTTGCAGGTGGTGCCATCGATAACCGACGCCGTAGCATCGTCCTCGTTCGCCAGGGTCTCGCGCTCCGAGCCAATCGAGGGTTCCAACGATCTCGTCGGTCGGGAACGACAACTGCCTCACACGCCGATGCTGCACACACGCCCCGCCAGGCAGTGTGCGCGCCGGTGGCGACGAGGGCACGGTGGGGGCAAACGAGATGGCGCGGCCAAGGTGGACCCCACAGCGACCGGGCACAGCAGTTGCGCGGAGAGTGTCGTAACCTCCTAAGACCGTCTCGGACGAGGTGGTTTCGACAAGGGGGGATTCGCCGTGAGTGTCATCGTCATTGTTCACTTTCCTGTCTCTGACGTCGCCAAGGCCGTCGATGGCCTCCGTGCTCACGCCGCGCTCCTCGAGGAGATGACAAAGGCCAACAAGAACGCCGGGAACCTTGGTCACCGCGTCGCCGCTGGCGATGGCGAGCTCGTCATTGTGGACGAATGGGAAACCGCGGAACAGTTCCAGGGCTTCTACGCTGAGAACGCCAACGTCGAGCACATCAGCTCTGAGCTCGGCGTCACTGGGCCTCCCACAACCTTGGTGCTCACCTCTGTCGACGTGCCCGGGAGCTTTTAGAGGACTGCCGAGCAACGGTGCCCGTGCTGGTACACGGCGTCGCTCCAGCTGGGCCGAGTACGACCGGTGGACACGCGTTGGCGGCAGACGGGTGCGAAGATCGCTGGGTGTTAAGGACCCCGTTGATCGGTGAGATCGACCTAGCGCTTGCTGCTGTCGAAGGTCTCCTTGCGCAGTGTGTCCCCGAGCAAGTACTCGATATTGTCCCGGCTCGGAATGCGTCCACTTGGGCCGACTCATGGTGAACGACGATCGGGCGACCACTCCCGACTCGGGCGTTCTCAGGACTGTTCGGAGGGGGGCATCTAGGAGCGCTCGCGGCATGTCAGGCGCCTTGTACGGCATCGCTTTCTGGGTTCTGCTCTGCCTGCTCGGGACCTTGGTCTGGCCCGCTGTGCTCATCCTGCCAAAGCTCTCCTGGCGTTGGAAGCTCACCCGGGCCACGGCGCGGCTCCTGTGTATCTGCCTCGCCATCCCGTTCAAGACGAGCGGCGTCCCATTAGCTGGCGAATCGTGCGTTTACGTTGCCAATCACTCGAGCTTCCTCGACTCGTTCGCGATCGGCCTGATGTCTCCGGAGCCGGTCGTCTTCGTGGCCGGGGGAGTCCTCTCGCACCAGCGAGTCGTCGGTCCGTTCCTTCGCCGGATCGGGGCCGTCTTCGTCAGAAGCGAAGGGGGGAAGGGTCGCTCGTCCATCGAGTCAGTCCTCTCGATGCTCGAAGATGTGGTTCGCTCCGGGCGTTCCATCGTCTTTTTTCCCGAGGGCGGGCTCACGGTCACCCCCGGACTCCGGCGCTTCCATCTCGGAGCCTTCGTAGTTGCCGCCGAGACGGGCTGCCCTGTTGTTCCCGTGGGGATCCTCGGGACGAGAGCGATCCTTCCGGCGGGTCGACGTCTTCCTCAGCGGGGCGCGATCCACCTCGTGGTCGGCGAGTCACTCCGACCCATTGGCAGCGGCTGGAAGGACGCTCAGCAGCTCGCGGAGCAAGCTCGCGAGGCGATCGAGGGACTTCTCGGCGAGGGCTGAGGCTCTTGTTGCGCGTGGGCCTGTCAGGGACGATGCGCGACGGACGAGGGATCGGAGCTGAGGAGACGGCGGACAGCAACTAAGGGCACAGCACTCCAAACCGCTACACACGACCCAACACCAGGCACCGTGCGCGCCGGTAGCGGCTCGTGGCCCCCGTCCTCCCCCTCTTTCTCGCTGTTGTATGCCGTGCCGCCAACGCGGACATCATTGCCAGGCGTAGATGCACGACATCGACCCGCCGACGCGAAACGACCCCAGTACTTCGACGCGACGTATGGTTCGGTGCCACAGTGGCCGCTCTGTTCTACCTGGGCATAGGTCGATAAGCTCGAAAAGGGCGAGCACGTCGCGAGCGGCGGGGCGTTTGCGGGTGCAGGTATGACCTCGCCGAGGTCGTGGGAACAGCGCTCGGTGATGTAGGACTCACGACGAGAACAAGCGTAACTATATTGCGATTGGGTAACGGAGGATTGTCGGAGGGGGGGTCCGAATCATCGTTGAACACGTGGTTCGCCCGGGCGAAAGCAAGATGAGCTCACTGGAGTGATCTCTTCTCGGGGTTCTTCCGTAGAACTGTGTAGCGGGAAACGAACAAGTGGCGAATACTCCCAACGAGTAGCCATCCGCTCGGCGACCTACGCCGTAGTTCCGATATCCGAGACCATGAGGAGACAAACGATATGGAACTCACGAAACAAGACAGAGCGACAACTCGCCGAGTCCCGGTAAGACGTATCACACTGGCCGCCGTGGCCGTTTTCGGCTTGTCCGCGTTCGTCTTGGCTCCCGACGCTGCACATGCTTCCAGCCACGCGACTAAAAGCGTCGTCATCTCGACCGCGAAGAACTCCAAGTACGGCACGATCCTCGTGAGCGGCCATACTCTCTACACCTTGAAGCCGAGCAAAATCGCCTGTACAGCCAAGTGTTTGACGATCTGGCCTGAGGTCCTGCTTCCCAAGGGCGTCAAGAAGGCGACAGCAGGGACCGGCGTAAGCACCGCGAAGCTCGGCACCGTGAAGCGAGCCGGCGGTGCCTTGCAGGTGACCTACTCCGGCAAGGCGCTTTACAAGTTCTTCGAAGACACCACCGCCGGACAGGTGAAAGGAGTTGGCACCGATACCTGGGGAACGTGGTCCGTAGTTGTGACGAAGAAGCCGGGTTCTGGCTCCGGCGGGACAACAAGCACGACAACAACCACGACGAGCCCAAGTGGTGGCGGAGGCGGGTTCTAGTGTCCCTGTCGTAGGTAAAGGAGTCTTCATGTCGTCCTTCGTGGTTTCGCCCGCCCGCTCTCATGTGTCTGCGCCAGAGATGCGTAGGACCCGGGGAACGAGCGGACCGCGGCTCGCGCTGTCGTCGCGCGTCTACCTGCCGGCGTTCGGGATTGTCGCGGTCGCCGTCGCCCTAATCGGGATCGGTTGGTCGAGTCGTTGGGGTGGTACAAGTTTCGCCGCATCAATGACCGGCCTTCGCGTAGTAGTCGTCGGCCCGATCACGCTTGTGGTAATCGGGGTCTTCCTCATCGCGGAGCGGATGCGCCCCGCGCAACGGCGACCGCTCTTTGCTCGCGGTTACCGCCAGGACCTCCTCTACACGGTCGTGAACGCGACGCTCGTCGTGCCTCTCGTGACCGCGCTCAGTCTCTCTTTTGCCGAGGCTGCCCGCAGATCCATCCCGTGGATTGTGGTGCCGAGGATCGGCCTACTGCCTCGTTGGCTCGTGATTGCCATGATCCTCGTGGCGATGGACGGGTGCAATTGGCTCGCGCACTTCGCGAATCACCGCGTGCGAGTGCTCTGGCGCTTCCACGAGCTACACCATTCGCAGGAGGACATGAGCGTGCTCACGGTCTTTCGCACACATCCACTCGTTCATGTCTCCTACCTCCTGGCCCTGATCCCGGCGATCGTGTTGCTTGCTAACGGCGCGGTACCGACGACTCTCCTAGTCGTCTACGCCGGTATCTTGGCGTTCGAGCACTCGAACACCAACTTCGGATTCGGGCCGCTGGAACGGATCTTCGTCAGCCCGAACTATCACCGGATTCACCACAAACTCGACGGGCCGCAGGACGTCAACCTCGGCTTCGCCCTCACTATTTGGGATCAGCTTTCCCACCGAGCGATATTCCCGACGCAAGAGACGATCAGGACCGACACCGGTTTGCCGGGTCGGCCGCTGATCGTCGAGCAGGCTGGTGAGCGACCGCGCCATTTCGCTGTCCTGATCGCTCAACTCGTCGGGCCGTTCCGTCCATTGAGCAGCGTCGCGAAACGTCCGTCAGTTCAGGAAGGAACTCAAGAGGAATTCAACCTTCAAGGCACCGCCGAAGAGCGAGGAGTGGCCTGATGGCGACGGCGACGGCGCCTGTGCGACGACGCAGGGGGCGCGGGCTTTTGAGGGTCGTGCTCAGTACGCGTGTCGCCGCTCTGCCCGCTGACCTCGCTCTCGTGGCGGTGCGAACCGCTCTCGCCTGGATCTTCATCTGGTACGGGGCTGGGAAGCTCTTCGGTGCTTTCAACGGACCGGGACTACACCAGACAGCTCTCTTCTTCTCGAACACTGCCCATCTCCATCCCGGAGGTTTGTTCGCAGTACTCGGCGGTGTGATCGAGTTCGGTGGAGGCATTTCGCTCGTTCTCGGACTCGGTGCTCGCCTCGCCGGACTTGCCTTGTTCGGCGATATGGTGATGGCGATGATCACCGTCACCTGGGTGAACGGCATCAATTCGGAGTCGCTGACCCCCGGCTACGACTTGAACGTGGCGCTCTGTGTGTTGGCTCTGGTTGTAGTGGTATTTGGCGCCGGTCGATTCAGCATCGATGCCCTCGCCGAACGGCGCGTGACGGCGGTTGAGACGTGGCGCGCCGTCTGATCGTCATTTCTTTCCTTCTTGGCCGTTGGGAGTCGCGGTCGAGACGGCAAGACCACCGCGATCGAAATTAGGCTCACATGCGAGTCGTGACGCTGGCGCAGTGCAGACGTCGAACTCGTCAGCCCGACGTGTGCAGTTTGCTCCAGATCGAATTCAATTCGCGAATTCGATAATGGCGCGGCGGCGAGCAGCGTCATTCATCGACAGACGTTCGCCATACCACTTCACGACACGCCTATTGACTGAGTTAGGGATGGATCTTGCAGGAGTCCTCCGCCCGAACCGAGACTCTCCACGTGGGCTGCTCGCCTCCTTCGGAGACCTCGGTGACATCTGTGACGCTGCGCGCGTACCCCAGGAGTACCTCCGTGGGTGTCTTTGCATAGAGCGGGACGAGCCTACGCGGCCACCGGCCAGCCGCCTCGTTGCGGACCGTCATCGTGAGGCTACCTGTAGCAGCTTACGGAGAGAGTTCCAGGACACGCCGGGCAGCCCCGACGAGGGGCGAACGCACGGACCGCACGGGCAACGGGAGGAGGAGGACTTCCACCCGACCGTTTAGGAGATGAGTCGCAGCCCATCTTTCGGAAAGGTACTCGGGGCGCGGTACCCAAGGGCATCCGAGAGGAGTACAACTCCAACTGATGCGCAGTTCGCGGCTCAACAGGGTGGCACTCGTCGGCGCCGCGGTGCTGTTGACAGCCTGCATGTCGACAGGCGCCCCGGTATCAGGCAGAGGTAGCTCGCCGCGGGTGGCAGCGGCACTCCGTCCTGTCCTCACGACGACGTTCCGTCCGTCTGGTGGTGTCTATGGCATCACCACCGGTGCCGGGTTCGCCTGGGCAACTTCAGGAGGATCCCTCTACCGCATCAATCCAGTCACCGACAGGAGCGAATCGATCCTGTCGCTTGCCACCGCCTCGCTCTCGACCCTTGCCTACGGAGCCGGCAGCCTGTGGGTCACCGACAACTCTGGGATTCTCCGGGTCGACCCGGCGACGGGCAAGCTGACTGGCACGGTCCCGATCGTCGTGACCGGCACGATGCCGATCGGCTCGTCCGGCTCCCTCTCCTTCGGCGACGGCGCCCTCTGGACGCTCGATCGTGCAGGAATGGTCCGCATCGACCCCCGCACCATGGCCGTCCGGACCCTGCCGCTGCCGTTTGAGAAGAGGGTCGGATTCGCTGTGGGCGAGGGCGCCGCCTGGATGTCGGTCGTGAACGAGCAATGCCTTTCCGGTTGCCTCCTGCGGCTCTCCCTGTCGAGCGGACGCGTCGTGGCTCGCGTCCGGGGCGCCGATCTGTTCGGGCTGGTTGCTACCGGTGACGGGGCCGTGTGGGTCTCCAACGGGTACGCCGTCGTGAGGATCAACCCCCGCACCAACCGGGTCGTCAAGACAATCGAACTGCTTGCCTCCCCCGGTTCGGGTGAGCTGCCCATCATCTACGGGTCGGGCCTGATGGCGGCGGCCCCAAGGACTCTCTGGGTGACGACCACTCTCAACGGGGCCAACGCCCACCTCGTGCAGATCGACACGGTCAGCGACAGCGTCGTGGGTCGTCCCATCGCCGTCGGCGCGGAGCCGGGCGCAATCACGGCTGAGGGGCGTACCGTCTGGCTGGCGAGCGGGCAGACCACTTTGACGAGGATGGATCTGGTGGCCTGCCGGCAGCGGGTCTGCCGCGCGCCGGCACCGCCCGTCTCCGAGCCCGCGTCTGGGACTCCTTTATGGTTCCAATCTGTGCAGATGGTCTCGCCCCGGATCGGGTGGGCGTTGCACTGGACCGAGAATCCTGGGGTCATCGACGCGTCGGCTCTCGTTCCGGCCCGCACGACCGATGGAGGGCGCACGTGGATCGATGTAAGGCCGCCTGGAGTACGCGTGTCGCCCTATACGGGTGGCGACTTGTTCGCCCTCGGTACCGAACGCGCCTGGCTGACAATCGGGACGACGTTGTACTCGACCTCTGATGGCGGTGCGAGCTGGGTTCGGTTGTCCACCATCGAGGATCTCGGTGTGATCGATTTCATCAACGCCCGGGACGGTTGGATCATGCAGCAGTTCGGCGCTGCCAGTGGCCAAGATGTAATCGCGATTCTCCGAACCACAGACGGGGGTAGGAGATGGTCCCTAGTTGCTCGTACCCCGAGCCTTGTCGGCTCTGGTGTGGGCACAGGGGGATTGACCACAGGTTGCGACAAGAGCGGCATCGTGTTCGTTAGTCGAAGCGAAGGATGGCTTACGGAGTATTGCAACGGAGGGTCTCTTAGATTCTTGACAACCCATGACGGAGGCTTGAGCTGGGCGGAACAGTCTCTTCCTGCTTCGGCCGCCGCGTGCTCGTACGGTTGTGGCGCGAACCCGCCGAGGTTCTTCGGTTCAACGGGGTTTCTCACCCTCACGGGTGGCGGCCTCTTAGTCACCCATGACAGCGGCGCCACGTGGTCCGTGGTGAGGCTCCCGGCACGCCTACGTAGCCCTTGGACCATCCAGTTCGTAGACGCCCGCCATGGCTTCCTCGTGCCCGCTGGTCGGTCGGGCGCACCCGGACAAGTCCTATACGTCACATCCGATTCGGGCGTGAAGTGGACGCCTGTCCAGTCCAACATCGAATTCAATCAGTATGGGACCTTCGACTTCGTCAGCTCGGAAGCGGGGATCATCTGGATTCAAGCGGGTGACGTCCTGGGACTGTCTCCCCTCTACCGGACCTCAGACGGGGGTCGGACCTGGGCCCGCTTCACGCCAACATTGACGTCGGCGGCGCGGCGGGCCTGACGGCCGGGACGCGGGCCTGACGGCCGGGACGCGGCCCGGAGGGCCGGCGGCACCGGGGCGCGAGACTAGGTACGACGGAGACGGTGCGGCTGCATGGAAGGGACACCCCTTCCCAACAGCTGCCGGACGAAGGTCATGCGCTTCGACCCGTCGAGAGGTACCTCACGGACTGTCTTAGTGCTGCCAGCATCCGAAGCCGCCGGTGGCGCCATTCCGAACCCTGATGGCCTTCGGGTGGTGTACGAGGCTAGGCCCTGCGCTGGTTTTGCGGACTCGTATTACGTGGTGGCCGACCTGCGGACCGGCCGTTCTGTTGAGATCGGGGCCACCGACACCCCCTGTCACGCCGCTCACCAGCCAAGCTGGAGCCGTATCGTTGAACACGTGGTTCGCCCGGGCGAAAGCAAGATGATAGCTGGAATAGTTCTGCTGGGCGATCTGGACGGCTGTGGCCCTGATCTGGGCTTGGGTCGGCTTCGCCCCGCCGTTCGGCGGCACCGGGCCGCCGCAGGGCACGCTGCTCACCACGGATTTGATCTCGGAGGCGTTCGGCGTCGATGGCGTGAGCCGTAAGCCAAAGTTTCGATTGACTGGCGCGTCACAAACCACCAGATCTAGGTCTGCTGAACCTCCTCGGCCCATCGACCCACGGGCGGGCACACGCACGCAGCCAGTTCATTACGATCCATCACGGTGAGCATCTGGCTAGAAACGCCTCGGCTGGTGATACGTCCCTTAGAGGATCGAGACGCTGAGGTGTGGATCGAGATGGTAAGCGACCCGGAGTTTGCCCGGTTCCTTCCACCCCAACCAGCCCCGACGATGGAGACCTTCGAGCGAATGATTGAGGCGCGGCGCACGATGCAGCGCGAGATCGGCTACACGATGTGGGCTGTAGACGACAGGGCGTCAGGTTCATTTATTGGCCAGTGTGGTATCCGGCCAGCAAAGGCGCTGGATGAGAGCGCCGGGCCAGAAATCGATCTCGCGTACTTCTTCGCGAGACACGCCTGGGGCAAGGGATTTGGGACGGAGGCGGCGGTTGCAGTCCTCGCGCAAGGTCTGGGACCGATCGGGCTTGACAGAATCATGGCGGTTGCTCTCCCGGAGAACATCGGCTCGTGGCGGGTCATGGAGAAGGCCGGCATGCGGTACGAGGGACTGGCTGACCTCTACGGGCTGAAGGGCCTGAAGAAGTACGTCGCGGAACGCGAGTGGTGGCGTCCACCATCGTTGCCGTAATACCTGTGGGCTGTGCGCAACGACCATCCTCGGGCGAGGCTCCTACCGACGAGCGTCGTTGTGAGGTAACGCTCCTGGGGCTGTCCGGCTTTTCTTCCAACGCTCGATTCGGAACCACGACAGATTGATGCATCTGTTCCTCGGTCACCGCCGCCACCGGTTAGTACTAGCAGCGCCCTATCGACGTTCCGGGCGCGGTTGGCTGATCAGCGCCGAGCGCTGACTCGGTCCGCGGTCCCGGTACCTGGAACCGTGAGGCGAAGTCGTTCTGGCGCGCCACGGTTCGAGGGTCGGGCGGTCCGGCGATGACGCTGGTCGAGCGTCTTCGTCCAGCCGTGCCGAGTCGGGAGTCGTCCACTTGTCCGACATGCGGCTCCTGGAGCGTCTCAGCCGGGATGACCTGGGGCACGGCCCTCGGGCTTCCCTCGCTAGAGCGCTGGGGGTCGCGCACCGGCTATCTGTCAGGACGACATGAGGTGGCGCATTCCTGCCGCCCTTATACCTGTGCCGATTGCGCGCATGGCTCAGGCGTCAGCTTGGGCCCGAGGCGGACCGGATCATGAACCACACACGGGGTCCATCGTTAGGGGCGTCCTCGCTCCTGAGCGTTCGAAAGCCAAAGCGCTCATACCACGGAACCGTTCGCGGATTGCCCGTGACGAGGAAAACGGATTCGGTCCGGCCCTCGACCCGCGCCAGTCCGCTTCGCAAGAGGAGCTCGCCGCACCTGGACCCACGGTTATCGGGATCGACCGCTATAAAATCCAGGTACCAATGGAGCACCTCGGGGCGGCGTGACTCCACCCACGCCCAAAATGTCGTCGCCCGACGCGGGTCTCCGCCATACTCGGTCAGGACGGGATTGACCACGGCGTCAACGGCCGAATCGTCGTAGCTGGCCTTCGGAGGAATCCAGGCGGCAACCCCGTGGAGCGCGTCAGCCACCCACAGCCAGCCCTCGGAGGCAATCTGGCCGGCCACCTCGAGGAATTCGAGCTCGAGGACCGCCCGATAGCCCCGACATGCCAGGCACCACCGTTCGATGGGGTCGTCGGCGAACGCCCGCGAGAGCAATCGGGCAATGGCGGGTACTTCGCTCGCGATGGCCTGGCGGACTGTGGGC
>JBEKMZ010000081.1:0-15659 GCA_049523315.1 Acidimicrobiales bacterium | reverse complement strand
AGACGCGATCTCTTCGAGCAACACCCGGTCTTCTGGCGACAGCTCGAGTGGTTCAGCGGGAGGATGTGCCATGACCGAGCATAACAACTACCGCGCGCTCAATACGCGGACACTACACTAGGTGGTTGACCCCACTCGACCAGTTCGTGCTAACACGCCCTGGGCCGCCAAATTCTCACATCTCGTACACAGTCGATCCTCGAGTTGCTCAGAGGCTCGGCGCTCATACTCCTTGTCAGTGACCCGGAGATTCCGGATCGCCCATAAGGCGAGGAGGGAGCATCATGTGCACATCCAGAGAGACTCTGAAGAGCTGGCGGCAGCGCCGACCGGGATGCCCACAGATGGCACTGCATAGCCATTACCGGACAGGGGCGCGTTACTTCGACCCGGAGACTGTCGTTGCACGAGCAGTCAGCGGTCGCGCCCCCATATGTTCACGGCACCGTTCACCAACGCGAACCCGCCTGAGACCGCGACTGCCGTGGGCCCACGCGCCCTAGCACGCCCGCAAGCTGGCCGATCCGGCTGGCTGGCGAGCGGGCCGGCCAGCCGGGGTCAATCCCCAGCTCTCAGGAGACCTCCTTTGTGGTGAAGAGGCGTCGGTCGGGAACGAACCACATCAGCGCCACCGCAGCGTAGATGACGTAGGAAACAATCGGTTCCGCGAACGCCAACCCAACACCGGCCACGTAGAAGACAAGCGAGGCGTTTCCTTTCAGGTCCGACCCGATCGCTCTGGCAACTATCGAGCTATCTCCGTTCGCCCGAATGATCCTCCTAACGAGGACCCAGTACGCGAGGGCGGATCCGAGGCCAACAAGGCCGTAAGACGCCGCCGGCAGGGCATGTATCGGGTAGCGACCGATCCAGGCCGTGACAATTGGCATGAGCGACAACCAGAACAGCAGATGGAGATTCGCCCACATCACCGCCCCGTTGATCTTCTCGGTGGCACGGAGAAGGTGATGGTGGTTGTTCTAGTAGATGCCGATCATGGCGAAGCTCAAGACGTAGACGAGCAGCGCAGGCAGGACACGATGAAGGGCCGTCAGCGAAGCGCCTACCGGGGACTTCACGTTGAATGCCATGATCGTGATGATCACCGCCATCACCCCGTCGCTGAACGCCTCGACCCTGTCCGTCTCGCTTGCGCGCTCCATCGCCCCCCGAGCCTGTCTCCTGCCTGCGGCACCCCGATCAGGTGGCAGGGCCGGCACCGAGCCAGCCGTGCCGCTTGGACAAGATCATCAGCAGCACGATCGCGCCGATCACGGTTTCGTCGGTGGAATCAGCCACTGGCACCGAGGACCCCGCAGGCGACCAGGCCGCTCAGGCGATTGCCCACCACGACTGCCAGGGTCGTCGGTGCGTCCGCGGGGTAGTAGGCGGTGAGATGGCCGTGGGCCATCTCCAGCTCGTCGAGGGCGGCCGGATCCTCGAGGTGGGCGATTCCCGTCGGGCCCGATACCGCCGCGATGAGGCTGTCCTGCATTGCGTAGGTGAGGCGGACCTTGACCGCCGAGGTGATGGCCCCCTGCACGGGACCGAGGACGAGTGTGGCGGCGTAAGCGGCGATCGACACCGCCAAGGGCGCGATCAAGGTGTGGGCGGCCGGCGATCCGAGCCCTGCACGCGCGGCAGCAGGAACCCTTTCCACCACCTGGCCCATGGCTGCGAGCACCGCCACAGGCACGACCGCCGAGACGACGACGAACCCGACGAGCGCCAGCGACCATGCCCGCCTGGTCTCGTACAACATCCGGACCACCCGGACTCGGGCTGATCGGCTGATACGCCCGCGAACGCCAGCCGCGGCCGAGCGACCCCCTCCCATAGGCGCACCCTATCGTGCTCTGCCGGCGAGGTACCCCGCGGAATATGTTGGCGCATGGTCGAGACCGCCCACGTCTTCAACGACGTCGTCTGCGGCCTTCTCGTGAGATCTGGCCGGGTCTTGTTCGTGCACCGGAACGCCTCGCGGCTTTGGGCGCCGAACTGCTGGGACGCGCCGGGCGGTCACATCGAGCAAGGTGAGTCGGACATCGAAGCCCTTGGCCGTGAGATGAACGAAGAACTCGGGATCAGCTTCAGTGCAGGTAGCGCCCGCCTCGCCGGGCGACTCACCGGCAGCGACTACGACGCCCGCGTCTTCGTTATCGACTCATGGTCCGGAGCGCCGGTGAACCGGGCGCCTCACGAGCACGACGATCTCGTCTGGTTCGGGGAGGAACAACTCTCCGGCCTCGTCCTCGCCGACCCGGACCTGCTCGAGATCGTGCTAGCTGTCCTGCGCGACCGATGAGGCCAGGTGCTTGGCTCGGCCTGGCCCGTGGCGAACCGGTTTGGGCGACCATCGAGACGGGGCCACGCACCATGCGAGTCGGCCGCGGCTCCGCGCGGCTCGGATCGCTATTCGGCGGGCGCGAGTGAGCCCGCGCGGTTTCTGCATCTGGTGGGTGCGGCGCCGCCTACGGTCGTTCGCCCGCATGCCGGGCAGGAACAGGAAACCGAAGGTGACCACGGCGCCGAGCGTGCCCGCCAGTTCGAAGGTCGTGCTCACCCCGACGAACCGGACGACGATGGGGGTCAGCACGTACGAGAGGGGCATGAGCGCAGTCGACACGAACCAGTCGATGCTCGAGACCCGGCCGAGCAGCTCGGCGGGCACAAGCCGCGACTTGAGCGTCGCCCAGACCACCGTGCCGGCTGCCTCCAGGCCCCCGACCAAGAACACGAGTCCTGCCAGCTGCCACTGACGGGTTACGAGCCCGTAACCGGCCACGAGCAGGGTCGCACCGGGCCAGGCCGCGTACATGAATGTGATCGGCCGACGGCCGCGATCGCCGAACTGTGCCGTGACGCCAGCCGCCAACAGGGCGCCGAGACCCCCGAAGGCCAGCACGAGTCCGAGCGAGGCAGCGCTTCCGTGAAGCTCGTTCTTTACGAGGTACGGAACGAGCACGTAGGTCGGCCCCAGGAACAAGAGATAGGTGAACGTGGCGGCGACAAAGGTGCCCCAGAGCCACACCTGACTGCGGACATAGCCCAGGCCGTCGCCTATGTCGCGCCACAACGAGCCCGCCCTGTCGGTCGCCGTCGCAGAGGCGACCGGGGACAGGCGGGCCACACAGCAGGCCGAGAACACGAAGGAGACCGCGTCCGCCCCGAAGGCACCGGCACTACCGAGCACGGCGAGAAGCAGACCACCGATCGCTGGGCCTAGAAGCTGCAGCGCCGCCGGTCGCAAGAACTGGTCGAGTCCGTTGGCCTGCATGAGGCGTTCCTTCGGAACGAGCGCGGGCACGATGGCGTCAAAGGCCGGCGCCGCGAACGCCGTCGCGGCGCCGATGACAAAGGCTACGGCCCACAGCTCCCACAGCCTCAGCTGCCCGGACCACCCGAGCACGGCGAGGCAGCCGACCGCGAACGCCCGCGCCCCGTCTGCGGCAATGAGCACGATCCGGCGCGGGAGGCGATCAGAAGCTGCACCACCGAAGAGAAGAAGAGCGAGCTGGGGCGCCGAGGTCGCCAGACCCACGCCGGCCAGGGCGGAGGGCCGGTCATCGAGCCTGTATGCCTCCCAAGCGACCGCGACTAAGAAAATCCCGTCGCCGAGGAGCGAGACGACCAGACCGGTCCACAACAGACGGAAGTCACGGTGGCGCAGAGGCGCAACGAGCCCTACCCGGCTCACGAGCCTCGTGTTCATCCGGACGCTGCCACGGCTCAGCCGGGGCTTGGCGCCCGCTGCATGTCGAAGCGAGCCGCGAGCTCTCCCAGGACGTCGTTGAGCTGCTCGATCTCGTCATCGCCGTTGGCTGCGGTGACCTGCACCCGGAAGCCGACCTGTGCCCTCGGCACGAGAGGGTACGCCGCGAGCGTCACGTAGATGCCCCGCTCGAAGAGGAAACGTCCGACGGCGTCGATGTCGTCGGCGTCCCCGAGAGGAAGCTCGATAATGGGAAGCCCCGAGGAGTTCAAGGTTCGCAACCCGAGCTGTGCAATCCGCTCGAGCACCCGGGCCGTCTTGTTGCGTAGCGCCGCTCGCAGGTCATCGCCCTCGGCGTCGTTGACACGGAAGCCGGCGAGCACCGTTGCGAGCGAGGCTGTCGGCGAAGGCCCAGAGTAGAGATAGGGAGCTGCGGCAACCTTTAGGTGGTTCTTCATCCAGCTCGGCAGCGCCAAGAACGCGAGGAGAGACGAGTAGGACTTCGAGAAGCCCGAGACGAGCACGAGGTTGTCGTAGCTCTCCCCGAAGTAGCGGACAATGCTGTTGCCGCGGTGCCCCCAGGGCTCCTCCGACGTCGGCGACTCCCCGATCACGCCGAAACCGTGGGCGTCGTCGACATACAAGAGCGCGTCGTACTCGCGACAGACCCGCGCATAGGCGGGCAGATCGGGGACGTTGCCCGTCATGCTGTTGACCCCGTCGATGCAGACGAGACGCTGTTGGCCGGCGGGCAGGGTACGCAGGGTCTGTTCGAGGTGCTCGTAGTCGTTCGAACGGATGCGGTGGAGCGTCGCTCCCGCGCCCCGCGCGATCGTCGCCCCTTCGTAGATCGTCTTGTGGGCTTGGGCATCGACCAACACCGCGCCCTTGCCGGCAAGGGCCGGGATGACCGAGGTGTGAATGATCGTGATCGTCGGGAGCACGAGGGAGTCGGGTGCTCCGAGGAGGTCCGTGAGCTGATCCTCAATCTCGACGTAGAGCCTGGGATTGCCCAGCAGTCGGGACCAGCTCGGGTGAGTTCCCCAGCGCCACAGCTCGCGCTCGACCGACTGGATGACCTCGGGGTGAAGGTCGAGGCCGAGGTAGTTGCAGGAGGCGAAATCACACAGCCAGTGGTCTCCGATGCGGATCTTGCGGCCGCGCACCTCGTCTATGACGGCATCCATCATCGGGTGCGATTCCCGCAGCCGCTCGAGGTCGTCCCACCGCTCGTCGCGGCGGGTCAACTGCGAAGCGGGCGGGACGTCGTGGCCGTTGCGAGACTTGGCGCCGACCGTAGGCGCTGAGACCGGGTTCATTACGTGGCCTCCTCGTTGGGCATGGCGAAGTCCGGGGGGAGATCGTTCTGCGACAGCCGGCGCAACAGCTCGTCGATCTGATCGACGGGCAGGGCCTTGGCGAAGTAGAAGCCCTGGCCGAACTGGCAGCCCAGGGCACGAAGATCGTCAACCTGGTGTGCCTGCTCGATTCCCTCGGCGACTGTCTGAAGGTGCAAGGTGTTGCCGAGCTGGACGATGGCCTCGGCAAGCACTCCGCTGTCGGCAGACTCTCCTACGTCGTCGACGAAGGACTTGTCCACTTTCAAGATGTCTATCGGGAAGCGCTTCAGGTAACTGAGCGACGAGTACCCGGTGCCGAAGTCGTCGATTGCGAACGCGACTCCGATCAACTTCAGCTCCAGCATTCTTTCGATCACCGACTCGGCGTCCTGCACGAGCACGCTCTCGGTGATCTCCAGCACGAGGCTGCCCGGGTCGAGGCAAGAGTCTGTGAGGGCCTCGGACACGTCGGCGATGAGCCCATCGTGCTGGAAGTGCCGCGCGGAGATGTTCACCGACATGTGGAACCGACCGGCAAGGTCGAAGTGCAATTGCCACTTGCGAGCTTGTAGGCACGCCTCACGGAGAACCCACCGGCCGAGCGGGATGATGAGGCCGGTCTCTTCGGCAAGCGGGATGAACTCCTTGGGGAGGAGAAGCCCGCGCTCGGGGTGCTCCCAGCGCACGAGTGCCTCGACGCCGGTGACGGTCGTCCCCATTTCGAGGCTGACGATCGGCTGGTAGTGGATCACGAACTCGCCTTCGTCGACGGCGCGCTGCAGATCGGCGGTGCGCTCGAGCCGTTCCACCATCGCGGCCTGCAGTGCCGGCTGGTACACCTCGAATCGGCCCTTTCCTCGGGCCTTCGCGGCATACATGGCCACGTCTGCCGCTTGCAAAAGTTCTGCCGGTCCTTCGCTACCGGAGGGGAGCGCGATCCCGATGCTGGCATGGACCTGCACCTCGCGATCCTCGATCGCCAGCGGCGCCCGGAGCTCCGTGATTATGCGTTCTGCCACATGTGTCGCCTCGGTGATGTCCGAGATCTCCTCGAGCAGGACCGCAAACTCGTCGCCTCCAAAACGCGCGGCCGTGTCGCCGACGCGCAGGGAAGCGACTACACGACCGGCTACTGAGACCAAGAGGTCGTCGCCCGCCGCGTGCCCCAGGCTGTCGTTCACGAGCTTGAAGTCGTCTAGGTCGAGGAACAGCACGGCCAGCAAGGAGTGGGACCGGGCCGCTCTCGCGAGGGCGTGCTCCAACCGGTCCAAGAACAAGGCCCGGTTGGCGAGTCCGCTCAGCGCGTCATGGAACGCCTGGTGCTTGAGTTCCTCCTCGAGACCCTTGCGCTCGCTCACGTCACGCATCGTGAGGACTATGCCCTCGACGGTCGTGTCGCCCAAGAGGTTGTTGGCCACGACCTCGACATGCCGCCAGGAGCCGTCGCTGTGGCGCACACGCCACTGAGCCGTCACGGACATGCCCGCCCGGAAGGCGACCCCGGTGTAGACAGCCAATGCTTGTTCGACGTCTTCGGGGTGAATGAGCGTGGTTATCCGTCGGCCCTCGAGCGAGCCCGGCTCGTAGCCGAGGATTCGCGTCGCCGATGGCGTCTGGTAGGTGATAGTCGCGTCGGGACGGGCGATGAGGATGACGTCCGAGGCGTTCTGGACAAGTGTCTGGAAGCGGGCCTCGCTGCGACGGGCGTGGAAGACCTCCGTTAGCGTCTCGCGGTCAAGTGCGAGCTCAGCCTGAGCGGCAATCGTCTCGATCGTGTTGGTGAGCTCGACAGGAAGGGCCTGCATGCTGCTTACGGCGATCACGCCTTGCAGTTGGTCCTTGGCCACGAGCGGGCAGATCACGAGTTCAACCGGTGCCTCCACCTCGGTCGCACCCTCGGGTATCGATGTGTCCTGGAGAGCGCAACGTGCCGTCTTGCCCTCGGCGAGCGATCTTCTGAGATCGGCTCGCGAGCTCAGCAAGCTCATCAGCTTGTCGCCCCCCTGCCCCGATTCCGCCGCCACGACCAAGCCTTCCGCGGGGCTCGCCACGGCGAGCGTCACCCCCAGGACGTCACCGTGCCCTGAGACGAGTTCGCTGACGGCCGCGATCGTGCCGTGATAGATCCCATCGCGGCCCGACGCCGCAACCAATTCCGCGGCTGCCTGCCGTAGGACGCGCTCGCGTGTCATGGCCTGTTGGTGCGCTTGCACGAGACCGGCCATGCGCAAGAGCACGAAGAGGAACATCACGCCTGCGACCACCGCGATGACCTGCGCGTCGATCGGCTTGCCGAGCGCCGTCTCCACGAGCAGGACAGCCGGCGCAATCAGTGAGACCGTGGCGAGCAGAACGAGCCTGGCCTGGCTCGTGCCCGGCGGGCGGGCGGGCCTTGGCTCGGAGAGTGCCCGCATGGACGGGTGCAGAGCAGCCGCGCCCCAGCAGGTGTAGAAGATGATCCAGCCGAGGTCGATCGGGTTCCCGTCGTGCCAGCTCCAGCTCGGGTGCAAGTTGGCCAACCCGTACAAAGAGTCGGAGGCGAGCGTCCCGACCGCCCCTATCGCGAGCAGCTTGCCCGCTGTGTGGCGGAGACCTCCCGAACCCCATAGGTGGGCCAACATCGCCAGTACGAGGACGTCGCCGAGAGGATATGCCGCCGCCGTCAGCCTTACGAGCACGCCACCGGGAGCACGGACGTTCGGGCCGATGAGGAAGATCCATGAGAGCAGTCCGACGCCGAGTGTGACCGTGAGAGAGTCGAGCAGGCTCGCCCTGTCACCCCCGGGTACCCGCGCGCGTGCGAGAAGAAGCAGCCCGATCGCGAGCACCGGGTACATCGTCACGTAGATGGCGTCGATGAAAGATGGGAACGGGATGTTGTTCTGGCCCATGATCTGGTGCCAGAACTTGTAGGTGGTGTCGCCGGTGATAAACAACAGCACGCCCGCGCCTAGGAACCACCACGCGACCGGCGCCTTCGGCCTGTAGCGCGAGATGCCGTAGACGAACGCCGCCACGGCGCAAAGCCCGAGTGCCGCCCAAGCGAACACCTGGCCGGGCCATTCCATCCAAGGGAGGAAGCCCACGATACGAGGTGCGCCCGAAGGGATCCCGAACGGGAAGTAGATCAAGGCAAGGACTGCCTCGAGGGCGAGGAACTTCAACCACAAGTTTGACGACTGGGTCTCTATCTCAGGCGACACAGAGGTGCCACCGTCGGCCGGACGGGTTCCACCCTTTTTTTGCCCCTGTGTAAGCGTCAGTGTCACCTACGACTCCAGCCTCGCCATTTGTCAGATGTCCATCGGCTCTTATCGGCCTTAGCTTGAGCGCGAAAGCGCTCGGGGCGGTGACGTCTTCGCAGCTAGAGGTACGGAGACAGGTGCCGAGACGGACTCTCAGGAGCCGGCAGCATCGGCTTCGACCGTGTTAGTAGCTGAAGGAGAGCGACGCTCAGCCGGACGCGACTTTTGGGCTAAGCCGTGCCCTCTTGCCGGGCGCTACAAACCGTTTCGTCCTGGCAACCCGTGAGGCGCTATAGGCGGTCAAGACGGTGGCTCCGACAGCTGCGGAACGGGTGACGGCATTCGGGAGGCGAAGGCCAAAGAGCCGGTCGAGGCTGAAGCGGCCCGGACCAACGGCGATGAGGGCCACGGCGGCGGCGAGGTTGGTGGCAGGCAATTCGAATCCACCCTTTTGGAGCATCGGCCCCTTGTCCGCATGGGTGATGGAAGCGACCAGCATCGCCCCGGCTATGGCTAGCGGCCCCACCGGGCTTGCCACCCCGGCAGCCGTGAGTACGCCGCCCGCCAGCTCGGAGCCACCTGCCAATGTCGCAAAGCCCTTGCCTGGTTTGAGGCCGAGGCGCTCGAAACCTGCGCTCGTCTTGTCGAGACCGGGGCCGTCGAAGCTCCCGAACAACTTTTGCGTGCCGTGAACGGCCAGATACCCGCCGAGGGTCACCCGGAGGCCCAAGAGGGCGAAGTCGCGCATGGTAGGCATCCCTTCTTCTGTGTCGTAAGTAACTAATATAATAGAAGTTGCTATGTTTGAGTCCGTTGTACATTCGAGCCCGATGACGCCGGCGGCTGATGGTGACGGCGACGTCACACACGGCGTGAACTGCGAAGCCCTGACCGCCGTCTTTGCCCTGCTCGGCAAGCGCTGGAGCGGTCTCATCGTCGGGACGCTGCTATCGGGACCGAGCCGGTTCACCGAGATCTCGCGTCAAGTGCACGGTGTGAGCGAGCGGGTCCTTTCAGAACGGCTCAACGAGCTCACCTCCGCCGGCCTGATCGAGAGGAGAGTGCTCGCCGGGCCGCCCGTCGGCGTCGAGTACCGACTCACGCCACGCGGCGAGGCTCTTCGTCCGGCGCTCAGCCAGCTCGGGCTCTGGGCAACCGAGCACCTGAGCACCTGAGCACCACCTGCGCACGCGACCGCTCGGCCCCTCAGTCCGCTCGGGTCGGTTCTCCCGCATGCCGCTCCGTCGGGGCAAATGTCGCGCTCGGGGAGACCGGGCACGAAATCGGCTTGCCTGGCATCATGTCTCATGGCCGGGGGGACGAATACGGGAAACGAGCCCGGTTTCGGCATGGACGTCCTTGTCAGGTGGGCCATCGTCGCCATCGAGTACGCGATCGTCTCGAGCCTGCTGCTCGTAGCTGGCATCGTGCTCGTGCGCACGATCATTAGTTTCCTGAGCCACTGGAGCGCTTTTCCTCAGACAGTCGTGGGCGCCATCGACGGGATCCTGGTCGTCGTTATCCTGCTCGACATTGCCCACACGGTCTTCGGGCACCTGCGGTCCTCCGTGTTCCCCGTGCGACCGTTCCTCGTGATCGGAATCCTCGCCGGAGTACGAGACATCCTCAGCGCCTCGGCGCATCTGACTCTGACGAGCCTTTCGACCACCAATCTGTACGACACCTTGATCTCTCTCGGCGTGGGCGTAGGCGTGGTCGTCTTCCTGCTGGTGGGACTCCTCGTGCTCGGCTTCAGCGGCCACAACGACGAGGACGGCACGAGTTGAGGGCGACCGCAGCGCCGCTCTCACCAAAGGTCCGCTCGAGGCCGCGAGGCCGTGCCGGTCTATCTCGGGCCATCGGAAGCCTTCGTCTGCGCTCTACCCGAACGTGTAATCGCGAGCGAGCGTGATCTGACCGGCTAGTCGGGCCATGGCTGGTGAGAAAGGAGCCGGGCCCGAGACAACCGTCCTCGCTCGAGCGTGCGGCCGCAAGGCCCTTTGCAAAATGACTTTCGCCTCTAACCGCGACGGGCTGGAAAGGCCGATCCTAGAGACGTGGGGTGCGCTCAGCTACCAGTCTTCGAGGAGCTCGGGCCAGAGGATTGTCTCGAATTGTTGCGGGAGGAGCCTGTCGGCCACGTCGCCCTCACGGCTCGGGCGCTGCCCGTCGTGCTCCCGGTGAGCTTCGCCATGATCGACGGTGACATCGTCTGGCGGTCGGCGCAGGGAACAAAGTTGAACGACACATCTTCGGATTTCGTAGTGGCATTCGAAGCGGACCATTACGAGGCGGACCACGCCCAGGGCTGGAGCGTCATGGTCCAGGGCTTGGCGCATGTCGTAACCGACAGCGAAGAACTCGACCGGGCCCGCGAGCTGCCGCTCGAGTCATGGACAGCTGAAGGCGTAGCAGATCGGTACGTCTGCCTGGTGCCAGATGTCGTGACCGGCAGGCGCATCCGCAAGACGTTGACGAATTGAGCCCGCAGCAGCTCGCCGGGCTGTCATTTCCACCGGAAATGGACAAAAACGCGCCCGAAGTTGTGTGAGTCCTTCTCGACGCGTTGGTACTTGGCTTTGATCTCGGCTTGATCGAGAAAGCGCAGGACGCGTTTTTTCAGCTGTCCTGAGCCCTTGCCTGGAATGATCTCGACCAGTGTCGCCTTTTTCCGCTCTGCCTCTTCGATCAGGTTGCGCAACGCGCGCTCGATGTCGTCCCCACGGTTGTAGATCTCGTGGAGGTCGAGCTTGAGCTTCAAGGCGTCAGCCTCCTCGTCGATATTCCGTTCGGAAGAATCCACACGTGCCCTGAGGCGGCGGCAACCTCGAGAGCCCGGCGAGGACGAGGATCTTGCGACGGATCATCGGGCTCATATTGCACGGCAAGGTCGCATCGGTGCCTAGCTGCGCCATCAAAGGCCCAGGATAACCACGTCGTCAACCTTGCCGGCCGGGGGCGAGCGCCGGCAGGAGGTTGATCGTCGGCCTAGTCGGGCCTACGGCGGGCACGGTCAGGATCGACGGCGTCGATCTGCGGGCTCTGAGGCGACAAGAGCTCGGGAGTCGCTTGGTGTTCGTGCTCCAAAGCCCTACCTCTTCAGCGCGACGGTCGCCGAGAACATCGCCTTTGGGGACGACGGGGCCGACATGGACGCGGGCCACCGCGCGGAGGAAGCCAGCTTCCAGGAGGTGGTGGCCGGGTTTCCCGTCGGCTATGAGACCCCGATCGGAGATGGTGGGGTCGGACTGTCTGGAGGCGAAGTGCAGCTCCTCCCGATCGCCCGCGCTCTACCGCGATCTGTCGGTGCTGCTCCCGGACGAGGCGATGAGCATGCTGGATCCCGAGTCGGAACTGGCCCCCGCCGACCCTTTTCCGCCAGTCGGTGAGGCGTTCGGTCGTCATGGTCACCCACCGCCTGAACGCGGTGCGCGACGTCGAGCTGATGTTCGTGCGGGAACGGGGCCGGATCGTCGAACAGGGGACCCACGACGATCTCATCGCGGCCGACGGCGTCTACGCCTATCTCTTAGGTCTTCAATACGTCGGGCAAGCGACGACCTGATCAGGCTGGGCTGACAATCAGCTCTGGGCTCGGTCGCGGAGGGCATGCTCGTCTACGAGGCGCAGCCGGCGGCCGTCACCTTCGACCCATCCGAGGCTGCGAAGGGCCCTGAGCCCTTTAACGATCGCCTCGCGAGAAAGGCCGTTCCATGAGGCGAGGTCCCCTTGACCCATCGGTACTAGCACCTGGCGGACCCCGTCCTTGGTGGTGCCGTAGCGATCCGTGAAGTCGACGATGGCGCCGCAGAGCCGGCCGAGGGAGTCGCTGGCGCTGAACTCGAGCTGACGACGAGACGCCGTCCGCAAGCGCTCTGCCACGAGGTGAAGCAACTCGAGACCGATCCTGGGATGCTCGTCCACCACAGACCGGAAGCGCTCGATCGGGACCACCAGCAGCTCGCCCTTTTCGAGGGCGCCCGCGTTTGCCGAACGGGGCGCCCCGTCGATCGACGAGAGCTCCCCGAGCACGGCGCCGGCGTCGAGGACGTCGAGGATCACCTGGCGGCCGGAGGCCGCCCCGATCCATATCTTCACGATACCCTTCAGGACGATCAGAACCTCGTAGGCGTCGTCTCCCTCACGAAAGAGCGTCTCGCCTCTGCGCATGGGGCGGCGCCTGCCCGCCTCGAGGAGGGCCGAGCGGTCCTGGTCCTCGAGCCTGTCCAAGAACCCGGAGCGGGCGTCGTCCATGCCGGTGGTCTAGTTCAACTCGCGCTTCATGTGCCGGTCGCGGCGCCTGTTCCGCCCGTCTGACCAACGTCAGGGAGTGGGTACGAATACTCAGCTCTGTCGGGTACGGGGGCCTTGCCATGGCCCATGTCCCTCCTTAGAGTTCCTAACGGACGGTGTCATCTAGCCGCCAAGGGGGGGACGAATCATGGAACCGAGCGGCGACGCACGGGACCCCAAGACGACGCCAGTGAACACCCCCCGAGCTTGACCAGGATCTGCCAATCGAGGACGAGAGCACAGACGGGATCAAAGGCGGGTTTGTGAGGCGATAACCAAGATCGAGCGGTGACGAGCTGGAGCACGTCGAATCCCATCTGGTTTTTGGAGTTCGACCAGGGAGCTGTAAGTCTGACGACCAGCCGACAGAGTGTCGAAATGCGGGGAGAATCGTGGCCGCCGAGCACGGCGACGGTTAGTACGACATCTGGCGACGAGCCGACAGAGAGTGTCGAATGCGAGGACGAACCGAAGCCGTATCAGCCACGGCGAGGGTTGTTGCGACACATTCTGGGCAGTCGCCTTCTGGCAGCGAACCTCTAGCGCACAACTTGCTCAAACCGCCCACGACGACCGACAAGTCGTCGTGGGCGGTATCGCGTCAGCGGTCGTTGCCGCAGATACGAAGATGACGGGCCCCGCTGGTCACGGTTGTCGGAAAGCGCAGAGGTGAGGCCTCGCTGAGCAACGCACTCTCGGTCCAGCTCGGCCAAGGGAGCTCCTGCGGACTGTGCCGAGGGGCGCCTGCGCCGTCAGCGGAGGCCAAATCCCAACTGGCGAGACCGCCGGAAGGCCATTCCCGCGGCGTCACGGTTCGCACTCGTTCGCCACGCCATTGCTCTCTGCGAGTGAACGGTCGTACTAGAGCACGCCAACTGATCGGGACCGAGACGACGCGAACGACGATCACGTGGACGAAACGGCTGCGACAAGTCGGTGCATGCCTGCGCAGCTCACCGGTCTATGTTGCCTGTATGGCGATGTCCCCGCGATGGTTCACCGACACCGGACCCGAGCACTCGCAGTGGTACGTCGACCGGTTCCGGAAGATGGCCGCCGACGGGATCGACCTCGGTGGCGAGGCGCGTCTCGTGGACGCGATGGTGCCGCCCGCATCGCGGATCCTCGACGCCGGCTGCGGGCCGGGGCGTGTCGGCGCGGAACTGGCCTCGCGTGGCCATGATGTCGTGGGGGTCGATATCGACCCCCAACTGATCGCCGCTGCAAAGGCGGACCATCCCGGGCCCAGGTGGATTGTCGCCGACCTTGCCGTGCTCGACCTGCCTGCCGCCGGCCATCCCAAACCCTTCGACGCGGCAGTCCTCGCAGGCAACGTCATGGCCTTCGTCGCACCCGGTACCGAGCGAACAGTATTGGCGCGCGTCGGCGTACACGTCTACCCCGATGGAATCGTCGTAGTCGGATTCGGCACCGACCGCGGCTACGCCGTGGCCGAGTTCGATGCGGACGCCGCCGACGCCGGGCTCGTTCTCGAGCACCGCTTCGCGACGTGGGATCTGCGGCCGTGGGTGCCCGATGCCGCCTTTGCCGTGAGCGTCCTCCGCAAACCTTCCAGCGCGAGCTGACCAACTGAGACCGAGCCAGCCAGACTGGCCACTAGGAGCGACCACGACCGGCAGGGACGATCTGCTCTCGCTTCTTTGAGGCGGACGAGTGCGAGTCACCGGGAATGAGGTAGCCCCGGTACCTTTGACGGTACAGGGGCAACCTCTCCGCGGGGGCTGGCTACAGCCCTGTTCTGGTTGATACTTCGTGTCGTGTCCGTCAAGGAGCCACATGACGGCTGCGTCGATGCTCCCTTCGGATCGTCTCTCCCAAAGGCCACGCACGCCCGCTCGTTCAAGGATCCGACAACCAGCGCCGATTGTTATGGATGGTGCGCGGCCCCCGCTGGCCTAGCGAGGGAAGCAGGGGGCCGCGCACCTCGTCGCGCTCGTCCGATTACTCCGAGATTCGCGCTACGAACTATTCCAGCTGGCTGGTCGACGACACGCTCACTGCTGCTGCCGTCGTTCTCCATCCCCGAGGCCGAGACGTACCCCTCATAGGAGCCGTCTCGAACAAGGCTCCCTCGTTTGAGATCGAGCCCTAGCCGGCTGGCCACTCACTCGACTGTGGCGTCGAGGCACCACTCGGCGCTGTCTGCTGCGCCAGGTAGGCACCGGCATCGACATCTGTGTTGACGGCGTAGTACGTGCCTGTACCGAGTCCGCCCCAGACCGTGGAGCTCGGCGCTTTCAGGTCGATGACGTACCAGCAGTCCTCGGTTCCCGACGAGTAGGAGGCGAGCACGAGCGAAGTCGAATCGTCTGTCCAAAGCGAAATCACGTTCTGACCAGTCCAATTGGTCCCGCTGTAAAAGGTCAGGTCGGTATCGACGGCGGAGATACTGGACACGTTGGGGTCAGAACCCGTGATGATTCCTGAATAGGTCTGGTTGGCTTGGGTGTAGTAGGCGTCAGCACCCGTGAGGGCTATCTGCAGATTGGACTGCGTCGAAGTCGTGTTCGCTCTCGACGTGGTCGAAAGGAAGGTCGGGATCGCGATCGCGAGCAGGATGCCGATGACCAACAGCACGACAAGAAGCTCGACGAGCGTGAACCCTTCCTCAGGTTCACATATGGTCCTGAGGTTCCTACAACAGAGTCCCCCCTGGTGAGTTGCCACGGTCTTATCCTCCTATAGCTCAATAATTAGAAGACATTTCTGCAGGAACTAGATGTTCCTACGGCTGGGTGCGGTCGCTCGCCGCACTGTTGTGGTGCCCGGCCCGCTTCCGCGGAGGGGAGCGTCCAGACCTCGCACTGGACACTCCCCCCAGCGGGTGATCCGAAGCGCATGGTGGTAGGGAGGGCCGCCACCGGGCACTTCGCTGATCGAGTCGGGCGCGCTTAAGGCGCGCGAAAGCGGTCCGTCGGAATCGCAATACGAGCGCGTACCAGCAGCATTTCTCTGCGCGGGCGTCAAGGCGCGGGGAGCGGTCGAACAGCAAGACGAAGCGAAAGCCACGACGTCAGGCCTGGAATCTCCCGCAGAAAACCCTGACCT
>JBEKMZ010000080.1:0-16278 GCA_049523315.1 Acidimicrobiales bacterium | reverse complement strand
ATTGAGCAGCAGGCCGCTCAAGAGCGGATGGACCTCGCCCCAGTTGGCCGCGTCGTAGGCCAAGATACGAGCGCCGCGCCGCTCGCACAGCTCGAGCACCTTCAACGTCACCTCACGCGACGGGTCGTTACCGACGAGGAACATCATGTCGAGACGCGAGCGTTCGAGCGCCTCGGCAGGCCCGTGGCGGAACTCGCTCGCGTCGCAGTAGGTGCCGCCGATGCGGATGTTCTCCATGACGACGGTGAGGGCGACCTTGTAGGCAAGCGCGCTCAGAGGCCCCGCGCCGAGCACGTAGAGATGGGTCGAGTTCAAGAACTCCTCGGCCTTGGAGTCGGCCACCTCCAGCTCGGCCTCGACGGCGCGGCGCAGTATCGCCGGCAGCTCGTTCAAGGAGCGCTCCAGATCGTCGCGCGCCGCCGGGCGGCCCGCACGGGCTGCGAGCTCGCCGGCGAGAAGCGCGAGCAGGACCACTGGGCCCTCGTAGCAGGCGGCAGAGTCGAACGGGACCACCTGTTTTGCCTCCCGTCCGAGCGTCGAGTCCTCGTTGCGGACGAGGCTCACGGTTGTCGCACCCCGCGCGCTCGCGTAACGCATCGCCGCGACCGTGTCCTCTGTCTCTCCCGAGAGCGACGCCACCACGAACATCACCTTCTCGTCCAACAGCCGCGGTGCCCGCCACAAGACGTCGTAGCTGGCGATCGCCTCGGTGCGCACCTCGGTCAGGGAGTCGAAAAGGAACTTTGCTTGCAGCGTGGCCGCGTAGGAGCCGCCGCTGCCGACGAGGTAGATAGTGCTCACAGCCGGGTCGACCAGGTCGGCGAGAGCCCGGGCGGCCTCCCCGCGGCGCGCAAGGAGTGCTTTCAGGTCGTCGGCGATGCGTGCGCCGGTGAAATAGTCGCTCGCTCTCGCGGCGGCGATCGCGTCGGCCCGGATGCTCGCTGTGGTGAATTCAGAGAACATGTGAGATCGCTATCACTATGATACGCGGGTGTCAAGGATCGGATGGGCTCGAACGGCCGAGGCCGGCAGGCGAGGGTGCTCAGCGGTGCGCCCGCTGGCGTCGTGCGCCCGAGCGTGCCCGGAGCGCCTCGCTCGAGGCCCGCACTATGAGCTCGGTGGGCAGGCGCAGGCGCCTCGGCTTGCCCGCATCTCCCTGCATGCGCGCCAGCAGGAGCTTTCCGGCTTCGCGCCCGAGCTGGCGAACTGGCTGGGCCACGGCGGTGACGGGCGGCTCGTAGAGGCTGAGCAGCTCGAAGTCGTCGAAAGCGACGAGGCTCAGATCGCGTGGCAGGACTATATCCAGCTCACGGAACGCCCTCAGCGCCCCGATGGTCATGAAGTTGCTCGCAGTGAAGATCGCAGTCGGCGGGTGCGGTCTCGCGAGAATCTCCATGGTCGCCTTGTAGCCGTCCTCCATCGGCGAGGAGGCGTAGACCAGCAGCGAGTCGTCCGGGTTGATCCCGGCTCCGCGTAGCGCCCCCGCCCATCCCCTGAGGCGCATCGTCATTGAGGTAAGCGGCGTCTCGGCGGCATCGAGGACAATGCCGATACGGCGGTGTCCCTGGGCTAGCAGGTGCCTCACCGCGGCCGTGGTTCCGCCGAGGCCGTCGGAGACTGCCGAGTCGACACCGAGGCCGCGCACGGTGCGGTCCAACAAGACGATGGGTGTGCCGGCCGCGGCCGCTTCGGCGAGGTGGTCCCCGTCATTGCTGTTGGCCGGCGCCACCACCAACCCGTCGACCCGATTGGCGCGCAGCGAGTCCACGGCGCGGCGCTCCCGAGCGACGTTCTCGTCCGAGTTGGCGACGATGAGGGTGTAGCCGAACTCCTCGACGACATCTGCCAGCCCCCGCGCGGCAGTAGCGAAGAACGAGTTCTCGATGTCGCCGGCGACGAGGCCGATGATGTTCGAGGTCCCCGAGGCCAAGGTGCGGGCGGCGTTGTTCGGCAGGTAGCCGAGAGCCCGCGCCGCCGAGTGGACGCGCTGGCGGGCGTCGTCTCCCACATAGCCGTACCCACCGAGGGCTCGGGCCGCGGTCGCTTGCGAAACCCCGGCCTGCTGGGCGACGTCTCGGATCGTGACAGTCATCCAGCGGAGCGTAGCCCTGCCGCGGCTGTGATTCCGCTCTCAGTTTCCGGTGCGGATCTCGGTCGCAGTCGTGGGTCGACTGGACATGGCCCTGGCGGCGACGGCACGCTGGCGACATGCTCGCGACGACAAGTGAGGGACGCGCGTTCGACGCCGTGGTGTTCGACCTCGACGGGGTCATCGTCGACACCGAGCGCGTGATCCACGAGACTTGGGCCACAATGTTCGCCCGCTACGGGTGCTCGTTCACACCCGCGGAGTGGGCCACGGCCGTCGGGACGGCCGATCGCGGCTTCAACCCGTACATCGCACTCAACGAGCGCAGCTCGGTGCCGCTACCAGCACCGGGCGAGCTGCGCAGAGAAATCGACCGGCTCGAGATGACGCTCCTGGAGGGCCTGAGCCCGCTCCCGGGAATCCGGGACTGGATCGAGGGGGCTGAGGCCCTGGGCATGGGCGTCGCGGTCGCGTCGAGCTCGCCACCGGGGTGGGTCGAGGGGCGCCTCGCAGATGTCGGGCTGGAGCGTCACTTCGTCGTCGTGAGCGCCCGCAACGAGCACTTGGCGGCCAAGCCCGCTCCGGATCTCTACCTGGATGCCTGCAGCCGGCTCCATGTCGAGCCCGCCCGAGCGATCGCGGTCGAGGACTCGGCCAACGGCCTCGCAGCGGCCAGAGCTGCTGGGCTCGCCTCTGTAGCCGTGCCCAACTCGATGACGCTTGATCACGACCTCAGCGCGGCCGACCTTCGCGTGGAGTCGCTCGCCGCTATGCCCATCGAGCAGGCCGTTCGCCGCCTGGCGCAGCAAAGGGCCCGCTAGGGCACGACGAGGATCGGGAAGCGGGCGCGCCCGAGAAGCTGGCGAGGGACCCCGCCGAGGTGCAGGTGGGGGTGAGCCGAGCGCCCAACGACGATGAGATCTGCCTTGCAGGTCTCGGCCAGGATCTCGAGCTCGTTGCCGATGTCGCCGCTGCGGCAGGTGAAGTCCCCCCCGACCTGAGCCTGAAACAGCTCTTCGGTCACGAAGCGAGCGAGGCGCTCATCACTCTCGGCGTCCGCGATCAGCGGCACGGGAGCGAAGAACCCGCCGATCGCGGCTGCACCGGGCAGATGTGCGACATAGCAGGCGTGCACGCAGCCTTCTTCGCGGACCGCGAGGCCGACGGCCATTGCGAATGCCCGGTAACTGGTCTCGGAGCCGTCGATCCCAACAACGATGCTGTTGAGGCTCATGCGTCTACTTTCGCGTGGCCGGGACCCTGGGTCCATTACCGGCCGCCCCGAGCGTCTCGGCCGGCAGCGGCTCGGACCCGCCGCCGTGGCGGATCCGCGGCACGTGCACGTGGTGCAGGCGCGCCTTCTGGGCGATCGACTCCTCGTCCACGTGGATGAACTTCTCGCCCCGAAGCGCCGAGGCGACGGCCGCGATGACGCACATGACCACGGCGAATGTGAGGATCAGGACGAGTGCGTCCTTGAAGGACGGGCCGATGAGCTGGGGGAAGAACGCCCGGCCAGTGATGGCGGCGGCCTGGCTCGGGGCGAGGTGGCCGAGCACGGCCGGCCCGAGGAGGCTCTTCAGGGGGTTGTAGCCCAAAAAGGCCGCGAAGATGTAGCCGAGCGGCGGCAGGTGGGCGAGCTTGGTGGCGTCTATTGCAGGTACCCCGTGGGCGATGAGGTCGGCGTACATCGCCGAGGGCACCTTGTCGTTCAGCCCGAACACGAGCAAGGTGAAAAACAGACCCATCGACAACGGCAGGCCGGTCTGGGCGAAGGTCACGCGCATCCCCGAGGCGGCCCCGCGGTGGCGGGCAGGGACAGAGTTCATGATCGAGGCGGTGTTAGGCGAGGCGAACAGGCCGCCGCCCATCCCGGCCACGAGCATCACCGTCGCGAAGGGCAGGTAGGAGAAGTTCGCAGGAAAGCTCATCATCACGGCGTACATCGCCGCGGTGATGAGCATCCCGCTCGTGGCGAACAGGCGGGCGCCGTACCGGTCCGACAGCCTGCCGGAGATGGGCCCGGCGATGACGAATCCGACCATGAACGGGATCATGTAGATCCCTGCCCAGAGCGGGGTCCTCGTGAAGCTGTAGCCGTGCTGGGGAAGCCAGATGCCCTGGAACCAGATCATCAGCATGAACTGCATGCCACCTCTCCCCACGCCCCCGAGGAAGTTCGCGGCATTGCCGGCGGTGAAGGCGCGGATCTTGAACAGCGAGAGCCGGAACATGGGCTCGGCGACCTTGGTCTCGATGTAGGCGAAGGCTATGAGGAGCGCGAGTCCGCCGAAGATCATCTCGAGCACGAACGGGTCTGCCCAGCCTGTGAGGGAGTGGCCGTAGGGCTTGATGCCGTAGGTGACTCCCGTCAGGATCATCGCCAGGCCAGCAGCGAAAGTGAGGTTGCCGAGCCAGTCGAGCTTGGCCTTGATGCGGATCCCGATCTCCTTCAGCTTCAGGTACGCCCAGACCGTCCCGAAGGCGCCGATCGGGACGTTGGCGAGGAAGACCCATCGCCAGCCGACCTGTGACAGCAGCCCACCTACGAGGATCCCTAGGAACGAGCCGACGATCCCGACGACCATGTTCATCCCGAGCGCGAAACCGAGCTGCTCGGCGGGGAAGGCGTCGGTAATGATCGCGGCTGAGTTCGCCATGAGCAACGCCCCACCGATGGCCTGGACCATCCTCAAGATGACGAGCTCGAGCGCCCCGGTCGAGCCGGTGCTCCAGACCGCAGACAGCAGGATCGCCGAGGCGGTGAACCACGCGAAACCGAGGTTGTACATCTTGACCCGGCCGAACATGTCGCCGATGCGCCCCACGGTCACGACGACCGCGGCCGACACCAGCATGTAGCCCATCATGATCCAGAGCAGATAAGGGAAATTGGCCGGCTGCAGCGGGTTCAGGTGGATGCCCCGGAAGATGACGGGCAGGGCGATTATGAGGCTCGTCCCGTTCAGGGTCGCAAGCAACATCCCGATCGTGGTGTTGGACAGGACGATCCACTTGTATCGGGGCCCCACGACCGGTGCTGTCGACTGCGACGTGCTCATCTCCGCGTCTCCTTTGACTCATCAGGGTCTTCCGCCGGTACCTGCGTTTCGCCAGGTCGCTCTGTCGCGAAGGTCTCGAGCAGGGCCACGGCCCGTTCGACCGCGAGGCGGTCGGCTTTCGAAAGGGCGCTGAGCTGTTCGGCGAGCCAGGCGTTGCCGATCCGGGCTCGTCGCTCGAGCAGCTCGGCGCCCTTGATGGTGGCCACCAGCTGCACGCCCCGGCGATCAGATGGATTCGTGCGCCGGGCGACGAGGCCGGCCTCCTCCAACTTGTCGGCGAGGCGGGTCACCGCCGGTGAGGGCAGGCCCTCGATCTCGGCGAGCTGTCCGATTCCGAGCGGCCCGGACGCGACCACTGTCGCGAGGGCGGACATCTGGGCGATCGTGAGCTCGCTCGGGTCCATCCGCCGGAGCTGGCGCGAGAGGCGGACCATAGAGACCCTGAGCTGGCCAGCGAGTGCGTTCGGAGCACTCGCGTCTGGCCTCGGATCACTCGTCTCGCTCACTTCGACTGCGCCTCTTTCGGGCCTTCCCGGGCAACTCTCATTGGCTGGGCGGTCGCCGCCGACTAACATATCGCCATTACTATATATCAACGGCACAGACATGGTTTCAGCTTCCAGAATCGACGACCTACGGTGCGCCGATGAACCCCAGTGGGCCTTTTGTCGTCATGGCCAAGCCCGTCGGGCCTATCTGCAACCTCGACTGCGGCTACTGCTACTACCTCGAAAAGGCGGGGCTGTTCCCCGAGGGCGAGACGTTCCGGATGCGCCCGGAGGTGCTCGATGCCTATGTCTCCTCGTTCATAGCGGCGAGCCCAGGCCCCGTCGTGCACTTCGGCTGGCACGGAGGGGAACCGACCCTGGCCGGGGTCGAGTTCTACCGAAACGTCGTCGAGCTCCAGCGCCGGTACCTGCCAGCTGGTTGGCGCTGTGTCAACAACCTCCAGACGAACGGGACGCTTCTCGACGAGAAATGGTGCGGCTTTCTCGCGGAGAACCGCTTCGCCGTCGGGATCAGCATCGACGGCCCCGCACGGATCCATGACGCCTACCGCCGCGACCGGCGCGGCCGCCCTACCCACGCTCGGGCGATGCGGGGACTTCGCCTGTTGCGAGGGGCCGGCGTGGACCCCGACGTCCTCTGCACGCTCAACGCCGTCTCCGCTGCAAATCCGGCGGAGGTCTACCGGTTCTTCGTCGACGAGGGCGTGCGCTGGGTGCAGTTCTTGCCCGTGGTGGAGCGTGTGGCTGGCGGCGGCGTGTCAGAGCGCTCCGTGACGCCCGAAGCGATGGGCGAGTTCCTCTGTACGGTCTTCGACGAGTGGGTCCGCTACGACATAGAGCGGATCGGCGTGCAGAACTTCCTCGAGTGCTTGCTTGTAGCGAGCGGCAAACCCCCCAACATCTGTGTGATGTCAGAGACGTGCGGACGGGTACTCGCAATGGAGCACGACGGGGCAGTGTACTCGTGCGACCACTTCGTCGATCCTGACCACCGGCTCGGGGATCTCGCCCGGGATGGCCTTGCCGCCCTCATCGAGCGGCCGGAGCAGATCGCATTCGGCGAGGCCAAGCGCATCGGGTTGCCGTCCTGTTGCCGGCGGTGCCCCGTCGGCCGTTACTGCAACGGTGGCTGCCCGAAGGACCGCTTCGTGCTCTCGCCACAGGACGAGGCCGGGCTTAATTACTTGTGCTCGGGCTACTTGCGCCTCTACAGCCACCTCCGGCCGTACCTCGAGCGCATGGCGGTCCTCGCCCGCGAGGGCCGTCCGATCTCGGTAATCAGCGACGAGCTCGAGCTGGCCGAGCGCTCAGCGCGGGCGAAGTGGCGGGCTGCCGGGCGCAACGACGCCTGCCCTTGTGGGAGCGGGCGCAAGTACAAGCACTGCTGCGCTCTCACACGGCGGCGGTGAAGGGCGGCTGAGCACCGCGGCGAGACGAACCGGAAGCCGGAGAGGAGACCTTCGGCCCTATTGGCACCCATTCGGATCACCCACACTGGGAAACGGACCGGCAATGCGGTCCCGGACGACGCCGAGATGGAGGGGCGATGACAGAGCCGGCGGTTGCACCTGGCCACGCGGGCGGACAGGGCGCCAGCCGCGCCATGTCCTTCGAATATGCACCACGCCTTGTCTTCTGGGAGACGACGAAGGCCTGCCCGCTCGCCTGCGTGCACTGCAGGGCTACGGCGCAGTGCTCACCGGCCCCGGACGAGCTCACGACCGAGGAGGGCAGGGCCATCATCGACGAGCTCGCCGGCGCCGGACGCCCGGCGCCGGTCTTGATACTCACTGGAGGCGACTGCCTGCAACGTCGGGACCTGTTCGAGCTGACCGCTTACGCGAAACAGCGTGGCGTGCCCGTCGCGCTGGCACCTTCTGTCTCGGCGGACTTGAACAGCGCCACGCTCGCGGTTCTGGCCGGCCACGGTGTGCGTACGGCGTCGCTGAGCCTGGACGGTGCCAGAGCCGCCACCCACGAGCGGGTCCGCCAGGTCGCAGGCCACTTCGCCGACACAATCCGCGCGATCGGCCTGTTGCACGAGCACGGCTTCGACGTGCAGATCAATTCGGCGGTCATGGCCGAGAACGTGTACGAGCTCGCCGATCTCGCAGCCCTCCTCATCGGTCTCGGGGTGCGGACATGGGAGGTCTTCTTCCTCGTCGGCGTGGGCCGCGGGGAGGCGGTGGCCGAGATCGAGGCCGACCAGTACGAGGACGTGTGCCACTTCCTCGTCGACGCCGCCCGTTACGCGATGACAGTACGGACGGTGGAGGCCCCCTTCTTCCGCAGGGTCCGCGACTGGCGCTCCAAGGCCTCGGGCGAGCTAGACCCGGCCGTCGAGTTCGACCTCGGTCCCCTCTACGGCGAGCTTCGCGACCGTCTTGTCGAGCTCGTGGGCGCACCCCGCACCGAGGTGATCGCACCGACCTCGGGCACGAGAGACGGAAAGGGCATCGTGTTCGTGGCCAATGATGGCGAGGTGTACCCTGCCGGCTTCCTGCCCCTCTCGCTCGGATCGGTGCGCCAGCGCCCGGTGCTCGATATCTACCGCAACGACCCGGTGCTGAAGGCGATCCGCAGGGCCGAGTTCCCGGGGCGTTGCGGCCGTTGCAGGTACGCGGACGAGTGCGGCGGGTCAAGGGCCCGTGCCTACGTCGCGAGCGGCGACCCTCTCGCCGACGACCCGGCTTGCTCGTATGTGCCCCCGGCGGCGACACTCGATAGGTCGCCAGACCCCCACTGAGCGAGCAGCGTCTTATGTGAAGGAGAGCGGAGATGGACCAGAACGTGAAGGGCGTCAAAGCCGTAGAGATCCTCGACTCCAGAGGCAACCCGACTCTGGCGGTCACGATTACCCTCAGCGATGGCACCATGGCTCGCGCCGGGGTCCCCTCCGGTGCATCGACGGGCTCGCGTGAGGCCGTTGAGCTGCGCGACGGCGACCCGGCCCGTTTCGGTGGCAAGGGTGTTCTAAAGGCCGTGGCGAGTGTCAACGGCGAGATCGCCGAAGCGATCACCGCGCGCAACTTCGCCGACCTCGCGGAGCTGGATCAGGCGATGATCGATCTGGACGGGACTGAGAACAAGGCCCGCCTGGGGGCCAACGCCATCGTCGGTGTGTCGATGGCAGCTGCGAGGGCGATAGCCCTCTCGGCAGGGGTGCCGCTCTGGCGGGCCCTCAACGACTCCGGCGTTACACCACGCCTGCCCGTGCCGCATTTCAATGTCGTCAACGGCGGGGTGCACGCGCCGAACAAGCTCGACTTCCAGGAGTTCATGGTGGCCCCGATCGGCGCTCCGACCATGGCCGAGGCCGTCCGCGCCGGAGCCGAGGTCTACGTGGCGCTGCGCAAGCTCCTCTCTGGGAAGGGATTCGCGACGGGTCTCGGCGACGAGGGTGGTTTCGCGCCGGAGATCGACGAGCCCGAGGAGGTCCTCGGCCTGCTCGTCACCGCCATCGAGCAGGCCGGCTACCGTCCCGGTCGTGACGGCGTCGCGATCGCGCTCGACCCGGCCGCGAGTGAGTTCTACCGCGACGGTAGCTACCGCGTCGCCGGGGAGACCCTCTCGAGCGGTGACATGATCGACCGCTACGAGAAGATCATCACCGACTTTCCCGTGTGGAGCCTCGAGGACGGCCTTGCAGAGGGCGACTGGGACGGTTGGGTGCGCCTCACCGAACGCCTCGGCGAGCGCCTCCAGATCGTCGGCGACGACCTGCTCGTCACGAACCCGGCGATCATCGCCGAGGCGATCAGCCGCCACGCCGGGAACGCTGCGCTGATCAAGGTCAACCAGATCGGAACCGTCACCGAGACCCTCGCCGCGATCGCTGTCTGCCGGGAGGCGGGCTGGTCGCAGATGGTCTCGCACCGCTCGGGCGAGACCGAGGACACCTTCATCGCCGACCTCGTCGTCGGCTCGGGCTCGGGGCAGCTGAAAACTGGCGCACCCGCGCGCGGCGAGCGGGTGGCGAAGTACAACCGCCTCATCGAGATCGAGGCTTCCGAGTCTTTGCCTTACGGGCTCGCCGGCTGAGCACCAGCAATCGGCCCAGCCACGCCGTCACACCGCCTGTTCGCGCCAGCCAGTCGAGTCCCATTAGCTTCGGGACGTGGCAGCGGTGCAAGTTTTCCTGATCCGCCACGGCGAGACCGCCCTTAACGCGGCCGGCGTGCTGAGGGGCCAACTCGACGTTCCCCTCGACGCGGCCGGCGAGGCGGAGGCAGTCGCGCTCGGCGAGGCCTTCCGCGAGGTGCGTCTGAGCGCGGTCGTCTCCAGCCCGCTCAAGCGAGCCCTCGACACCGCGCGCCCTGTCGCTTTGGCATCGGGGGCAGAAATGTCGACCGACGAGCGGCTCAGCGACCGCTTCTACGGGGAGCTGGCGGGATACACGATCGCGCATGCCGAGGAGCGGTTCGGCTCGATCGACGCCGCTCCCCTCGTCGAGGCGTGGCAGCTCCTGGAGCGAAGGGCACATGCGTCGTTCCTTAAGGCCGCGCTGCGGGCCGCGGGCGCGCCGGGCGGTGTCGCCCTCGTCACACACGACGCCGTCCTCCGGGCGTTGTTGAGCCTGCTCGTCCCTGCGCTCGGCGTGCTCAAGCTCGACCTCCCGACAGGATCATGGTCCGAGGTCGTGGCGGACTCGCCGGCAGGGCCCTGGCAGGCGCGCCACCTCGGCCAGCTCCCCGCTGGTGGCGTGCAGCCGTAGGCTACGGCGGTGCTGCGCTTTCTGACCGCCGGTGAGTCACATGGCCGCGCCCTCGTCGCTGTCGTCGAGGGGCTTCCGGCCGGGATGCCCATCGTCGCCGACGAGATCCGCGGGGAGCTGGCCCGCCGCAGGCTCGGGTACGGGCGCGGGCCCCGCCAGCGCTTCGAGACCGACGAGATCACCATCCTCGGCGGCGTCCGCCATGGACGCACCCTCGGCTCTCCGGTTGCAATCGAGATCGCGAACGCCGAGTGGCCGAAATGGGAGACCGAGATGTCGCCCGGCCCGGGGCATCCCTCGCGGCGGCTCACTCAGCCCCGCCCCGGGCACGCCGACCTCGCCGGCATGCAGAAGTACGGATTTGACGACGCCCGCGACGTGCTCGAGCGCGCCTCGGCACGCGAGACGGCGGCGAGAGTGGCGGCTGGTGCCCTCGCGAAGGCTCTCCTTGCCCAGATCGGGGTCGCGATCGTGAGCCACGTCGTCCAGATCGGCGAGGCAGAGGCCGCTACGGGGCTGCGGCCGCTGCCGGGCGAACTCTCCAGGGTCGACGAGTCGCCCGTGCGCTGCTTCGACCCGAGCGCGGAGGCCGAGATGATCACCGAGATAAAGGCGGCCGCGAAGGAGGGCGACTCGCTCGGAGGCACCGTCGAGATCGCCGCCTACGGCGTGCCCGTTGGTCTCGGTAGTCACGTCCACTGGGACCGCAAGCTCGACGCGCTCGTCGCGGCCGCCCTCATGAGCATCCAGGCCGTGAAGGCCGTGTGGATCGGCGAGGGGCTTGGCATCGCCCGGCGCCGGGGATCGAGCGGGCACGACTCAATCTTCTTCGATCCCGGCTCTCGCGAGTACAAGCGGGAGACCACCCTCGCCGGTGGTATCGAGGGCGGCATCTCGACGGGAGGGCTGCTGCTTGCCGGCGCAGCCATGAAGCCCCTCGCCACGCTCAACCGCCCCGTGCTCAAGACCGTCGATGTCATGACCAAAGAGGAGACCGTCTCGTTCAAAGAGCGTACCGACGTCACTTCGGTGCCCGCCATGGGCGTCGTCGGCGAGACGATGCTGGCCCTAGTGCTCGCCTCCGAAGCGCTGCGCAAGTTCGGGGGCGACAGCGTCGCCGAGCTGACGCGCAACCACGCCGCTTACATGGCCGAGGTCCGCGCCGAGAACTGGCCGAGCGCGGTAACTGATTGACCCCCGAGCACGGGATCGTCCTCGGCATTGCTGGCCTGTTGGGCGGGGCGGTCAACAGCGTCGCCGGAGGCGGCTCGCTCATCTCGTTTCCGGCGCTTTTGGCTGTCGGCTACCCGAGCATCACCGCGAACGTCACCAATACAATCGCCCTGTGGCCCGGGTACGTGGGCGCGACCGCCGCCTACCGCCGTGAGCTCGAAGGTCAGTGCCCCCGCCTTGTGGCACTCGGCGCGACGAGCATCGCCGGCGGTCTAGCCGGTTCGGTGCTGCTGCTCACCACACCGGCGAGCGTCTTCAAGACGGCAGTTCCCTGGCTGATCCTGCTCGCGTGCGCTCTCTTCGGCGCCCAGCCGCTCGTCTCCAAGATGACTGGCAAGCGCCAGGTGGGCTCGAGAGAGCACCGCTCGGCCGGACTTCACGTTGCGGTCTTCTGCGCGGCCGTCTACGGCGCCTATTTCGGGGCAGGGCTCGGCATCATCTTGCTGGCGGTGCTTGGGCTCGTGATCGCGGACAGCCTGCTGAGGCTGAACGGGCTTAAGCAGGTCATGTCGGTCCTCATCAACTCGGTGGCCGTCGTCGCGTACGGCGTCTTCGGCCATGTCGCTTGGAGCGCGGTCGCCATCATGGCTGTGGCGAGCCTGGCGGGCGGGCGCCTCGGTGGGAGCTTCGCCCGCAAGCTGAGCCCGGTCGTGCTCCGAGTCGTCGTACTCGCCTTCGGCGTCAGCGTCGGCTCCATCCTGCTCGCCCGCCAGTGAGGAACGGGATTGTGGCATCGGACGGCGTCAGCGGCAGGTTGGTAGGCTCGAGAACGTGTTCACAGGCCTCATCGAAGAGATGGGCGCGTACCTCGGCCACGACGGCGATCGCTACCGGATCAAGGCCGACCTCGTGCTGCACGACGCCCGGATAGGTGACTCGATAGCTGTCAACGGGTGTTGCGTCACGGTCATCTCCGTCTCGCCCGCAGAGGGGCTCTGGGAGACGGAGCTCACTGCCGAAACGCTTGACCGGACGACCTTCGGCCTGCTTGAGCCGGGCGACCCCGTCAACCTCGAGCGGCCGGTGCGAGCAACCGACCGCCTCGGCGGGCACATCTTGCAGGGCCATGTCGACGCGATCGGGGAAGTGACCGCCGGCCCGCCCGATCTCAAGGTCCGCATCCCGGCCGATCTCATGCGCTACTGCGTCGAGAAGGGCTCGATCGGGATCGACGGGGTCAGCCTGACGCTGTTCGAGCTCACCGACGAAAGCTTTTCGGTCGCCATCATCCCGCACACCTCGGAGATGACCACGATCGGCCGGAGAGTTCCCGGCGACAAGGTCAACATCGAGGTCGACGTCGCCGCGAAGCTGATCGAGAAGCTGATCAGCCCATACCTGACGAAGCTTTCTTGAGCCCGGCCGCCTGGCTCAGGCGGTCCCGGCAAGCACCTCGGCGATCTGCACGGCGTTGAGGGCCGCCCCCTTGCGGAGGTTGTCACCGACCACAAACAGCGACAGCCCGTGCGGCACGGTCCTGTCCCGGCGCACCCTTCCCACGAGGGAGTCGTCGCCTCCCGTGGCCCCGAGCGGGGTCGGGATGTCGCACAGCTGCACTCCAGGCGCACCGTCGAGGGCCGCCGTCGCGTCCTCGGGGCTGAGCGGGCGCTCGAACTCGAGGTTGAGAGCCAGGCTGTGCCCGGTGAACACGGGCACTCGGACGCAAGTACAAGAGACCAGCAATTCAGGCAGGCCGAGGATCTTACGACTCTCGTCTCTGAATTTCTGCTCCTCGTTGGTCTCCGCGCTCCCGTCGTCGACGAGCTTGCCGGCGATAGGGATGACGTTAAAGGCGATGGGGGCGGGGAACTTCGACGGGGCCGGCAGCTCGACGGCGTTGCCGTCGTGCGCGAGCGCGGCGGCGCCCTCCGCCACCTTGCGGACCTGCTCGTCGAGCTCGGCCGTGCCGGCGAGGCCGGCACCCGAGACGGCCTGGTAGGTAGCGGCGACGATTCGTCGGAGCCCGGCGATCTCGTCGAGGGGCTTCAACACCGGCATCGCGACCATCGTCGTGCAGTTCGGGTTGGCGACGATCCCCTTCGGGATCTTTGAGAGGGCGTCCCGGTTGACCTCGGGGACGACGAGTGGGACATCTGGGTCCATGCGCCATGCGGACGAGTTGTCGATGACGACGGCGCCGGCGGCGGCGACAAGTGGCGCGAGCTCGAGGGAGGTCGAGGCGCCGCAGGAGAACAGGGCAATGTCGATGCCGGAGAAGTCCGCCCCGACGACGTCTTCGACCACGACGTCCTCGCCTTTGAAGCTAAGCGTCCGGCCCGCGGAGCGTGCGCTCGCAAAGAAACGCACGCCGTCGAGTGGGAAGGCCCGCTCGGCAAGTACCGACCTCATGACGGCGCCAACCTGCCCGGTGGCGCCGAAAACTCCGACTCGCATGGATCGGAGCTTAGTTGCGGTCAGCTATCGAGCTCGAAGGCGGCATGCAGGACCTGTACCGCCTTTTCGGCGAGATCGGCCCTGACCAGGCACGAGATGCGGATCGGGGAAGTGGAGATCATCTCGATGTTGACACCCGCGTCGGCGAGGGTCTGGAACATCGTCGCCGTGACGCCGGGATGGGTCCTCATGCCGGCGCCCACGACCGAGACCGTCGCAACGTCGTCATCGGCGATCACCGAGACGGCTCCGAGCTTGGGGATGAGCTGCTCGGCCACTTCCAAGCTTCCGTCGAGGTCCGTCCGGGGCACGGTGAAAGAGATGTCGGTCGTGCCGTGGTGCGAGGTGTTCTGCACGATCACGTCGACGTTGATGGCCCGGTCAGCAAGACCTCGGAACAAGGCGGCGGCGATGCCGGGCTGGTCAGGAACATCGGTGATCGTGACCTTGGCCTCGGTCGTGTCGCTCGTCACGGCCGAGACGATGGGCTGTTCCACAGAAGGGTCCTCCTCGCTAACGAAGGTACCGGGCTCCCAGGTGAAGCTGGAGCGCACGTGTAGCGGAATGTGATGGTTCCGGGCGAACTCGACCGATCTCAGTGCGAGCACCTTGCCACCTGTGGCCGCCACCTCGAGCATCTCCTCGAAGGAGATCTTCGGTATCCGGTGCGCGGTCGGCACGACGCGTGGATCGGCCGTGAACACGCCCGAGACGTCGGTGTAGATCTCGCAGACATCGGCCTCGAGGGCGGCCGCGAGCGCCACGGCCGTCGTGTCCGAACCGCCGCGCCCGAGCGTCGTCACGTCCCGTTTGCTCGAGACCCCCTGGAAGCCGGCCACGACCGGGACGACGCCCTGGGCGAGCGACTCGCGGAGCCGGTCTCCCTTGACCTCCAAGATGCGGGCCTTGGTGTGCGTCGTGTCGGTGATGATGCCCGCCTGGCTCCCGGTGAAGGAGGCGGCGGGCACGCCGAGCTCGGCGAGCGCCATGCACAAAAGGGCCATCGAGATCCGCTCGCCCGCGGTGAGCAGCATGTCGAGCTCGCGGCCCGGTCGCACGCGGCTGACGTCCTCGGCGAGGCGGATTAGCCCGTCGGTGGTCTTGCCCATGGCGCTCACGACGACGACGACGTCCTTGCCCGAGCGGCGAGTGCGGGCGACGTGGTCCGCAACTGCGCGGATCCGGTCCGCGTCCCCGACCGATGTCCCGCCGAACTTCTGCACAACGAGCGTCACCCAGCCAACCTACCTCGGCCCCGGGAAGACGGACGACCATGCCTGACCGGGGCTCGAAAGCTGCCGAGCACCACTCCCTCCGCGGGTGCAGGCGTGCAGTGCCGGCGCCGAAATGGGGTCAAAACCCGTCCGCGCGGGCGGGGCGGACAAGGGCGGATGCACGTTGCCCTGCGGTTTCGGTAGCGTGTCGCTCCGTGCCAACCGACAAGAGGGCGCGGCAGCGAGCCGCACGCGAACAAAAGCAGGCCGTAATCCAAAAGAGCCGCAAGCGGAGGCGCAACCTGCGCCGTGGTGTCTACCTTGGGATCGCGGCTGTTGCGATAGTCCTCATCGTGTTCGCCGTGAACAGCGGTTCGAAGACAGCCACGCCGACGACGACCACGACCAGTACCACCTCGACCACGACGACCACGACGACCACGACGGTGCCCGTCGCGGCCGCGACGTGTCCGCCCACGACGGGATCAACAAAGCGCGTCCTGTTGTTCAAGTCGGCCCCGCCCAACTGCATCCCGGCAAGCTCGGTCTGGGACGTCACCTTCAAGACGACCGCAGGCGACGTCGTCGAGCGGATGTCGGCTGCCGCGTCGTACGCGGCCGTGAACAACTTCATCTTCTTGAGCAGGTACCAGTACTTCAACAACACGCTCTTTTTCCGGGTGCTGAAGGGCTTCGTCGTCCAAGGTGGCTCGCCGACCGACACCGACTCGGCGGGGGCTACGGGAAAGCCCGGCCCGCTCGAGTCCGGGTACCCCGGGTACTCCTTCACCGGCAACACGCCCCCCTCGAGCTGCACGAAGACGCCCGCACAGGCGGCCTGCTACCACCCGGGCGAGATCGCGATGGCGAACTCGACTGGGCCGAGCACCGACCGAAGCGAGTTCTTCCTGATCCTCCCCGGCGGAGAGACGGTCCTCAACAGCGAGCCCAGCTCGTAGCGCCCGGCGTGGGGAAGCTCGTCCTCGAAGCGGTATCCCGGCCCGCCGCTGCCAGTCCCCTGCGGGTCGCCTCCCTGCAGGACGAAGCCGGGGATGATCCGGTG